>JALWYS010000108.1 GCA_027003115.1 Deltaproteobacteria bacterium | reverse complement strand
GGTCAAAGACCACGGTTCCGTTTTCATCGGTTTTGTGACTTGAAACCCATTTCTTCTTGCCGTTTGTTAATATCCTTACTGCCGTCACCTTAAGGCCTTGAAGAGGCTCTTTCGTAAGACCATTGGTGACGCTTACCACAAGGGGCTTGTTACCCACGTTGAAGGTAAAAGTCCCCTCAGTGGAAATGGTATCTGAATACTTGTAGGAGCCGTCCTGGGGGCTCTTTGCCGCAAGGAGATAGGTCTTCCCAGAGCCCAGTCCTTCTGGATCAAAGCGTATAACGCCGTTTTCATCCGTTTTTCCAGAACTTACCCAGCGGAGTTTTCCGTCTTTAAGGACCTCCTTGAGGGTTACCTTGTAGCCTGAAAGTATGTTTCCATCCGCCCCGTTTCTCACTTCTACCTTAAGGCGCCCAACCCTGAATGTGATGTTCCCAGGGGCAGAAACCTTCTGGCTGTAGGAGGTGACGTTATTAAAGACCCTTGAAGAAAAGAGATAGGATCGCCCTTCACCAAGCCCTTCAAGGTCAAAGACAACAAGCCCCTTTTCATCGGTTATCCCGCTTTTTGCCCACTTTGTCTTGCCCCCTGAAAGGACCTCTTTTGCAACGACTTTTGTGTTTGTAATCGGCGCCCCGGTAATGGCGTCAACAAGAAAGACCCTTACCGTTCCTTCAAGGGCGAGGGCGCTTCCTGAAAGAAAAAGCAGGGCCAGGGCCTGAAGGGTTAATAAAAGAAGGAAAAATTTTTTCGTCTTTTTTAATTTTTTAAACATTATTCCCGGAGAATATCTAGTTATTCAAAATACTGCAATTTAAGTGCCGGTTTTACTAAGGTGCCTTGGTTTACTGCAGAAACGGGCACATTGGGCGCAGTTTAACTACTCGTTATTGCTGTCCAGCGGAATGACAAAGGAAAAGGTGCTTCCCTCACCCGGCTTGCTTTTTACCCATATTACCCCGCCGTGCAATTCAACAAGGTTCTTGCAAAGTGAAAGGCCAAGGCCCGTGCCCTTGTATTTCTTGGACCTTGAGGAGTCCACCTGTTCAAAGGCGTCGAATATTTTATCTATGTGTTCCTCGTCTATTCCTATTCCGGTATCTTCTACAGAAATTAAAAGAAACCTGTCTTTGGGGTGTCCCTGTTTTTCCAGCTCTTCCTTCCTGAAACGTTCCGGAATCAACCAGGGAAGAACTGCCCTTTCGATGACACTTGCCGAAAGCCTTATGGTGCCGTTGTCCGGGGTGAACTTTACCGCGTTTGAGACAAGGTTATAGATAATCTGTTTAAGCTTTTGTTCGTCAGCTTTTACGGTGTCCGGGACGTTGTCGTCTAGGTCAAGGTCAAGGGTTATGTTGTGCTTGAAGGCCTTGTGACGGATCATTGTGAAACCCGATTCCAGTATATCCTTTATAACCACGTCTTCCAGGATGACCTCTGCCTTGCCGGCCTCTATCTTTGAAAGATCGAGGATGTCATTTATAAGGTCAAGCAGGTGGCGACCACTGGTAAGTACGTCAGTGAGGTAGTCCTTCTGTACGTCGTTCAACTCGCCAAAATGCTGGTCTAACAAGAGCTCTGAAAAGCCGATTATGGCATTGAGCGGCGTGCGCAGCTCATGGCTCATGTTAGCCAGGAAATTGCTTTTCATTCTGGATGCCCTTTGAAGCTCCATATTGCTCTCCTCGAGCTCTGCCGACTTTTTCAAGAGATCCTCGAAGGTCATTGCGTTATGGAGGGCAACGCCGAGCTGTCTGGTGGAGTTATGAAGAAAAGAAAGTGTATAGTCATTAGGTCTGGAGTTAGTTGCAAGGACAAGGGAACCTATTGCTTTTTCCTGAAATTCTAAGGGAAAGACTAGCAAGGTAAATGGCTTGAAAATTCCGCGTTTTGGGTCTTGGTCTATCTCTTCCATAATAAAAGTGCCATTTTCCTGGACCTGCCTTGATTTCTTTGTCGAAATATCGTGAAGTCCATCAATGCATGAGGGTTTATCAAACTTACACTGCTCCAATTCAGGGCCTATATATTCCTTCCTGGGGATTGAGATATGTTTTTTTGTACTATCATCCCAAAGATAAACAGCTCCCCATGCAGCACCGGAAACCTCGGCCATACTGCTCAGGCACTTTTGCAGTATGTCGTCTATATCTATGGAATTCATGCGGCTTACTAGGTCGCTGTAAGCAGACTGGATCTTCTTCTGAAGTAAAAGTTCTCTTTTTTGTGACTCACTTAACTTCAATGCCTCGGTTCGAAGGGCCACTTGTCTTTCAAGCTGCTGTTTGTTTTTTTGTAGCCTTCTGTCTTGCTCCTGTATTTGCTCCAGCATTTCGTTAAATCCCCGCATGAGCATTCCAAGTTCGTCAATGGATTCATTGCCACTGACTCTTATGGAATAGTCCTGTCTGTTTCTTACTCTCTCCATGGACGAAGCGAGTTTTTCAATTGGCTCTGAGACAATGCGTTGAAGCTTTGAAGAGATAAAATAGGAGATGCCTATGAGTCCTATCACAACGCACAACACAGTAAGAGTGAACATCCACAACTGATGGTAAATCCAGCTCTGGTCAACACGGATAAAGACCGCTCCAATAATTTTCCCTCTAAGTCGGACTGGGGCTACAACATCGAGGTTGCTGGTTATTACGGAATCGGTGTCTCCTGGGTAGATAAATAGATCCGGGGCAACAGGATTTCCTTTAAAAAGAGAATCCATATTCAAGTAATCGGGCAGCACATGCCTTTCGTCAAGGGAGAGTTTGGCAAATACCCTGCCGTTTTTTTTATACAAGGCAGCAGCCAGTATATGGGGTTCAACCTTGAGTGCATCCAGAAGCTCCTGCGCAGTTTCATTATCGTCAAAGCTGAGCGCAGCAGTACTATTTCTTGCTGTAATGCCGGCTATTGCAGATAGGTTATGAAATACTGCCCTTCTAATTGATACAGCCTCATTTACAAGGAAAAAAGCTGCAATAATAATTATCATAAGGCCTGAGGTGGCCAGGATAATCATTGTAAGCTTATTTTTGAGTGAAAGGTCTCTAAAAAAATTCATCTGTTTTTCGTTCTCAGTAAGTACGTGCAACTTTTAATAGTTTGGAGCTAAAGGATATTCCTACTTTTTTGGCTAGCCCTGTATTTATGGCAATGAGTATGCGCTTGCCCGTAAGGACAAGTCCGACCATGGCTCCTTTTCGAAGGAATTCCATGCTGTTTCCCACGGTAAGCGTATGTTTTAGAGCCAGTTTTTGGAGCACGCTTTTGGATACTACCTTCTCTTTGGAATGGTCCACAAAAAGTATCTGACAACTTTTGATTTCTTCAATTGAATCAATTGACTTAACTACTATGTTTCTTCCGTCCAGTTTTTCTCCTCTAGTTAACAGGGATAGGTTTCTGGCAAGCAATGGATTTCCAAGTACAGCTATTACAAAGGCCTCATTTTGAACTGGTGATTCTGGCCAGTGCACAAAATTTGCGAGGTTGTAGAGATAGGCAGCCTTAATCTCAACAGGTTTAAATGAAGCATAGGCCAGAAATGGCAAAAGCTCCAATATTAGAACAAGGGGCAAAAACAGTCCTTTTTTCAATACGCCAGTGCCTTCCTGGCCTAAAAATTCTTGAAACCGGCCTAAAATTGCCACGTCAGCTTTCCATAAAAACTTCGTGGCACTTCAGATGCCCTGAGTGCCCCAATGCTTCCAAATTCCGGATGCCGATTATCTAACAGATTCTGCAACTTGAGGCTAAAAGAAAGGTTTTTGGTCGGATTCCAGCCCAATCGTACATCGAGCCTTGTATAACTTGGAACGTCAAGGCCATCTAAGGCATCTACGTAAAATAGCATGGCATCAAACTGGATATTGGCAGGCAGGTCCATGTAGCTTCTTATTGCCAGTTGGTTTCTGGGAATGTTGTCTTCTTTTAATTCTATGTCATTAACCTCTTTGGAGGTATGGAGACGAAGTTTTAACCAGGAATAGGAAAGGCTGAGCTTCCACCAGTCAGTTATGCCTATCTGGCTTGAAATTTCAAAACCGTAACCATCTTCATGATACTGGTTTACTATGTTAAGGGGAATGATATTGATATTTGGAGAAGCAAAAAGGGATGGAATTTGTGTCGGTTTCCCGATCCTGTTCGTGCGGAGGTCTCTATAGACGTTATAAAAAAGAGCAAGGTCAAAGGAGTAACGTTTTCCAGGAACAAACCGGTACCCTGCCTCGTAGGCCATGAGTTTTTCAGACTCGAAATTATCATTTCCCCTTATCAGCATGATATATTGAACATGACCAATATTAAAGGAATTCAGTGTAAAATTCATGTCGTGGTCAGCTCTAGAAGGAGTTCTTACAGCTCTTGACAAGGCTGCCCAGAGCAGTTGGTGGGTAGTGGGCTTGTAACGTATTCTGATACTTGGCTGAATTTCGAATCCGCTGTAATCATTATGTTCAAGCTTGGTACCAAATGTAATATCCAGTTTTTTATCTATTATAGAAATCCGATCCTGTAAAAAGCCAGAAAATAGATTGTCTGTGCGGCTTTCAGGGTCAAATAAAAAAACTGATGTCTTTGGCAGGTTGTCATGAGTCAGCCGGTACTCAAGCCCCCATATTATGTGATGCCTTTTAAAGGCGACAAAAGAGTGCTGAATATCAATGTCAAAATTGTTTCTGGTCTCCTTGATATAGGGGTTGTACCTGTGGGTCCTGTCAAAGTAAAACTGGATTTTCAGGTCTGAGGTTTCAGAAAAGTGGTGTCTGAAGCTTCCAATTATGTCACCGCCATTTTGGTCTTCCGATATTTCATCAAATGGAACGCTTTTGCCAGGGGGAGTAAATGCCAGGAATGTAGAGGACTGTCCAACAAATATGTCCCCTTCCAGTGTTAATTTGCTATTAAGGCCCGGGTAAAAGTCCATTCTAAAACCGGCTCGTCCCATCTCCCAGTCGTCACTGGCGTCATGTCCATCTCTAGTTTCAAATGAGGACCTGTTAAAGTACTTGGCATACACCCTGTACCAGCCCTTTTCGCCAATTGAACCGCCATATCTTGCCTCTACAAAACCCTGTTCGATGTTGCCACCGCCTGTATTAACCAGTGTTCCTTGTGTATCTTGGGCCTTTTTGGTTATGATATTTATAACCCCATTTACTGCATTAGCCCCCCAAAGGGTAGCGCCCGGCCCACGTATGACCTCAATCCGGTCGATATCGTCAAGAAGGGTATCCTGCATATTCCAGTTAACGCCAGAAAAAAGTGGCGTGTAAATGCTCCGGCCATCCATGAGAACTAGAAGTTTGTCTGAATACCATGAGTTGAAACCTCTTGCGGTTATGGCCCACTTATTTCCATCAATGTTGGCCACCTGGAGCCCTGGAACCATCCTTAGAAGTTCGGGCAGGGATGTAAGCCCACTTCTTCTGATG
>JALWYS010000107.1 GCA_027003115.1 Deltaproteobacteria bacterium | reverse complement strand
TAGTTTCGTGCACTGTTGACCCGGCAAACCTTGTGGACGAAGAAAACGAGCATAATAACTCTCTTACTAAAGCGTTTCGTATTTTGAATCTGCCAGATTTCAGGGTGACGGATTTCTACATCAAACCCTCCTCAAACATTCGGGCCCGCGATAAGATGACCATTTATGCCACTATTAAGAATTTTGGTGAATCCGGGGCCAAGACCTTCATGCGTTTTGACATCACTGGAGACATACCTGGTAGTCGCGATGTTTTTGAACATCCTGAGGTTCCCGTGCCCTTTCTGGGACCTAACCAGCAGACCACTGTTAAATACGAATATACCCCCCTCAAGCCCGGAATGTACACATTGAGTGGCGGGGTGAATATGCCGGCCAGAACCAGTGAAAGTAATACTCACAACAACCTCGTTCCGAGGATATTACAGGTTCGGGTAAAAGCTGGCGGTCCAGACCTGGCGGTAAATATAATTACGCCCCATAAGCGCAGGCATTGGTACCAGAATTTCAACATAGAAGTGATAGTTACAAATGTGGGGAATATGGCAAGCGGTCCCTTCAATGTCCATTTCCACAGGGCTCACGACTGGCCAGCAGGAACGGCACAGGGCACATGGGTGGATTCTGTTAAAAGTTGTCCAGGCCTTGCTCCAAACAGATCTTGCCACGTGACTTTCACTTTTAAATACAAAATATTTTTGGGTTCATTTAATGCCTATGCAGAAGCAGATCCGGAACACAGAGTAAAAGACGTAAATAGGGCAAACAACAAAAAAACCATCCGCCTTACGGTTTTTTAAAACCCCATTTACTTGTAAACATCAAAGAAAAACAACGAACAGGACCAGGAGGCCAAAGGCCCCTGGTCTTTTTTTGTGCAAAGGAGAAACAGTTTCTGGCACTTAAGAACAAAGGATGATAATCTGAATGTGGATTTCAGCCAAAGGCAGGTGGGTAGTTTAAGGTTCACATGGCAAAACGCTCGGGTCAGGTCAGTTCATCTAATAAGGGTTTCACGGACAATGGGTAAGAGACTTTTCCCCAACAAGACAAAGATTGTTTGCACCATTGGGCCTGCTTCAGATTCACTGAACACGCTTAAGCGTATGCTTCGGGCAGGCATGAATGTTGCCCGTTTGAACTTCTCCCACGGGGATTTTGATTATCATGCCAAGGTCATAAAAAGGGTGCGAAAGGCCTCGGCCGACACAGGAAGGCCTGTTGCGATCATGGCAGATCTTCCAGGCCCAAAGATGAGAATAGGCGAGTTTGAGACCGAGCCGGTGCTTCTTAGAAAAGGGGCCACCCTTACCCTTACAACCAGGAAGGTGGTTGGAAACCAGGAGATTGTGTCCATATCCATGAAGGAGCTTCCCCGGGTTGTCAAAAGGGGGGACATTCTTTTCCTGAATGACGGCCTTATTCAACTTAAGGTCCAGGAGACCACGGGCACGGAAATCAGGTGCAGTGTGGTGGTTGGCGGTGAGCTAAGATCCAGAAAGGGCCTAAACATTCCGGGTATAAAGCTAGGCAAAAGCGCCTTTACCAGGCACGACCACGAATGCATGAAATTTGCCCTTGAACATGGGGTGGAAGCGGTAAGCCAATCCTTTGTGGGGAGCCCGGACGATATAAAGAGGTTGAGGCGTGCTGCCAGGAGGCTTGGCTATGATCCCTTTGTTATTGCAAAAATTGAGCGCTTCGTCGTTGTCGGGGTCATAGACGAGATAATCCGTGTTTCAGACGGCATAATGGTGGCCCGTGGAGACTTGGGCGTTGAGATACCCATAGAACGGATAGCAATAGCCCAGAAATTCATTACAAGAAAGGGAAACATCTGGGGGAGGCCGGTAATTACCGCAACCCAGATGCTTCAATCCATGACACATAGCAGAAGGCCCACCAGGGCTGAGGCCACAGACGTTGCAAACGCAATCCTTGACGGAACAGATGCGGTCATGCTCTCAGAAGAGTCTGCCATGGGCGAGTATCCTGTTGAGGCTGTGAAAACGCTTTCCAGCATTGCCAGGGAGACAGAGCCCTTCATTGAAAGGGGTCATTTCAGACGACTTTTGGAGGAACACTCGAAACAGGCCGGCACAGGCCCTGTTGACCTGATTGCCCTTGGCGTGGACAACATGGTTGAAAGGATGGAAACCGCGGCAGTCTTCTGCCCCACAGACTCCGGTGCCACTGCAAGGCGGGTTACACGCTTCAGGCTTCCCTGCTGGATAGTTGCACCCACAACGAGCCGAAGGACCTATCAGGAGCTTCTCTTTTCCTTTGGTGTTTACCCCTGGTTGCTTAAGGAGAAGCCCACAAGGTGGAAGGAACATGTGAAGGAAATGGCCAGGGAACTAAGACTTACTGGCAGATACGCTCTGGTAACAGAAGGACCTTCCATGGTGAATCCAGACACGGATCACCGCCTGGAGATAGTGCCTCTTAAGGGCAAAAGGACAAAAAAGGGCTGAGAAAAACAAGCCGTATGTGAACGTTTTGGCGGCTAAAACATAGCGGTTTGTCAAAAGACGCCGTTTTGAAGAGGTCTTTTAAGGAGAATCTGAAAATGAACACCACGAAAAGTCAGCAGAAAGGGTCAAGGAGGGAACGGGTCAACGAGCTTAAGCGCGCCCTTGCCTACAATCTTTTTTACAACCAGGGCAAGGCCCCAGAAAACGCAAGCCCGAACGATTATTACATGGCCGTGGCGCTCACGGTTCGGGACAGGATGCAGCACCTTTTCATAAACTCCATTGAGGGCCTTTTAAGGGAGCCAGTCAAGATCGTCTGCTACCTTTCGGCAGAGTTTCTCCTTGGGCCGCACCTTCACAATAACCTTCTTTGTCTGGGGCTCTATGACGATGTAGCCCAGGCCCTTTCGGAAACCGGCCTTGACATTCGGCAGATTATTGAGCACGAGGTGGAACCTGGCCTTGGAAACGGCGGTCTTGGAAGGCTTGCAGCCTGTTACATGGACTCCCTTTCAACTACCCAGGTCCCGGCCATAGGTTACGGCATCCGTTACGAGCACGGCATGTTTCACCAGGTAATAGAGGACGGCTGGCAGAAGGAGCTTAGCGACAAGTGGCTCCATTACGGCAACCCTTGGGAGATAAAAAAGCCCGACATCTCCTACGAAATAGGCCTTGGAGGGCGCACAGAAAGCTACAGGGACGAAAAGGGACGCCTGCGTATGCGCTGGCTGCCTGCCCGAATGGTAAATGCAGTGGCCTATGATACACCCATCCCGGGTTACAAGGTAAACAATGTAAACCTGCTTAGGCTTTGGAGCGCAGAGGCAGTGGATTCCTTTGATTTCGAGGAGTTCAACACCGGTGACTACTTTGGCGCTGTGGAAGAGAAAATAAAGGCAGAAAACATTTCAAAGGTCCTTTATCCAAGTGACCAGCAGTGCGCAGGAAAAAGGCTCAGGCTCGAGCAGCAGTTCTTCTTCGTATCCGCCTCCCTGCAGGATATGATCCGTATTCATCTTATGAAGCATGACAACCTCGACGAGCTGCCTGAAGGCTTTGCAGCCCAGCTAAACGACACCCACCCTGCCGTTGCTGTTCCCGAACTCATGCGCCTTCTAATGGACGAACACGCCTACGGCTGGGATAGGGCATGGGAGATCACCACAGCCACCCTTTCCTACACCAACCACACCCTGCTGCCAGAGGCAATGGAGAAATGGCCCTTGCCGCTTTTCTCAAGCCTGCTTCCCAGGCACATGGAGATCATCTTCGAGGTGAACCGCAGGTTCATGGACCACGTTTCAAAAAGGTTCCCAGGGGAGACAGAGCGTCTCCGCCGCATGTCCATAATTGATGAAGAGGGCGAAAAGTTTGTTCGCATGGCAAACCTTGCCTGTATTGGAAGCCATGCCATAAATGGGGTAGCCCGCATACACACAGACCTTCTTAAAACCCACACCCTCAGGGACTTTGATGAAATGTGGCCCGGGAAGATAAGAAACGTTACCAACGGCGTGACCCCGCGGCGCTGGATCGGTGTTGCAAACCCCCGCCTTTCAAGGCTTATAACAGATGCCATAGGCAACAGTTGGCTCACTGATCTGGAGGAGCTCAGAGGCCTTGAGAATCTTTCAGAGGATGCCTCCTTCAGGCAGGAATGGCAAAAGGTACAGGAGGCCAACAAGCAGGAGGTGGCACAAAGGGCGGCTGAGATGGGCATCAAGGTGGACCCTTCATCCCTCTTTGACGTTCAGGTCAAGCGCATTCATGAGTACAAGAGACAGCACCTGAACGTCCTTCACATTGTCACCCTTTACAACCGGATAAAGAACCAGCCAGACATTGAAATAACCCCGCGATCCTTTGTATTTGGAGGCAAGGCTGCGCCTGGCTACTACATGGCAAAGCTTATAATCAAGCTCATTAACTCTGTGGCAGAGGTCATAAACAACGACCCGGACGTCAGGGACAGGCTGAAGGTGTTTTTCATCCCCAACTACAACGTGAAGGTTGGACACACGGTGTATCCCATGGCAGACCTTTCCGAGCAGATTTCCCTGGCAGGCAAGGAGGCCTCAGGCACTGGAAACATGAAGTTTTCCATGAACGGGGCCTTGACCATTGGGACCCTGGACGGTGCAAACGTGGAGATAAGGGAGGAGGTGGGGCCTGAAAACTTTTTCCTTTTTGGCCTAACTGTTGACGAGGTCATGGAACTCAAATCCTCTGGTTACGACCCCATGGATTACTATCATAAGGATGAAGAGCTTCGCGCTGCCCTTGATCTCATTGGCTCGGGCTTCTTTTCAGGAGGCGACAGGGAGCTTTTCAGGCCCCTTGTGGACTCCCTTCTTTTTCGTGACGAATATATGCTTCTTGCCGATTACCGCTCCTATGTTGACTGCCAGGACGAAGTGGGTAGGGCCTACAGGGACAAAGAGCGCTGGACGCGCATGTCCATTTTAAATACGGCCCGCATGGGCAGGTTCTCCTCTGATAGGTCCATAAGAGAGTATTGCCAGGATATCTGGCATGCAAGGCCCCATCCTGTAAAACTTCGCTGGAAAAGGATTCCAGAAGAAGGGATAGTTTTTAAAAGGCCCGATGGAAGCTCCACCCACTAGTTTACCTTTCAAGGGGCGTAATAATCAACGTTGCGCCCTTTTTTTCATTTAGAATCAGGAAAAGTTTTTCCACAAAGCCGCCTTTTTACCCACACTAACCAAAAGTTTTTCCATCTTTTCCTTGGTAGCTGTAAGAACACGCGTCTTTTACCCAAAATTTAAAAGAAAATTCAAAAATTATGGCACGGAATGAGCACTACTAATGAGTCACAAGATAAAAAAACAGGAGATCCTTTCTTATGAAACCTTTTATGAGTGTCGTTCTTGCAGCATGTATAATGTTTTTTATGAGTCTTATGCCTGTTTCCAAGGCCCGCGCACTGGAGCTTGGGATCAATATAACTAAGTACGATGGAAGCTCATCTAAAAAGTC
>JALWYS010000106.1 GCA_027003115.1 Deltaproteobacteria bacterium | reverse complement strand
TCGAAGGCGGAGACGGAGACGGGCTGAATAACGATGTGCCGAGCTTCAGCGTGCCCAACTACGATGCCTACAAAACAACCATTGGCCTTGACCAGGCAGCCCTTACCATCTCTGAGGCCTTCTACGAGTTCTCATTCATGGATGACAGGTTCGGCTTTGATGCCGGAAAGATGGACATCAGCGTTCTTTTTGACGAAAACGAGGCGGCAGGAGACGAGACCACGCAGTTTCTTTCAAACATTTTTACAAAAAGCATGGGTGTAAACATTCCTGAACCGGACAGCTTTTACTGCCCGGCATTCATGTTGAGGGCCAGACCAGTTGACTTGGTAGAATTCAAGATAATAGGGGCTGGTGTAGCAGAGCACGGAGATGACTCTGTATGGACCGACCCCTTTGATGAGGGAATGATCATTGGGCAAGTTAATATAATGCCAGGGCTTTTTGGCAAAAACGGCAACTACAGATTCTACAGCTGGCTTGACAAAAGACGCTACATGAAGGCAGACGAGCTTCAAAAACTTCCTGACCTGAGCCATGAGGCAGGCCACAGGTATGCAGACAACTCCCTTTATGGCTGGGGGCTTTCCTTTGACCAGGAGATAGTGCCTGGGCTTACAGGCTTTGCCAGATACAGCCAGACGCTGTCTGATGACAGGGTGAGGTGGAACGGTGACGATGATAAATGGGAAATAATCCCTGTGGACAGGAGCTGGTCCGTTGGCTTTCAGCTTGACGGCGGCCTTTGGAACCGGGGCGGAGATGCCTTTGGATTCGGATTTGCCCAGACCCTTTTATCTGACGACTACGAAAAGACCCACAGCCACACTGCAAATGAGAAATACATAGAGGCATACTACCGCTTTATGGTGGTTAACCGATTTGCACTTTCCGGAGATTTTCAGTGGATACAAAACGGAGGCGGAAACTCCAGGATGGATGATATCTACATTTGGGGGCTCAGGAGCCAAATAGACTTTTAGGGATTAAAGTCGAGGTACACACAAAAAAAGGGCCTATCGCAGGCCCTTTTCTTTAAACTCTTTTTAGCTAACGGATCTTGAACCTCTTTTCAAATTCCCTGTCCAAGGTCTTTCGCTTAAGGGCCTCCCTCTTGTCATAGAGCTTCTTGCCCTTGGCGAGGGCTATCTCCACTTTTACCTTGCCCCTAGAAAGGTAGACCCTGAGGGGAATGAGGGTAAAACCTCTTTCCTTTACCTTGCCAGCAAGCCGCTTGATCTCCTGTTTGTGAAGAAGGAGCTTTCTTGGCCTCAAGGGGTCGGGCCGCGCAGTATTTGTTGCAAAGGGATAGGGCGAGATGTGTACGTTTTGAAGCCATGCCTCTCCATCTCTTATTTCTACATAGCCGTCCTTTATATTGATTCTTCCATCCCGAATGGATTTCACCTCTGGCCCCAAAAGTACGATACCTGCTTCCAGGGTATCAACTATATGATACTCGTGCCTGGCCTTTCGGTTCTGGCTTATTACCTTTATTCCTTCCTTTGTCATAAGTGATTCCTAAACAGATGTCACTTCCCCTTACCAGTCAAAGGGCTTTGCCACTATCTGCCTTATTTTCAGATTAAACAGCCTGTTGGATGGGGCAGGACTTATGACACATGCTGTGTCTGCGCCCCTTCCCGTGCCTGCAACGGTAACTATGTCTTGCTGATCAATCAAGCCGGCATCAAAGGCCATAAGTGCTATCTCCACACACACTTTTACTCCCTGACCCAAGAGCCTTAGGGTGTTGGCAATCAAGTCCTGTTGTGAATAACCCATGGTCTCCCTTATCGCGGTCCCTATGGTCCTGAAGGGCATGGTGCCAGTGTGCACCACGGCTCCCTTTTCAAGGAGAATCTTTCTTGTCTCATGGGTCATTTCAAGGCCAGGCTCTCCCTTAAAGCCAAAATTGTGGGTAATAACTACGAGCCTGCACCAGTCAATTCCCTTTTCTTCCATGAGTTCAACGGCCTTAAGGGCCGTATCTCCATAAGTGGAGGCCACCACAATACGTGGAATATTAAACTTTTTTGCACAATCAAAGGCCGATTCCAGGGTCTTTAAGGTGTTTTTCCTTCCTGCCCTTTCAAAAAGGACCATTTCCATACCCCCTGACATATTATTAGAAATACTTTAATATAAAGGGCCTAAGATTAACCAGGTAATTTTTAGGTAAAATTTAAATGACGCTGTTTCAAAAACAACCCTTTGCAAAAATTCTTGAAAAACGTGTAAGGCTCATTTCCTATACCAATCCTAAGCCTTTAAAATTTTTGAAAAGTTCTGGATTAATTGGACGAAGTTAATTTTTTGGCTTCAAATTCTTTAATTTATGATTATAATTGTTACCGCTACCACTTTAAAAAGGGAAACACCGATTATCTAACAAAGGAACAGTTCCCGCCAATTTCAACCATCTACTTTGAAACAGGAAACAGCCATGAATGCGAAAAAAAAGGTACTGGTACTTGATGATGAAGAAATGATACTGGAGCTGGTTACAGACATATTCACGTTGATTGGTTTTGAGGTGGTCCCTGTGACAGATGCCAAGGAGGCCATCAGCCGCTTCAAAGAGGCCCACGATCAGGGAGAACCCTTTGACCTGGTTCTCTTTGACATGACGCTTCCCGGAGATATGGACGGAGCGGACGTACTTAGGGAGATAAGAAAAATAGATCCACAAATTAAGGCAATTGTCTCAAGTGGTTACTCCCAGGAAGAGCTCAAAGAAAGGACTGGTGACAGCGGTTTTGACGCAGCCGTTCCAAAACCTTACTCCATCAATGTCCTAAGGGAAACCGTGAAAAGGCTTTTAGGACAGGATTGAGTTAACCTCCCCTATCACCCTGTCTCCCTGGGCCTCAATTACCCTGGCTTTCACCATGTTTCTGGAAGCCGCCTGATGGGAGGGCACAAGAACCTCCATGTAATTGTCACTTTTACCCCTAAGATACCCTTCCACCTTGGCCGGCCCTTCAATCAGGACATCAAGTCTTGTGCCAACAAGCCCCTTGCAAAATTCTTCACGCTTTTCCTGGCCAAGGCCAATGAGTATCCTGGCCCTTTTTTTTGCATCATGCCTTGTGGCCTTACACGGAAAAGACGCTGCAATGGTTCCAGGCCGTGGCGAATAGGGAAAGGCGTGGAGGTATGAAATTGGGGCGGATTTAAGGAGCGAGACCGTCTCCTCAAACTCCTTCTGGCCCTCTGTGGGAAAGCCTGTCATGACATCTGTTCCAATGGCGCAAAGGGGAATGAGTTCTTTTATCCTTTGAATAAGTTCTAAAAACTCATCCGGTGTGTAATTCCTATTCATGTCCCTAAGAACCTTGCCTGAGCCACTTTGAAGAGGTACGTGGAAGTGTTTGCAAAAGTTCCCTGTGCCGGCTGCCCACTCTATCAGCTCCCGGGACAACTCCTTTGCCTCAATGGAGCTAAGCCTGAACCTTACATCCTTGAAACTGGAACAGAGCCCTTTTAAAAGGGTCAGAAGGCCTCCTTGCTGGGAAAGATCCTTGCCATACATGCCTACGTGTATGCCAGTGAGCACAACCTCTCTCACCCCTTTTTCTGCAAGGTCCTGAACCTGTCTGAAGACGAGATCTTGAGGAAGACTCCTGCTCCTGCCCCTGGCATAGGGAACAATGCAGTAAGAACAGTATGCATCGCAACCGTCCTGGATCTTTACAAAGGCCCTTGTACGCCCCCTCGGAGGCCTTGAGATGCAAAGCGGGGCAATTTCCCGCACCTTTGATATGTCGGTTATGAATATGCCTGTGCAACCCGCATGCTTTATGGACATGGAGGCAATGAGGGGTTTTTGCTCGTTTCCTGCAAGGCATACCCCTGTACCAACGGATTCGATGATCATGGATGGATCTGTCTGTACGTGGCAGCCAGTGGCAATTATCTTTGAGCCTGGATGCTCCCGCTTTAGCCTGCTAAGGATCTGTCTTGACTGGTAGGCGGCCTTTGAGGTTACGGCACAGGTATTTACGACATATATGTCTGCCTCCTCCTTCCAAGAGACAATCTGGCAGCCCTGGGCCTCAAACTGCTCCTCCATGGCCGTTGATTCAAACTGGTTCACCTTGCAGCCAAGGGTGTAAAAGGCTACCCGCAAATCCTTCCACCTCCAATGACTGCCCTGCCCTTGTAAAAAACCGCAAACTGGCCAGGGGTTATCGCTCTTTGCTTTTCATCAAACGAAACCTTCACCCTCTCGCCACTCTTATCAAGAAGTTCAATAAGTGCAGGTGCAGCCCTGTGTCTTGAGCGTATCTTTACATGGCATCTAAGAGAATAAAGGCGTGAGGGTTCCACAATCCAGTTTATGTCCTCTACCATCATCTCCCTTTTAAAGAGGTCCTCTTCCTTGCCTACAACTATGACGTTTTCCTTCGCCCGTATTTCCACCACGTAAAAGGGAGTCTCATCAGGGATGCCAAGCCCCCTTCTCTGACCCACAGTGTAATTACTGATCCCCTTGTGGGTGCCTATCCTTTTTCCATCCACGGTCAAAATTGCACCAGGAATCAGAAAGGAGGGATGGGCCTTTTTAAGAAAATTCCTGTAATCCCCCTTGAAAAAGCATATGTCCTGGCTTTCTGGATGTATGTCAGAAAGAAGGCCAAGATCGCCTGCAAGCCTTCTCACCTCTTTTTTTGTAAGTTCACCAAGGGGAAAAATCAATCTTTCAAGCATCTGCCTTGGTATGCGATGAAGAAAGTAGCTCTGGTCCTTGCTCTCATCTCGGGCCCTTAGAAGCAGCGGGACCTTTGCTCTCAAAATGCGGGCGTAGTGGCCTGTAGCAACAGATTCAAGACCAAGCCTTTCTGCTACTTTGAACCCGTATCTCATCTTTATCTGGTAGTTGCAGATGCAGCAGCAGTTCGGTGTCTTGCCTGCAAGGTAGCTTTGTTCAAAATATCCAATGACTTCCCGTCTGAAGTCGTTAGAGACATCCAATAAATGGAGCCTGACTCCAAGCCTTTGGGCCAGCTTTTTTGCAGATTCAAGGGCTCTTTGCTCTTCCAAAAGGCCTGTCATCTTCAGAAAAAGGGCCTCTACCCGAAACCCCTTTTCCTTTAGAAGATGCATGCCCACGCAGCTGTCAACGCCGCCGCTTACGAGCATGAGGACGGAACGGGACATTTCAGCTAAGGAGCTTTTCTGCTGCGAACCTTATCTCCATTGCCCTTACGGGACAGACAGCCACACATAGCCCGCAGCCCTTGCAGTTGTCCGGGTCAAAGACAACCTCCCAGGTCTCCTTGTCGATGTATAGGGCCCGGGTCGGGCACACTCCTGTGCAGGCCCCACACATAAGGCAAACTTCGTCGTTTCTCCTGATCTCCTGGGCAACTGATTTTACCTTGACGCCCTGGCTTCTTAAGTATTTAAGCCCCTCCTGGACCTTTTTCTTGTGTCCGCTAAGCTCAAGAATCATTATGCCTTCATGCCCTGGCAAAATTGTGGCCTTGAGTATATTGAAACAGAGGTTATATTCCCGGCTCAGGCTGCAAACTATGGGCTTGTCTGTAATCTCAGATGGGAACCTCAGGACAAGCATACGCTTATACATAGTCAGCTCCTTGAAAACTAAAATTGAATAACCTTGGGAAGTTACACCAAAAAGAGAGCATGATAAAGATAAAACCGCATGAAATTGCCTTTGACATCGACGGAGTGGTGGCAGACACCATGTCATCCTTCATAGGTGTTGCCAAAAAGGAATTTGGCATAAACTCCGTAAGAAAGGAGCAGATAACCTCCTACTGGCTGGAGGAATGCCTTGACATACCAGAGGAGACCATAAAGGCCATCATAAACAGGATACTTGAGGACCCCTTTGGCACGGGCCTTCGTCCTATTGAAGGTGCTGTTGAAACCCTGGAGGCCATAGGAAGGTGCTGCCCTGTGCACTTTGTCACGGCCCGCCCCGTGAAGGAGCCCATAGTGGAGTGGCTTTTCAAACACCTCAAGGACATTCCCAAAGAAAGGATAAAAGTAGAAGCAACCGGTCAGCATGATCTCAAACCCCATGTGCTAAGAACGCTTGGGAAGACATACTTCCTGGAAGACCACTTGGACACCTGCCTTGCCCTTCATACCTCTGGGTTTAGGCCCATAGTGTTTGACCAGCCCTGGAACCAGGGGAAAACGCCCTTTTACCGCGTCTATGGCTGGAAGGAGCTTAAGGGACTACTGGAGCTTACACCTTGAACATCAACGAGATACTTAGCCTTGTAAAAAGACCGGGCAGATACATAGGAGGGGAAAAAAACGCCTTTAACAAGCCCTGGGAAGAGGCAAAGGTGCGTATCTGCTGCATATTCCCTGACCTTTACGAGATTGGCATGTCCCACCAGGGCCTGTTGATACTTTACGATATCCTTAATCGAAACAGCAGCTTTCTTGCAGACAGGTGTTACTGTCCGGATACGGACCTTGAAAAACTACTGAGGGAAAACCGTATCCCCCTAACTGGCCTTGAGACAAAAAGGCCCCTTTCAGACTTTGACATCCTGGCCATTACCCTTCCCTACGAGCTTTGCTACACCAACATACTTACAGTGCTTGACCTTTGCGGCATACCTCTTTGGAGCAAGAAGCGCATGGATGGCCCCTGGCCCCTTATACTTGGAGGTGGAAGCTGCTGCCTGAACCCGGAACCCGTTGCCGATTTCTTTGATGCCATCCTCATAGGAGACGGAGAAGAGGCCGTGCCTGAGATTGCAAAAATCGTCATGGAATCAAAGGAGGCCAAGGCGTCCAACATGGAGCTTCTTGACAGGCTTTCCAAGGTTTCAGGCCTCTACATCCCGTACTTTTACAGGCCCGTTTATTCTGGCAAAAGATTTGAAGGCATGGAGACAGGGCCAGGGCTTGCGCCAAGGGTCAAGAGGAGAATAGTTTCCGATCTTGTTCCAGATTACGAGATAAAATCCCCCCTTGTTCCAAATATTCGCATAATCCATGACAGGCTAGGGGTGGAGATCGCCCGTGGCTGCACCAGAGGGTGCCGTTACTGCCAGGCCTCAACCATCTACAGGCCGGTCCGTGAAAGAACCATAGACCAGATAATGGAGATGGCAAAGCGAGGAATCAAGGCTACGGGGTGGGAGGAGATATCGCTTCTCTCCCTTAGTACCGGCGACTATTCTGCCATAGGGGAACTCATTCCCAGGATGATGGATGAATTTGTGCCCCAAAACTGCTCGGTCTCCCTTCCCTCCCTGCGCGTGGGAACGCTTACCCCCAAAATCATGGAACAGATAAAGAGGGTCAGAAAGACTGGCATCACCCTTGCCCCTGAGGCGGGAAGCGAAAGGCTAAGGATGGCGATAAACAAGGGGATTACAGAAGAGGCCCTTCTTGAGACGGCCAAAAACGCATTTGAAAGGGGCTGGAAAAACATAAAGCTCTACTTCATGATAGGCCTTCCTGGCGAGACAGACCAGGACCTTTATGAGCTTATTGAACTTGTTAAGAAGGTGCGTTCCCAGGCGCGCCTCATAAAGGATATGAGGGGTGGGGTCCAGGTAACAGCAAGCATAGGGACCTTTGTGCCAAAGCCCCAGACCCCCTTTCAGTGGGAAAAACAGATTGACCCGCGCGAGTCACGAAGACGTCTTGAGATCATAAAAGAGGGGCTAAGGGCAAGGACCTTTAAGGTGAAGTGGCACGATCCAAGACAGTCCTTCCTTGAAGGGGTCTTCTCCCGGGGTGACAGGCGCCTTTCCGCCCTTATACACAAGGCCTGGACCATGGGGGCAAGGCTTGATGCCTGGACAGACAACCTCCGGGTGGAAACCTACAAGGAGGCTGCAAGGGCCGTTGGTATCGATCTTTCCTCTTATCTTTGTGAAATTCCAGAAGATGCACCCCTTTACTGGGACCACATTGACTCAGGTGTAAAAAAATCCTTCCTTAGACTTGAAAGGAAACGCTCACAAAAGGCGCTCTACACCCCTGACTGCCGCTATAACGACTGTCAGGGCTGCGGGGTCTGTGATTTTAAGACCATAAAAAATGTTATTAAGGGTAAGGAAAAGGCACATACCCATGAGCCTTCAAAGGAAGAGGAGGCAAAGGTTTCTGAAAAAGGCACCTTCTTCTACACGGTTACCTATAAAAAGCTCTTTGATGCAAGGTTCATAGGGCATCTTGACATGGTTCGCATGTTTCACAGGGCCATAAGGCGAGCAGGTATTCCTGTAAGTTATTCAAAGGGCTTTCATCCAATGCCAAAAATTTCCTTTGAAAATCCCATACCCCTTGGGATGGAAAGCATGGCAGAACGCTTTACCATGGAGCTTTCTGAAAGGCTTGATGAAACGGAAATCAAAAGCATACTGCAAAGGGAAATGGTCCTTGAAATGGACATAAAAAAGGGCTCCTTTTCCCCAAAAAAGGTAAGGCTTGTGCCCAGAAACCCCCAGGGCTACCTGGTGGTCCTGCCTGTGGCTGAAAAAACGCTTAAAAAGGGCATAGAGGATTTTCATGGCAAGAAAGAACTCTTTCTCATTCTTCAACGAAAAGGGAAAGAGACGAAAGTTGACTTAAAAAGACGGATAAAGGAAATCAGTATTATAAAAGAGGATGAAACAGGAATTTCGTGGCTGAAAAGGGCAAAGGCCCAGCTCTCTGCAGATGAGACATCCATGGTAAAAGTCGTGATTGATCAGTCTGCTTCCCCCTTCATCAAGCTCCAGGAGGTATTAAGGGCGCTTTTTCATCTTGATGAAAAGTGCCTTATGATCTGCCGCTGTCTAAAGCTTTAGCGCAGTCAAAAGAGGGACTTTTGCCTGCCCCTTTTCCCCTTGGCCGTTTTCTTTTTCACGGTCTTTTGTTCTATCATTTTTTCTTTTTTCAAAACGGGTGTTATCCGTCCGTAAACCCCGTCGTAGCCAGGAATGACCTCAACTTCCTCCCTTCTCATGGCAAGTATCATTTCAAGGAGTTCACCTGGCAAAAACCGCTTAAGCTCACTTGCATGGTGCCATATGAGCAAGTCAAACTCTGTTCCTGCCATCTCGAGAAGCTTCAGATACTCCTTGTGCACCTTCTTTGTAATGCTTTTTACACCAAAGGACTGAGATATCATTTC
Organism: Deltaproteobacteria bacterium; assembly: GCA_027003115.1. Taxonomy (GTDB): domain Bacteria; phylum Desulfobacterota; class Dissulfuribacteria; order Dissulfuribacterales; family QOAL01; genus JAADCZ01. Next base: position 9,264 of record JALWYS010000106.1, on the reverse strand, counting down.
CTCCAGAGGAATAAGGTGAATGTTCTTCCTGGCAGTTTTTGGAACGAAACCCTCGGGCCTGTCCGCCAGGTCATCCACCCTGTGGCAGACGCCTATGGTAAGGGGCCTTTTGCAAACAGGGCACAGCCCGCCATGACTTTTGGTTTCAGTTGGAGAAAAGCACACGTTACAGCTTCTGTGCCCGTCATAGTGGTATTTGCCCTCTTCCGGGAAAAACTCCACGGTCCCTTCAAAACCGTGTTCAGGGTTTTTCATGGCCTCGATGATGTCATAATAGTTCATATTGCAGGAAAAAACGTTGACCTCGCGTCCGAGTTTCCAGGGAGAATGGGCATCTGAATTTGAAATGAGGGTGTAGGAGTCAAGGCTTGAAAGGCGCCAGTTCATCTGGGGATCAGATGAAAGGCCGGTTTCCAGGGCATAAATGTGTTCAGAGTACTCCTCGAAACACTCTTCCACTGAGTCAAATCCTGACTTAGCGCCAAAAAGGGAAAACCAGGGCGTCCAGACGTGGGCAGGCACCACGAAGCACTCTGGACTTGCATCCATCACCAACCGCACAAGTTCCTTTGCTGGAAAGCCGAATATGGGCCTTCCGTCTGAACTGATGTTACCAATGGCCTTGAGCCGGGCCTGTATGTCCCTTACCACCTCAAGGCTTGGGGCAAAAAGGACAGTGTGAATTCGCCTCCCCTTGCCTTTCCACGTATAGATATTTGAAACCTCTGCAGTAAGGATAAAGCGAGTCCCTTCAGGGTCTTCCTTACAAACAAAGAGGCCGTTACCAAGGGGTTCAAGCTTTTCCTCAAGCTCCCTAAGGTAACTTGGATGGGTAAAGTCCCCGGTTCCCACCACCTGGATACCCTTTAGCTTTGCAGTACGGTTAAGGCCAAGGGGCTCCATGTCCTTGCTTGTGGCCCTGCTGTATTTAGAATGAATGTGGAAATCGGCCAGGAATACATCCCTTTTCCAGGGAGGCCAGTTCTCTTTCATTTCAAACCCCTGTCGAGTATTCTACAAGACAAAAACTTCACACGATCACAACCGCGAGTCAAGAAAATAAAGTATTTTTTCGATTAAACATATAAGAACTACAATAAATCACCTGGGAACACATAAACGCCCCTTTGGGGATATTTCTTCCTGAAAGGTCTAGTGCCCAGGATAAAAGAAAAAAGCAGTTGACAACTTTTTAATTGGGTGAAAACATAGGATGTTTGATTGAGTAATTTACGTTAGTGGTTGAACCAAAATGAAAAAAATAGAGCCGTCCCATAGAACTGAACACATTGAATACGCAATAAGGGACATCCTCCTTGAGGCCAACAGGCGCAAGGAATCGGGTGGGGACCTTATATTCCTTAATATTGGCGACCCGGTCCTTTTTGGTTTCCATACACCGCGGCATCTTCTTGATGCTGCCTATCAGGCCATGCTTGAGGACCACACGTGCTACAGCGCTTCTGAAGGCGTTCCTGAGGCCATTGAAGCCATAAGAAGGGAGGCCGAAAGGAAGGGCATAAGACCCCACGAGATACTCATCACTACGGGGGCCAGCGAGGCCATAGATTTTGCCTTATCTGCCCTGGTTAACAAGGGAGAAAACGTTCTGGTGCCTTCCCCGGGTTACCCGCTATACAATGCCCTCTTGAGCAGGCTAATTGGTGAGGCAAAGCCCTATCTCTTGAATGAGGAGAAGGAATGGCAACCTGACATCGACCACATGGAATCCCAAATCGACGAAAAGACCAGGGCCATCGTTTTAATAAACCCAAACAATCCCACGGGTGCTGTTTATAGTAGACAGACGCTGCTTCAGGTAATCGAATTGGCCAAGAAGTACGATCTCCTGATAATGAGCGATGAAATCTATGATAAGCTCATACTGAACGGGAAGGAGCATATCAGCATTGCCTCCCTGGATAAAGATCTTCCCGTTGTTACGTTCAACGGCCTGTCAAAAAGCTACCTTGCTCCTGGTTTTCGCATAGGGTGGTCAATCGTAAGCGGAGCACCCGAGCTTGTCGAAGACTATACAGAAGCCATGAGAAAGCTTGCCAGAGCCAGACTTTGCGCAAGCCATCCCAAACAATTTGCCATACCGGTTGCCCTTAACGGAAACCAAGTCCACCTGAAGGAGACGAGGCAAAAACTTAGAAGCAGGCGAGATCTTACCGTGGAAAGGCTGAACGCCATTCCGGGAATCTCATGCCAAGAGCCGGAAGGGGCCTTTTATGCCTTTCCTCGAATTGAGCTGGAGATAAACGACCAGGAATTTGTGAAACGGCTCATAAGGGAAACAGGTGTAGTAGTTGTACACGGAAGCGGTTTCGGGAGTCTTCCTGAAACCCCTCACTTCAGGCTGGTTTTCCTTCCAGAAGAAAGCGTTCTAAACGAGGCCTATGATCGTTTGGAAAAATTTATGAAAAAAAATTTCTGACACGGGTCCAACTTTAACGTCAAAGAAAAACTTAAAAACCCTTATCCCCTGCAACAAATCCCAGGCCTCAACTCATGAAAAATGTTCCATGAAAGCAGTTGCGCCACCATTTCAGGAATACCTTTTAATCCCACATGTAGAATTTTCAGGCATTAACCCGCTCCTTGATTCAAGGAGCTTGAGCAAAACTAAAGGAATCGATAGGCCCTATTCGTTAATTAGAAACAAGTGAAAGAATGCAAAATAACCAGTGCATCCTTTACTTATCAAGGTGCATCTTTTTTGCTGCAGATCTGCAAGCCTTGCAAATCCCGTTTAAAACCATATTGATTGATAATCTCTTTTTTTACCTGCGACCATAACCTGTTGAAAAGTTAACAAAATCGGTTTTCTTTCCCGACTACCGCAGATTCTTTTTGTTCAATTCCCTCTTTTCCCTTAAAAATTTTCGCACGTCATGCTGCAATCTAAAGTTTGCACTTTGAAGCTAACTTTTAGGACAAAAGCAAGTTTTTATCGGCATAACTTGCTTAAATTACTAATTAAATTTTAAAAAAAGAGGACTTATTATAAAAGGCATGAGGGTTGCTTTTGAAAGATAACCAAAGTGACGGGAGGCATAATCTTGTGAAAAAAACAAACGTTCCAGCAGCTACCATTATCAGGCTCTCTGTTTACCAGCGTTATCTCAAAAGGCTTCTGGCAGGCGGGGTAAAGGTTGTTTCATCCCAGGACTTGGCAAGCCAGGCAAACGTAAATCCTGCACAGCTCAGAAAGGATCTTTCTTATTTTGGGCGTTTCGGCGTCAGAGGTGTAGGTTACTGCGTTAGCACTTTGCTGCAGAAAATATCAGCCATTTTAGGTGTAATAGAGCAGAGAAATGTCATACTGGTTGGAGCAGGCCCTATCACCCAGGCCCTTTTGAGGCATCCTGGTTTTCCACAGCAGGGGTATCATTTTGAGGCTGTTCTTGACGTGGATGAAAAAAACATTGGAAAAACCCTGGAAAATGGAATGGTGGTCCAGCCCATGGACAGTCTGAAGGAAATCGTAGAAGAAAGAAATGTGGAGCTTGCGGTAATAGCCGTTCCATTGGAACAAAGCCAAAAGATCGGTGACATGCTGGTTGAGGCAGGGATAAAGGGCATACTCAGCTTTTCACCAAATCGCATAAAAGTGCCGTTGAACGTTAGTATCCAGTACATTGATTTTACCATCCTGCTGGACAGCCTGACCTATAATATTTCCAGGGGAAGGAAGAAAAAAACAACAGAAGTGTTGGAAAAGAAGGCGCAAAAACTCAAATGGGGCAGTGAACACAGCTGGCCTGTGGTGCAGTCAAATTCAAAAGGATATAATGCAGGCTTGAGTACCTGAAATGATTTGACAAAATATGAAAATCCGGCCACAAAAAGTGTAACGTTTTCTCCTGAATTTTAACTGCAGGAGTAAAAGTCCTGACTTTTTGTTCTCCCACAGGTCCAAATGGGCTCTTTGACCAACACTTTGTTTTTTTCATTCAAGGCGCCTATGCCTTAAAAAGGTGTTTTTTGGGGGATCAATCTGCTATGCTTTAACATATGAAGGTAGCAGTTGTGATTCCTCCCTGGCTTCACCCAACCGCGCCTCCCCTGGGGCCAGCCTGCCTCTCTGCCTACTTGAAGGCCCATGAAAAACATTTAGACATCCGTGTCTTTGACCTGAATATCAGGTACTACCAGCAGGCCTTCCAGTTTTGCCAAATGGGAAAGATTGGCGTAAGCATTTACGGCTGGAAGCCCCAAAAAACGGCAGAGGCAGTAAAACAGGCCTTTGAGTTCCTGAAAAAGAACCGATTGTCTTTGGTTTCAACAAAGAAGTGGCATGAAAATGCCACAATATTTCTAAGTTTTGAAAATATCCTTAACGGCTTCATGGCCGAGATGGCCACAAGGAGCCTGTTTAACATGGAGATCCCAGGAACCATCAGCGGCTTTTTAGGCTGGCTAACAGATGAAGTGATAGACTTTTCTCCAGAACTTTGTGCAATTTCTGTTTCCTTTGACGCACAGATGCCCTTTGCAATGGCCATATCCAGGCTGATCAAGGAAAAGACAGATGCATTTATCTGCCTTGGAGGAGCAAGGTTTGGAACAAGCCCCCAGCCTCAAAGGCTCTTTGAAATAGGCATTTCCCTTAAAGTAAGGGGGCAAAAGCGCCATCTGGAAGATATTCCCTTTGTGGACGCTATTATTCCGGGTGAAGGAGAGATTCCCCTGCTTAAACTATGTAGAAGCCTTAAACAGGGGGATCTGCGTTCTGTGCCAGGCCTTGTTTTCAGGGCCTCAAACTGCGTCATTTATACCACGCCTCCTGGACCCTTGGACATGAACCATCTGCCTGTCCCTGATTTTTCAGACCTTGATCCTTCTGCCTACATGGCCCCTGAGCCTGTTCTTCCCTTCATGACTTCCCGGGGCTGTGCGTGGGGAAAGTGCACCTTCTGCACCCACCACAAGGGCTACATAAGATACAGGCAAATGGCAATAAAGGAGGTTGTAAGAAAGCTTAAGGAGCTCAAGAACGCTTACAACACAAGATACTTTAACTTCTTTGATGAGATGATCCCTCCTGGAAGATTAAGGAGGCTCTCCACGGGGCTTCTTAAAGAAGGCCGTGAGGTCTTCTTTTCCGCCTATGCCAAACCAGTAAAGGCATTTGACCGCGCGCTCATGTCGCTTTCTTTCAAGGCAGGCTGCAGGGTCATGCTGTGGGGCGTAGAATCAGGCTCCCAGAAAGTGCTTGATCTTATGGGAAAAGGAACACGGGTAAAGGATATGGAGCAGGCCCTTAGGGCCTCCCATGAGGCAGGGGTAAGAAACCTCTTGTTCATAATGTTTGGGTTTCCTGGCGAAGACACTAATGACTTCAACCAGACCATAGACTTTTTGAAAAGGAACAAGCGTTACATAGATGCGATCTCAAAGGGGCTTTTCATGCTTATAGAAGGCTGCCAAGTCCAGAAAGAGCCAGAAAGATTTTTTATCAAGAAAATGAAACCAGTGGCAGATAACTACTCAGGCGCAATATCTTATGACTTTGAAACCACAAGGGGCCTTGACAGACAGGAAGTGCAAAAACTCTACAAAAAACACCTGCCCTTTTTGGAAAAACTTGGCATAAGTCCAAGGCTTGGTGTTTACAGGGAACATCTGCTCTTTTAAAGGCCGCTCTTCTACTGCCTCTCCCTCTCCTTTCTTTCAATTGCAAGCTCAATGAGCTTGTCAAGGAGCTCTGGGAAATCAAGGCCGTACACCTTTGCAGCCTGGGGGAAAAGGCTGGTTGGGGTCATGCCTGGAATGGTGTTTGTTTCTATGCAGTAGATTTCTCCATTTTCTGAAAGAATCATGTCTGTCCTGCTGTAAATGGAAAGGCTGAGAGCCCTGTGGGCCATTATTGCAATTTCCTGGGCCCTTTTTGAAACCTCTTTTTCCAGCCTGGCAGGGCAGATTTCCTTGGTGGCCCCTGGCTTGTACTTTGCCTCATAGTCGAAAAAATCAAAATCCTCACCTGGAATGATCTCCACTATGGGAAGGGCCTCCACGTTTTCAAGGCCAAGAACACCGCCTGTTATCTCCCTTCCCTTTATAAACTGCTCGACAATCACCTCCCTGTCCCAGGAAAAGGCCTCATCAAGCGCCTGCCTGAGCTCCTTTTTAGTATTTACAAGGCCTATCCCAACGCTTGATCCTTGAGTGCTTGGCTTGACCACAAGGGGCAGGCCAATTTCACCAATAAGCCCCTCCTCATCCACGGACTGATTCCTTGAGACCTTTTTCCATGAAGGCGTAAGAATCCCTGCCTGCCCATACATTATCTTTGAGACATGCTTATCCATGGACATGGCGCTTCCAAGGACCCCTGAGCTTTGGTAGGGAAGGTCCAAGAGGTCAAGAAGGCCCTGAACGGTCCCGTCTTCTCCGAAGCGGCCATGCAGGAGGATAAAAACGCAGTCCAGCCTTGGGGCGTCGTGAACCAGCCCTTCAAGGTCTGTGGCAACATCATACTTGAAGACCATGTATCTTTTCTTATCCAGGGCCTTTTCCACTTCCCTTGCCCCGGCAATGGAAACCTCCCTTTCTGCTGATTTTCCCCCGTAAAGAAGCGCAAGATTCACCATGGAATTTATCCTCCTTTTTTGAAAGCGCGTCTGTAAAATATGGGCCTCTTGGGCTATTGTTATCTATCATGAAAGAGACGGCCAGGAAAGAAAGGTGTGAGTATCCAAGGTTTCCCATCCCAGCCGTTGGGGTAACTGTAGTATCGGAAACCGGCAAAATACTTATGGTAAAAAGGGGGAACCCCCCGGCCCAGGGCCTTTGGTCCGTGCCTGGCGGCACTATAGAACTTGGGGAGACCATTTTTCACGCTGCAAAAAGGGAGGTGTTGGAGGAAACCGGCCTATCATGCACCCCCCTAAATGTGTGTGACGCAATAGATGCCATCTACACCGATGATAAAAAAAGGATTCGGTTTCACTACGTTATTATCTACGTTTTGGCCCGATGCAGAGAACAGCCCCCGAAGGCACATGACGATGCCCTTGAGGCAGGATGGTTTAGCCTTGATGAAATCAGGCAGCTTCCCACTCCAGGCAGGACGTACCAGCTTGTGGAAAAGATATGGAAAACCTACGAATTAGAAAAACGTTAGGTCACGCCTTGTTATTGTTTAACCTCGAGGGGCCGCCTTGCTGTTGAACCGTTTCATCTTGGAAGGAGAGGCGGCCTTTTCAATGTCTATGATCCTTGTTTCACCCACGTAATTTTTGACCTCGTAAGAACTAATGGATGATATCTTTCCGGCAATATTTGACATGCGCTCAACTTCCGCGCATATCTTTTCTGCATTCTTGTAGTTTGGATCGTCCTTTTTAAGTTTGGAAAGCATCATCCAGGCAATGCCAGAGATCACCTGAAGCGGCTGGTTGAGTTCATGGGCAGTGGCCCCGGCCATCTCCAGCACCCCTGCCAGCCTCTCCTTTTCTATCCTCTCCTTTTCTGCCTTCATCTTGTCGGTTACGTCGAGAACAACAGCTATGGCCTCAGGCTCTGCATCTGGATTCTTGAGACTTGTTACATGCCACGAGATGAAACGCTCCCGGTTCAGCTCATCCTCAAACCTGAGCACCACCTCAAGGCTTGCTCGCCCGGCCCTGAGCTCATCCACGGCCTGTCTCATCTTGGGAATCTCCGATTCTGGAAGCAGTGAGAAAAGGGATTTTCCCACAAGTTCACTCCTTGGCCTTCCAAACAGGGAAAGGGCCGCCCTGTTGGCATCGTGGACCTTTACCTCAACGAGATCGAACCTCACGATTCCTATGGAGGGCGGGGCCTCTGTGAAGAACCTGTAACGGTTTTGGCTCTTCTTTATGATGGCGGCCGCCCTGGCAAGCTGCCTTTGCCGTTTTATAAAGTAATAGAGGGTAAAACACAGGGTGGAGGACAGAATAAGGATCACTATTGAAGATAGGGTAATAAGGTCCTTGATGGCTTCAAGGAGCCTGGAAATGTCCGTAATAGATGCGCTCTTTGCATTAAATGTCGAAAGCTGAAGACTTACGTTTGCACTCTTAAACACCAAAAGAACCACACCTGCTACGGAAAGAAGGCCCAACACTCCAAGGCCGATTTCCTTTAAGTGGGGACGCAATTTCTTTAGAAAATCCATGTCATTCAAGAAGCTCAAAGGCCTTTTCTACTGCCTCCTCAGGGCTATTTACGTAGTGAACATCGGCCAGGTTCTCCCAGGTGTTTAGGCCTATGACAGGCTTCCACATCTTCAGGGCCAAGGCAATCTCAGACAGGGTTCCGTGGGAGCCAGATATGGAAATAAGTGCCTGGCACGAACGCACAAGAACCACGTTTCTTGCATGGCTTAGGCCAGTAACAATGGGTATTTTTACGTATGGATTTGCATCAGAGGCCTTAAAGCCTGGCAGGATACCAATGGTAAGACCGCCTGCCTCAACAGCCCCCCGGCAGGCTGCCTCCATGACTCCGCCTAGGCCACCGCACAGGACTATTCCACCACGTTCAGTTACGAGCCTTCCGGCGCTCCTTGCAAGCTCATACGTCTCCCCATCGCAAAGGCCAGCACCGATTATCCCTATCCTTGCACCTAAAAAAGCCATTTTAATAGAATATACCCCCCAATAAGCAATATAGTAAACAAAATGGTAAAAAGATTGAAATAGTTTTCAAGAAAATATCGTACCTTTGGCCCAAAAAAATAGATTGCTCCGGCAACAAGATAAAAACGCATACCCCTGGATATTATAGATGCCACCACAAAGACAAAGAGGTCAATTCTGAAGGCCCCTGCCGTTATGGTAAAAAGCTTGTATGGAAGAGGTGTAAAGCCGCCAGCAGCCACGGCCCATGCCTCATACTGCCTGTATAGCTGTCTAACCTGTTCATACTTGTCCATGAGGTGATAGAATTCCAGTATCCGGTCCCCAACAGCTGCCATGAAAAAATAGCCAAGACCGTAGCCAAGAAGCCCACCAAGCACTGAGCCAACAAGGCATATACCAGCCCACCTGAAGGACTTTTTTGGCAGTGCCAGGCCCATGGCTATAAGCATAAGATCTGGGGGTATTGGGAAAAAAGATGCCTCGGCAAAGGCCAGAAAGAAAAGGAAAAAGGCCGCGTTCTTATGGGCCGCCCATCCAAGTACCAGATCGTATGTCTTTTTTAACAGGGATGGGAAAAGGGCTGCGCCACTACCTACGCGCGCCATCCATGATCTCCAATGAGCTTTACGAAACGGACACCTTCCAGGTA
>JALWYS010000105.1 GCA_027003115.1 Deltaproteobacteria bacterium | reverse complement strand
TTCCCTTGGTTTTGGGCAATAACATTATACAGGAAAGGAGGCTTTTTTGCATTAAAAACAACTGGTTATTCTGGAACTATCATCCCTGACTTACTTGTCGCATCGTGCGAACTGCATTATTTGGGTTAAAAACACATAAGTACAGGCCGTCTTGGTTTTTAGGGGGCCTTTATTCGTGAAGGGGGGCTTATTGCCCCCCTTTTTTGTTTGACGTTTTTTTCAGGTCATCGTTTTTTTGCAGAGAGTTGCAGTAGCCTTCACCCTTGTCTTCCAAGGAAAAACTCCTATTAAGAAATGGCCTGCTTTTGCCGATGAATGCATTGAAAACAGTACCTGTTCAGCAGGGTAATTTTTTTGATTTGATATTAAAAGCGGCCAACCAGGTCTTTTAAAGGATCTTTATGCCAGAAGAATCTCTCAAAGACAAAATAGTCATTGCTGAAGATGACCCAATAACCCAGTTACTTTTAAAGTCCACCCTTGAGAAATGGGGTTTTGAACCCATTACTTTACAGGATGGCAAAGAAGCACTTGAGTTAATCAAGGCGTCAGAAGATCCGAGGATTGTCCTTCTCGATTGGCTCATGCCTGGCATGGATGGTATAGACATAGTGAAGAAATTAAGAAGGGAAAGGGAGGATATTCCGCACTATGTTATTATGCTTACATCGAAAAATGAAAAGAAGGATGTTATTTATGCCTTGGAGGCTGGAGCGGACGATTTTCTTTCAAAACCCTTTGACACGGAGGAATTAAAGGCCCGTATCAAGGTGGGGCTCAGACTTGTCGGCCTTCATCTACAACTTAAGAAGGCCATAAAAAGTGCCAACAAGCTTGCTGATTTTATTGCCCATTATGATCAGACTACAGGTCTCCCCAACAGGGTCCTTTTCACAGAGAACATTGAAAAGGTTGTTAATGATGGTTATTCAGCAGCTCTGATGCAGGTAAACATAGACAGGTTTAAGAGAATAAATCAGGCCAAAGGCCTAGAATTGGGGGATCTTTTGCTAACCTATTTCGGGGCCAGACTGCAGGAATGTTTTGAAGAAGAGGCCGTTGTTGCCCGAATTGCTGCAGATGAGTTTGGCATACTCATACCATTTGGTGGGAATTGTACCTATACCACTGACGAGATCATTAATTTTTTATATGCAAAGGCCCAGAGGATTCACACAAGGATGGCCGAACCTTTTCCCATCGACAAGGGGGTTACTGTGAGTGTAAGCATAGGGGCTGCTCCGGTTACCTGTGAAATCGCTCTTGAGCCTGAAGAATTCTTGCGCAGAGTGGATTTGGCTCTAAGGAAGGCCAAGGCCCTTGGTGGAAACCAGACAGTTATACATGATCTTAAAATGGAGAAGGAGGTCCGCCAGAGGTATCAGATTGAAAAGGATCTGGCCAAGGCAGTGAGCCAGGGCCAGCTCAGGCTTTTTTTGCAGGCCCAGGTTGATTCCCATGGCAGGTTTCACGGTGCCGAGGCCCTGGTAAGATGGTTCCATCCTGAACAGGGGCTTATAAGTCCTGGGCTTTTCATACCAGTTGCAGAAGAAAGCGGCCTGGTTATACAAATCGGTAAATGGGTACTGGAAGGGGTATGCGACCTACTCAGGGCTAATTCTGATGAAACTTTTTCAATATCCGTTAATATAAGCCCCAAGCAGTTTGCTCGAGAAGATTTTGTGGAACATGTTTTGTCAGTGGTTATGGACAGATCTGTACCTCCGAAAAGGATCATTTTGGAGGTTACTGAGGGCCTTCTCATAAATGATATGAAGGATGTGGCAAAGAAGATGAGAACTTTGTCAGAAGCGGGTTTTAGATTTTCAATAGATGATTTTGGCACTGGCTACTCTTCCCTTTCCTATCTAAAAAGCCTTCCTATAAGCGAGATAAAGATCGACAGGACTTTTATCAAGGGCCTGCCAGGTGACGAGGATAGTGGAGCTATTGTACAGGCGATTTTTTTGATGGCAGAGGCTCTAGGGCTTAAAGTGGTTGCTGAAGGAGTTGAAACTCAGGATCAGGCGGTCTTTCTCAATAAATGGGGCGAGGTAATACATCAAGGTTTCCTGTTCTCAAAGCCTGCTCCTGCAGATGAAGTCATCAAACAGTGGCTAAGAAAGATTCAATGAAAAAACCCATTCCTATTTGTTTTATCACTATCTTTGCCATTCTGCTCTTGGGAGCAGGAGTGGTTCTAACCTATACCAATTATGAACAGTTTAAGGAATTTTCACGGCAGGAGATAGAACAACAGTTAAGAGAAAATGAGAATAGGATTAGGGAAGGCCTCGATGCTAGGCGTTTTGCCCTTGAGCTGTTGTCCTTTAATCCTTACATCGTTGACAGCCTTTCAGAGGAGAATTCACCTGAGGTAAAGGCAAAGATAAGAGATTACCTTTCAAAAATAAATCAAAAAATCAATTTCTTGGCCATTTTTTTGATGGATGAGAGAGGAAACTGCATCCTTTCCACTGACAGGCGTTTTGAAGGGAAAAATTACGGTTTCAGGCCATATTTCAAGCAGGCACTAAAGACAGGTTCAGGGGCCTATGTGGCTCTGGGGGTAACGAGTAAGAAGCTTGGACTATATCTGTCAAAACGGGTCAGGAGCTATTTTGGAAGATACGGGGTATTGGTTGCAAAACTTGATCCCCGCACACTCCTGAGTTCACTCGCATCCCTTAACAGCCATGGATTGTCTGTATGGGGAGCCACTTATAACGGGATCCTCTTCAGTGCAGAAAGAGATGGATTTTACAGCTTTGAAAAGGAAAATCCTGACCAGCTCAAAAGGATCCTACTCAACAGGCAGTTTGAGGGCGTAAAAATCAGGAGCCTTGGTTTCCCCAAGGGATCCTGGCTTGAGCTTATCAGGAAGGGGAAAGTCTGTGTAAAGTCGTACCAAGTAGAATATCTGTCTATAATGCCGGGTGTTTTTGCCATTGTCAGCGTTATTTCCAAGGATTTTTTACCATTTTCCCTACAAATGCTTAGAAAGGCCTTTTTCCTTACCAATGGGGCCTTCATCTTCGCCCTTATCCCGCTGATTGTGGGAGTATTTTTTTTCAGACGGCAATACGAAAATCTATTAAAAGAACGTCAGGAGAAAAGCAGGAGTCAGTACCGTTATCAGGCAGTCTTACAAGGCAACAAAGATGGTTTCGTGGTGATGAGCCCTGATAACCTTGTAATTGAAGACGTAAATGACAGGCTTTATGAGATTTTAGGTATTGATAAAGAGAAGAATTTTTTAAAAGGAAGGGCCTTTTGTGAGCTTTTGGCAGATGAACAAAAGGATACGTTTAAAAACAAGCTTACAGGCGATGCGTTTCAGAATTTTGAGTTACATACCTACATAGTAAATGGCAGGGGAGAGAAGGTTCCAGTAATAATCGATTTTACAAGACACGAATCCAAAGATCCTAACGTGGCGTTTTGTTATGCCTTTGTCCAGGACATGAGAAAGGGGTTGAAAGATGCCCAGAAAATAAGGCTTCTTCAGACTGCAGTGGAGCAAAGCGGAAGCAGTATAGTCATTACGGACAAAAACGGCGTTATCCAGTATGTAAATCCTGCCTTCACCAAGATAACTGGTTATTCTTCCGAGGAGGTCTTGGGTAAGAATCCAAGAATTCTTAAATCTGGTAGGCACGACGAGGCCTTTTACCAGGAGATGTGGCAGACCATCAAGTCTGGTCGTTTGTGGCATGGGAGGGTGTGCAATAAAAACAAGAAGGGAGGGTTTTTCTGGGAGGATACCACCATAGCTCCGGTGCAGGATGAAACAGGGCAATTAACGCATTTCATAGCCATTAAGAATGACGTTACGAGGCTGGTAGAGCTTGAAGAGCAGCTTAATCAGAAGGTTAAAGAACTTGAAGGGATAATGGAATATGCAGGTGTTGGAATAGCCCTAATCAAGAACAGGACTTTTTTAATGGTAAATGAAACCTTGGCAAAGATTATCAACATGCCAAAGGAGGAGTTTCCAGGCAAAAGTACCAGAATCCTTTTTGGATCTGAAGAGGAATATGAGGATTTTGCAAAGATTTTTTATCCATTTTTGATGAAGGGGGAGAGCGTTTCTTATCAGCTCGAAAGGCTTATGCCCAACGGTGAGAAGAGGTGGTTTCAGATAACGGCCACTGCCATCAATCCTGGCCCCATCGAGGAAATGAAGACGGTCTGGATTGGTAACGACATTACACAGTTAAAACACCTGCAACTGGAGCTTGAGGAACAGAAAATAAAGGCAGAAGAGGCCAACAGGGCAAAAAGTGCCTTTCTTGCCAACATGAGCCATGAAATACGAACCCCCCTTAATGGCGTCATAGGGATGCTTTCTCTTCTGGGATCAACCCCATTGAATGACCAGCAAAAGGAATATGTCCAAATAGCCCATTCGAGTGCTGAGGCCCTGCTTTTCCTTATAAATGACATCCTGGACATATCAAAGATTGAGGCAGGAAAGATGGAGTTTGATTCGGTTGATTTCAGTCTGCCAGATCTTCTTGCAGATTTTTCAAAGAGTTTTGCCATAGCAGCGGAGAAAAAGGGCATAAAATATGTGGTGAATCTGGCAGAAGACGTGCCCCATTACCTTAAGGGTGATCCAGGCAGATTGAGGCAGGTACTCATAAATCTTACTGGCAATGCACTCAAATTTACGGAAAAGGGGAAGATTGAGCTCCAAGTGGAACTGGTCAGGGATTTGGGAGAAGAGGCACTTGTCAAGTTTTCTGTTAAGGATACGGGAATAGGTATCCCCAAGGACAAGCTCAATCTCTTGTTCAGGAAATTTTCCCAGGTTGACGCCTCCATTTCCAGGAAATTCGGGGGCACTGGGCTTGGCCTTGCAATATCAAAGAAGATTGCAGAGCTGATGGGTGGTGAAATTGGTGTAGAAAGCCAGGAAGGCAAAGGGTCCACCTTTTGGTTCACTGTAAAATTGCCTAAGGGGGTCAGAAGGAAAGAGACAGACACTTCTCCTGATAAAGAAAGGGCTAGGCTAGATGGGAAAAGTTTACGGCTGAGTGGCAGGGTCCTGGTAGTCGAGGACAATCCGGTCAACCAAAAGGTTGTTACAGGACTTTTAAGAAGGATAGGACTTCGCGCAGAAGTTGTAAATAATGGCAAGGAAGCGGTGGAAGTCCTTGAGATGATTCCATATGATCTTGTTCTTATGGACATTCAAATGCCGGTTATGGATGGCTTTTCAGCCACTAAGGCCATAAGGAATCCGAAATCCAAGGTTCTTAACCGGCACATACCAATAGTTGCGCTGACTGCCCATGCACTTAAGGAAGAGATTTCAAAGTGTATCGATTCAGGCATGAACGATTACTTGTCAAAACCCATAGAACCACAGAAACTTACGGATGTCCTTGTGAAATGGCTTCCAGTAACTCAGGGGGATTCTACTGAAGATCAGGACAAGGCGGAGAGGCAGAATTCGGCCAGCGTAGATGTGCCTGAAGAGGGGAATGGGCAGGTCTTTGACAGGAACGACTTTCTTGAAAGAACCATGAATGATCTTGAGCTTGGAAAACAGGTGCTTGAAATGTTTCTAGAGACCGTATCCGGGCTTTTATCCAGCTTGGAGACGGCAATTGAGGCCAAAGACGGCACTGAAATAATGCGTCTTGCCCATAGTCTAAAGGGCTCATCCGCTAATGTGGGCGCCAAAAGACTCGCTGAGATCGCATTCATCCTTGAAAAGACGTCTCAGGATGGAAGGCTTGACAATATTATAGAAAAATTTGAGAAGCTCAAGGGAGAATTTGAGCGTTTCAAGGAAGAGGATGATGTCAAGGATATACTTGGTTGATGATCTGAAATGAGATTTATCCTGTACGAAATGGTGAAATTTCGTTATAAATAGGAGACTCTTCAAGGTGAAGGTTGTGAAATAGGTATCATTTTTTTCGTGCTCTTTTTTGCAATAACCATGTTAAAAATATTTCATTAATTTTCTATTTGACCTGCATGCAAGATAATATTATTTTAGCACTGAATCTCTATTCATTGCCGCCCTTGCTGGCGAAAAGTCAAGTATAATCAGCAGATTTTTGAAAGGAGAGAAAAAATGGACGTTACCTCGATTCAACATGTGCTGTCTAATTTATATATCTATGGCTGGGCTGGGACAGTTATCTTTTTCATTCTTTTTGTCCTGTTGCTTCGTCAAAATAGCAGCAATTCCGCTGCAGTTAGCAAGCTCGAGAAGGAAAAATCAGACCTAGAAGGACAGATTTCCGAGTGCAAGGAGGAGGTCTCGGAACTCCAGTCAAAGGTGGACAGCCTTGTTGAGGATAACGAACAGAAGGCGGATACCATAAGTCGTCTCGAGTCACAGGTTTCCTCTCTTGAGAAAGAACTGAAGGATAAAAATGCCAAGATCAAAGAACTTGAGTTCCAGATCAAAAATCTTAAGAATGAGAACATACAGCTGGGAGACAGCGTAAAGGAGCTTCAGGGCAAGCTTTCTGAGGCAGAAAACAAGGCCAAGGATCTTGAGACCAAGCTGAGCCAGAAAGAGAACGAGTTGGCAGATGTACAGGAAAATCTTGCTCAGGTGGAGAAAGAGCTTGAGGAAACCAAGTCCAAGTACCAATTGGCAAAGCTGTACATACACATGCGTAAGCTAAATGAAGAGTTTAACAAGGAATTTACTCAGAATATTCTCAGAGGCCTTGCTACAATGAATATTGCAGATATCGATCTCAAGACAGCCCAGGCCATTTTTGAGCAGGCCATGGCATCCTTTCAGCACATCTCACCAACTCAGGTGGAAGAAGAACCTGAGGAAGTCTTTGAGGAAGAAGAGAATTAAATCACAAACCGGCGAGGTCTGATTCAGAGAAAGATCACGATTTTTACTGTTTTAGGGAGGATTTAAAATGGATACAGCAGTATATGCATTTTATGCTACTTTTTCGTTCGTTTGTTCTTGTATTTTTCTGATTGCCTGTGGATTAGGGCTTTATTCCCTCTATCTCACCAGAAAGGGTGCTGAGATACCAGAAGATGTAAAGAAAAAGAATCTGTCCTTTTTGTATAACAGGACTATTGGAATTTTATTTCTAATTGGAGGCATAATCTTTGGGATAGTTGGTTACAGGATGTCTCCCACCTCAGTGGCGGAAAGGATGGGGATAAGTCTTGAGGAAGATCATCATGTCGAAAAAACAGTGCACGAGAAGGCTCATATAGTTAAGGGCAAGGAAGAGGTAAAAACCGAGGAAACCAAGGCAGTTCCAAAGGCGGTAGAAGAGGTCAAGAAAGAGGAGGTTCCGGCCCTCAAGGAGGAGGAAAAACCTCTTGCAGAAAAACAGCCAGCGATTGAAGAAGTGGCAATGAGAAAGGCCGCTGGATGGACCAAGACAGAGCTTGCCCTCAAAAAGACTATTGCCGTTTTGCAGGAACAGCTCAAGTCTCTCAAGAGGCAGGTGGATGAGAAAACAGCCGCTGTTTCAAGTATGGGCAGCGAATTGGCCAACTTAAAAAGTAAGATTGAGGCCCTCGAGAAGGAAAATCAGGAACTAAAGGCCATAGCTGGGCAAGGCACCGAGCTCAAAAAGGAGCTCGATGTCCTAAAGGAGGAAAATGCTCAGTTAAAGCAGCAGATTGTCCAGTTGCAAGAGGCAAAGGCTTCTCTTGAAAAAGAGCTTTCAGAGGCAAAGGAAGGCTCTGCGGCTCTTAAGAATGCAATAAAAGAAAACAAGGCACTAAAGGCAAAGATTTCTGCCATGGAGGCAGAGCTTGCCAAAAACGCCAAAATGATAGAGGAAACCAGGAAGCAGATAAATGAGCTGAACGGCAAGTTAAGTGAAACCGCCTCAAAGTTAAAGATGGTGGAAAAGGAAAGGGATGAACTCAAGGCCAAGCTGGAGAAGGCCGCGGCTCATGTGAAGGATCTTCAGGCCAAGATTGCCTCTCTCAAACAGGAAAAGGCGGTTTTGAAGGAGAAGATGCAGGCGATGGAAAAGGCATCCCAGTCCCAAAAGGCAAGGATCGCGCAGCTTACCAGTGAAATTGCATCTCTCAAATCACAGCTTAAGAGTGCAAGGGCGAGCCTGCCTGAGCTACGTTCCAAATATCAGCAGGCAATGAAGGAACTGTCTGCCTTAAAGGCCCAAAACCGCAATCTTGAGCAAAGCCTGAAATCCCTGACTGATTCTCTTGATATGAAGATTATTGACCTTACAGAGCTCCAATCAAAATACGGTCTGCTCAAGGACCAGGTAAAATTCAGGGAGGAGAAGATCAAGAAATTGATGGAGGCCAATAAGGCCATGCAGGAGAGGCTTTCACTTTACATCTCAAAGATTCACACCCTTGAGGCAGAATTGAACGCTAAGGATGACCTCATAAGGAAGTTGCAGAAAAGGCTTGGCAGCCAGAACGGGGTTGTTGTGGCACCAGTTGCAACCCCGGAAAAGAAGGCGACAGTGATCAAAAAGATCAATCCTCCCAAGAAACAGGCTGCCCAGCAGGCCAAAAAGGAGACATCCGAAGGCAAAACCAAGGAGGCTGAAAAGCCTGCAGCAAACGAGTAGGCAGGTTCTTAAAACGAGTAAAAGGGCTGCAGCGGCAGATGAGCCATTGCAGCCCTTTTTTTTACTGGGAGAAGGTTTCTTAGATAATCAGGACTTATAATTGTTTTATTATGTGGCCCAGCCGGGCTTCAAGGATGCACGATACATTGTGGCTGTGAATGCTCTCAAGGCTTTTGGTGCTTATCCTTATAACTGCTTCATTACTTAATCCCTGGCCAAAACGAATTCCAGCCTCACGGGCAAGCGTTCTTACCACATCTTCTGCAAACTGGGCTTCACGGTGAGATTTTAATACCAATTCAGCCTCGTCTGGACGTTTTAAAAGATCCTGGCTTATATGAAGGCAGGATGTGAGGCATTTGAAAAGCTCTTCATGTGTGACATATTCGTCATCTGCCGTTTCCACTTCAAGCCAAGTTTGGCAGCGCTGGGAATGGGTAGGATAGGGGAAAGCCCCTGCCTTGTTTTCGAAAAGTTCTCTGTTGTAGGCCTGGGTACAGGGGCAGGCAGTTATATGGGTAAGCCCCAATCCGGTGGCCTGTCTTTTTGATGTAGCATCGTCCATTAAGGACAGGACGGTCCTGGAAGAGATATCTGCACAATCTATGGAGAGCAAGTTGCTTATTGTGGTCTTATAGGGAAGCGGAATCTTTCCACATACCATTACCTCTACACTTTCGCCTCGCTGTTTTTTGAGTATTTTTTCTGAAAGCAAGTAGGTATATTCACATATATCCACAAAAGAACGATCAAAAAGTTCGCTTATGGACTGTTCCATGCGTGACATATGAATTCCCTTGTACCCAGGGGGAAGATCCACGAATATGGACGCTTCAAAGGGCATGAGTCCACCTTGTAGTTTTATCCATACAGTCTTTTCAGTTATTCCCACCTTGTTTATTGGAAAAGGAAACAGAGGCGGGGTTTCTGGAACGTCCTCGCACCGCTCAACTACTTTGACGTGTTCCTCTTTGGTAAACTCGGGTGTTAGATGAGATGTGTTTGAACCATGCATCTGTACCAGTCTTGTACGCTTTTCCATTTGTTACCTTCGTATAATATGAGTTTTCTTGTCTTGTTAAGGTGCCTGACGTAATTGCCCTTTCCTGCATCACGAGCCATTTCTGTCAGTCTATCCACCACGGCAAGGGCCAGCTCCTGGGAAAATGCTTTCCAGCAAAGATTTTCTGAATGTATATTCCGAACAGATACCACCGTGGGCACAAAGCCAAACTCGTGCCTTAACGAAAGCCTTGCAAAAAAAAGCCAGTCCTCACCCAAGGGACTGCTTGGGAAACCGCCAACCTGTAAAAAGGCCTCTTTCCGCACCGCTACAGAAGAAGGAACCAGACAGCACCACCTGAAAAGGTTCCAGTCCATTGGCATGCGCCTTTGAAATTCCTGACCAGGAATGTTAAATGCGGTGTCAGTACATGGCCCCTTATTAAGCGTAATACCAAAGGAACAAGCCTTTTTGCCATCCATGGCTCTCATGAGTTTTTCAACATGGTCTTTCGTCCATGTGTCATCAGAATCAAGAAACATCAAGATTTCAGCCTCTGCGGCCATGGCACCAAGATTTCTCGCCCTGCCAGGTCCAAGGTTCTCAGCCTTTAACAATTTCACCATTGGAAAGCGTTCCTGGATAAATTGCCCGGTTCCATCTGTTGAACCGTCATCAACGACAATGAACTCATCTGGTATGCGGTCTTGGGCAAGGGCGGATTCTATGGCCTCTGATACCATGTGTTTTCTGTTCTTTACAGGGATGATGCAGGCTATTTTGTTATCTGGCATTTGTTACCTGGAGGAAAGATTTCAGCAGCCTCTTTTACTTGTCCATTCAAAGACAACTCAATATAACGCTGAACCTTAGGTATCATTTCATCAAGATAGGCAAGTATGTGTTCTTCCTTTGCTGTGGTAAGTGTCTGACAAAACATACACTTTCTCTCGCCTCCTCCAGTAGAAGGAAGTCCAAAGTCTTCCAGGAGATGGCGCGCTATGTCCTCCTCGGTGAAGTCATAATAAAGGGGGTACCTGGTGGTTATTCCAAAATGCTCTGACACCTGCTGAAGGCGTTCCATGAATGCAGTGGTCTGCTCTGGATAGTAGGACTGGCGGCTTGCGTAGCCTGCAAGTAGCAGGGGTACGTAATTGGTTACGCAATAAATTATGGCCTTTGTGTGCATGGCAAGCTTACAGGCCACGCATACGAGGTTCTTACCCTGAAATTTTGGCATCAATATCTCGTAGTTGTCAAGCCACAGCCCTTGGAAAAGCCTGCCAATGTCAAGTTCCACAAAGATGGAGGCTGGGCACTCCTCTGGGGCGGGAATCTGCCTTTCAAGTATGGTCTTTGCCACCTTGAAGCGGTTTTCAGGAAACTTAGGAAATCGGGCCATGCCGTTTAGCATGTGAAGAAGGTGTATGTTTCTTGGCCTTGGAATTTCGCTGTGTCTTCCCTCCATTGAAAGGGCATACAGGGCAAGACTGTCCCGCCCGCCGGAAAAAAGGATTGCTACGTCCTGTTTAACCACTGTTTTTCCCCTTTATAACTTTGTATCTCAGAAAGAGTTCACCTGTCTTCGGGTGACATTTGCAAGAAATAAATTCAAGGTCAAGAAAGGGCGAGCCAAGGTTTTGGTCTCCGTCAACCAGTGGAGTCTCCCTGTTTGAGGTCAAAAGTTTCGGGGCAACGGTTACAAGTATTTCATCAACTATTCCCTGCTTAAGACAAAAATAGTTTAGCCTTCCGCCTCCCTCCACCAGAAGGCTATTTACCCCTTTATCTTGTAAAATTGCACTGACCTGGCTAAGGTCGAGCTCGTTATCGCCTCTTTTTCTTACTGCCACAATCTCTGCCCTTCCTCCCAGGTGTCTTCTCAAGGAATCAGAGACATCCTGCGCGCAAAAGACAATGGGGGCGGGCCCACGGTTAAAGATGTTTTTTTCTAAGGGAAGCCTTCCAGACATGGTGACTATGGCCCGTATCCTTTTTTCTGGTATTCTTCCGGAGGTGTCTCTAAATTCTGGGTCTCCTGCCCTAAGAGACCCAGCGCCAAGAAGGGTTGCATTGGTGCGCTCACGCCACATTTCAAGGAAACGGCGATCTTCTTCGCTTCCAAAGCCCACTGGGGTTATTTTACCACAAAGTGTCTGGATACAGATTATGAATGTCTTCAATGTCTAGTCCGCAACGCTTTTCTTGCCCTTTTCCACCATCCTTAAGGTCTGCCTGGCTATTTCAAGCTCCTCATTGGTGGGAATTACAAGGATTTTTATTTTGCTTTCAGGAGCACTTAGATCCACTGGTTCGGTTAGTCCAAATTTAGCACTTTGATTTTTCTTTTTATCAAGCCTAATTCCCATGTGATCAAGACCACCTATGACCTTTTCCCTCACGATGCTTGAATGCTCTCCAATGCCCCCGGTAAAGACAATGCAATCAGTCCGGCCAATGGCGGCCAAATAGGCACCAATATATTTCCTTATGCGATAGCAAAATAGTTTCAGGGCCATAGCTGCATCCTGATTTCCATCTCTTGCCATCTTTTCAATGGCCCTCATGTCCCTTGTTCCGCATAGGCCCTTAAGGCCACTTTTTTTGTTCAAAAGCGTATCAATCTCGTCAACAGGCATGCCCAGGGTCCTGTAAAGATAAAAAATGATGGCAGGGTCAATGTCCCCGCATCTTGTGCCCATGACGAGGCCTTCAAGGGGTGTAAGCCCCATGGATGTGTCAATGCATCTACCATTTTTGACGGCAGCCGCACTTGCCCCATTTCCAAGGTGAAGACATACACTTGAAAATATTGAAGGTTCTATTCCAAGGAATCTTGCTGCCTGTCCTGTCACGTAACTGTATGAGGTGCCGTGAAAGCCGTATCGCCGCACCTTGTAGTGGGTGTAAAGGTTTTTGGGAATGGCATAGATAAAGGCACATGGGGGCATACTTTGGTGAAAGGCCGTGTCAAATACTGCCACCTGGGGAACAGATGGTGCATGTTCCATTGCAACCTTTATCCCGAGAAGATTTGATGGATTGTGCAAAGGAGCAAGGGGTATGAGTTCCTCAATGGCTTTTAATACATGTTTGTCCACCAACACGGCCCCCGTGAAGTATTCCCCGCCGTGCACCACCCTGTGGCCAACTGCGTACATCTGAGAGATGCTTTCAACTAATTTTTCAGCCCTTAAAAGGGATGACATGACTTCAAGGGCCTCGAGGTGGGTTGTTGCATGGATAGGGCCCTTTTTGGAGTGCTCTTTACCCATGATCTTGAAGGTGAAGGAAGAGCCCGGGGTTCCTATCTCCTGGATGCTTCCCTCTGCAAGTGCGTTTAGGCCCTTTTTCGTAAATACCTTGAACTTTAATGAGGAACTTCCGGAGTTAAGTACGAGTATCTTCATCTATTTTCATATAAAAGGGTATTGTCCTTAAGGGCTGATTTTTGAAAAGGGAAAATAAAAAAAGGCCGAGAAATTCCTTCCCGGCCTTTATGAATTCGATATTTTAATTTTTTCCCTTAAAATCAGGCCTAAACCTCTTACAGTTCCTTTACCGCCTGAATTATTGACTCTGAATCTATGCCGCTCATCTTGTAAAGGTCTGCGGGTTTGCCAGAACAGCCGTATTGGCTTACTCCGAGACTCTTTAAGCGCTGACTTATGCCCCTTCCTGCAAGGATTCTTGCCACAATGGAGCCGATCCCTGTTGTTACCACATGGTCTTCAACTGTGAGAATTGGTCCATGTCCTGCCGCTTCAACTATAGCCTCTTCGTCAACCGGTTTTATGGAGGCCATGTTGAGCACACTTACTTCAATGCCCTCCTCTTTGAGTTTCTGCCATGCCTTCATTACGTAGGGGATGGTGGCTCCGTAGGAGATAATGGTGCAGCTGCCGGGTTTTCCGCGCCTAAGCCAATCTGCCTTTCCTGGCCTGAATTCGTAATCCTTTCCGAAAAAGGGTTCCCCATTGAGGTCAAGCACCACCGGCATCTTGGACCTTCCCATTCCCACGAAGCAGTTGCCCCTGTGGCATGCCACATAACGCACAATGCGGTCTGTCTGGTTGGGATCTGCCGGCATGAATATGGAAAAGCCAAAGAGGTTCTGCATGAGGCCTATATAATCTATGCATTGATGGGTGGGGCCGTCTTCGCCCACATCCAGCCCGTTATGGGTGGAGACTATCTTCAGGTTGGTCTCATTCTGGTCACTGAGCCTGTGCTGGTTGTATGTTTCACAAACTGCAAAAACACCAAAGGTGCTGAAGAAGGTTACAAAGCCGTCCCTAGTAGTCACTGCCGAGCAGACAGCTGCATGGTGTTCCTGGATTCCGACTTCAAAGAAGGCCTCTGGTGAAACCGAATGAAAGCCCTGCATCTTTACCGATCCTTCAAGGTCGCAGCTGAATCCAAGAATCTTTGGTGTCTCCCCATTTCTGTTATTTGCCTCGGCAAGGGATTTGAGGGCGTTTCCATAGGCAGAGCGACAGTCTGTAACAGTCTGCGCATCGTAGAGAATAGGCTCGCCCGGTTCTATTTTGATATCTGGCATGCGCCTGAAGGAGTGGGAAGAGGAGGTGATGCGGTGATTTTCCCTTTTATTCTTCCACTCATCAAGAAGATCAGGAGAAAGACCTATCTCTGAAAGGGCATCCCTTGCCATTTCTTCAGGAAGGGGTGAGCCGTGGTACTTCTCCTTGTTTTCCATGAAGGAGACGCCCTTTCCCATTACGGTACGGTTGACTATCACCACGGGCCTTTCTGGATCAAGGTTTTCATGAAGGTACGCCCTTCTTAGGCCTTTGTAAAGCTGCTGGAAATCATTTCCGTCAGCAACGTAGATAACATTCCAACCGGCAGCCTTGTATTCGTCTCTCACCCTCACCGGCATGACCTTTTCGGTGTCTCCTCCAATCTGGAGGTGATTGCGGTCTATAATGCAAATGAGATCCTTGAGTCCATACTTGGTGGCAAAGCGCCTTGCCTCTGCCACTTGCCCCTTTTGTTGCTCACCGTCTCCCATGAGACAGTAGGTCTTTTTGCCGTGATTTCCGCGAAGTTTTTCAGAAAGGGCAAAGCCATCGGCTGCTGACAGGCCTTGGCCCAGGTTCCCGGTGTTCCATTCCACACCAGGAACCCCCTGTTCAACATGGCCTCCAAATGCGGAACCCGCCCTTCTGAATTCAGTGAGAAAATCCTCTTCGGGAAAATATCCATATTCGCTAAGAACTGCATATACCCCGGGAGAAATATGTCCGATGCTCATCACAAATTTTTCCCTTTCCTCCCAGTCAGGATTTTCTGGATCATGTCTTATTATTGCGTAAAGAAGCAAGAGGGTATGAAGACTGGAAAGAGAGCCGCCTGGATGTCCGCTTTTGGCAAGGGTTGTGGAAAGGATGATGCGGCCTGCACACCTTTGCCACATCTGTGAAAGGGTCTCCATCTGGTCTTCGGTTAGCTCTTTTGTCTTTGTGATGTCTATTTTGAACATTTTCCCGGCCCTCAAAAAAGTCAGCTTTGGCTATCGAAAATCTTTATGACCTCCTGGGTAATGTCTGCTCCAGGTGCCACATAGTAGAGTCCAGGCATGTTCTTTTCGAGAATTATGAGATAATGCCTTTCTTTGCCTATCTTGTTCACTACCTTTTCCAGTTTTTTCAGGATGGGCTCCATTTTCTTGGCCTCTGCCTGGCGCATCTCATATTGGGCATCGTCGCTCTTGTCCTTGAAATCCCTGAGCATTTTCTTGTACTGGCGCTCCTTTTCCGCCCTTGCCTCTTCACTCATGAGAGGAGCCTTCTTGTCAAGATCTGCCTTGAATGCCTGTATCTCCTTCTGTTTTGCCTGCAGTTGTTTTTTTAGCGATTCAAACTTTTTGTTAAGTTCCTTTACTGCCTTTTTACCAGCCTTGCAGTTTCTTACAACTTTCTGCATGTCAATTACGGCTATGGATTTGTTCTGGGCCATGGAAATGCCAGAGAGAAAAAAGAAAATGGCCAATCCGATTACGCCAATAACCCCTAGTGCTGAACTGTTTCGCTTATGCATGTGTTGTTTTTCCTCCACGAAAAAATGGCCACACATTATCTGGTGTGGCCTATTGATTTTCTTTGTTTGATTTGAAATGATTTATTCTTAACGATAAATAACGAAATCGTCACGTCTGTTTTTTGCCCAGGCCTCCTCATTGTGGCCTGGATCAAGGGGCTTTTCTTCTCCAAGGCTGACTATTGAGATGCGTCCTGGATCGACGCCCATGTTCACCATGTAGTCTCGCGCAGCCTTTGCTCTCTTTTCACCAAGGGCAAGGTTGTATTCGTTGGTCCCTCTTTCGTCACAGTTGCCTTGAATCTCAACCTTTATGTCTGGATGGTCCAACATGACTTTTGCGTTATGCTCCATGCGACTTATCATGTCTGGCCTGATTGTATACCTGTCAAAGTCAAAATAAACAGGTAAGAAGGGTGCGCTGGTTCTTCCCTCACTAATGGCGGTCTTGCTTCCCGGCTCTCTGATGCCCTCGCTTCCGACAACCCCTTCCTGTATGTTTCCTTCACCAGCTCCAGCCTGTTCCTGGCCCTGAATCTGTTCAAGAGGCACTCCGGTTCCGGCTTCACCAGTGGTAGTCGCCTTTTTGGCACAGCCACCAAACAGTAACATGACACACGAGGCAATACAAAGAAAATAAAAAGGTGTTCTCTTTTCCATCTCTCCTCCAAACTTTGTTTTTTTATGGTATTAAGACTAGTTATGTTAAAAAATGAGCAATTGTTGTGCCAGCAGTGCAACTCAAAAATCTTACGGATTTAGAGGCAGTTTATCAAAGGTGATTCAAAATTCAACTCGAAAAATCCTGCTCCTTTATTCCACTGATTTGCAGCTTCCATTAACCGCCCAGGCGGAAAGCCGCTTGTCAGACCAGGTATCCCAGACAGGCGAACGGCTGGAAACAAGAAGTCGCATTTTGCACCCTTTCAGGTATCTTGCAAGTCTTTTTACGCCTTTCCGTCCGGCTATAAGTACCTTGTTCCCAGCCTTTGAAATAAACACCGGGATGTTTTCGGGTTTTTGCACATTTAAAAGTGGTTCTTTTCTATTCAGATAAAATGCAACAGAGGCCATGTTTTTTTAAAGTGCGATATTCCTTGAGGAAATATTCTTGAGGAAATATTCTTGATTTGAGGTTTGAGCTCCATCAAAAAGGGTTTGAGCGGTCGGTCATGTTCAAGCAGACACTGTTGGTGCAAGAAAAATCCAAAAAAAATGAGATAGGATGTGGCAATCAGAGAGGCCATGGCAGGCCCTGCTTAGGTTTTGCGCTTCCAGATTAAACAAAAGGCGATTGCCGAAAGTACTATGGAAAAAAAGTGTCAGGTCCCGCTTGATTCATATCCTCGCAGGAGCTATCCTTTGTTGATAGCACGAATGCTTTTAGAGAAAATGTTAATGGAAAAATAAGCGGGAGAGGATCATGGTTATAAGGCTTCATAAAAACGCTACTACAACTCCTGCCATTAGAAGAGAGATTCAAAAATCCAGCTTGTCAGAGAAGGAACTGGCCAAGAAATACGGTATCAGTAGACTCACTGTAAGACGTTGGAAAAAGAGAGATTCTGTTGAAGATCGTTCCCATAGGCTACACAATATGAGGAGCACTCTTACACCTGCCCAGGAGGCAGTGGTAGTAGAACTTAGAAAGACTTTGCTTCTGCCTCTTGATGATTTGCTGGTGGTAGTGAGAGAGTTTATCAATTCCAAGGTTTCTCGTTCTGGTTTGGATAGATGTCTTAGAAGACATGGGGTGTCCAACCTTAGGAAGCTCATGCCTGATGCGGAAAAAGTGCCACCAAAGAAGAGTTTTAAAGACTACGAGCCTGGATTTGTTCATGTTGATGTAAAATATCTTCCCAAGATGAAGGATGAGGACCGGAGGAAATATTTATTTGTTGCAATAGATAGAGCCAGCCGTTGGGTATACTTAGAGATTTTATGCGACAAATCTGCAAAATCTGCCACTGCTTTTTTGAAAAGGCTTATAAAAAAAGCTCCCTTCAAGATTTCTAAAATTCTTACAGACAATGGGAAGGAATTTACAGATCGCTTTACAGCCCATGGGGAAAAGGGTCCTAGTGGAGATCATTTATTTGATAAAGTTTGCAAAAAACACAACATTGAGCACAGGCTTATTCGTCCTGGACGCCCTCAGACCAATGGGATGGTAGAAAGGTTCAATGGTCGGATAAGGGATATTCTTGCCACTACCCATTTTAGGGATTCCGAGGATCTAGCAACCACGCTCAGAAGATTGTTCAACGACAATTATTTTTCCCGGTCGGCGACAATTATAATTCCCGACTCAATCCTTCAATTTCATTGACTGATTTTCCCCTAATTTTTCTTTCATCGTGCCATCTTTCAAAAACCTCTTTATTCTTGCCATGCCAACCCGGAGGATAGGGCGACGCTGAGGAGCGACCCGAGCGCCGAGGTTAGTGCCGAGTGGATGGAGGCCCGGCTGCCACCAGGGGCCGGGTCTTCTCTTTTTTTCTCCCATCCATTTGGCCTCAATGCGTAAAACCTCGGGGGTATGGGGGCTGGCCCCCATATGTAGCTGGCAAGGACTGGATGTTGTCATTATTGCGTGTTACTTCTTTTTCTGGCCTTTTCAAGGCGGTAACTTTCGATATTCACTTCCAGAATAACGCTGTGATGAACCAGCCGGTCTACAGCCGCCGCTGTTGTCATGGGATCTTTGAAGATTTTTTCCCACTTGGAAAAAGGCAGGTTGCTGGTAAGCATCACACTGGTTCGTTCGTAACAATGGGCGAGCAGAGTAAATAGTACCTCCATCTCTTCGCGGCTTTGCTGCACATAGCCGA
>JALWYS010000104.1 GCA_027003115.1 Deltaproteobacteria bacterium | reverse complement strand
TTTTGCTGAACAAGGGCCGCTTCATTACTTGTTCCTACATAATTCCCTTCCTTATGGGTTCACAGCTGGTCAGATTCTATGAAGACAGTCCCCTTGTTTTTCACTGGTTGAGAAACATGAACGGCCTAGAGACTATGCTCATCTACTCTGGCCTGCTGATCATAGGTTTCTTTTATGTCTTTATCATAATAAAGCTTGGGGCAATCTTTTTTGGAATTACAGAGGATGAGCTATTTGGGAAGTTTTCTCCAATGGTTCCCATACTCGTGCCAATGGCCTTTGCTGGAGAACTTGCCTACCGTCTCGACTATGCAGTGAGGTATGCCCCTGACTTTTTTCCTACCGTTGGCAGACAGTTTTCTGTTGACCGCCTACTGAATTGGACCTTTTCGGTTCCGTATATCACGTTTCCTGTCATGAATATCTTTATACTGGCAAGCTCCATTGCTGCGTGCAATTATGTCCTTTACAGGCTTGCCTTCCAGGAGTTCGAGGGGATGGTTCCCCTTTGGCGGTCGGTTTTGGTGGCACTTTTAGTGCTCTTTACAGGTTTCTCATACATGACCTTTATGATTCCCATGGCTTGAAAGGAGGAAAAGAGTGGAAGCAGTCTATGAAACAGACATAAAGGAGCTTGAACTGATTCACAGGGGTAAGGTTCGGGACCTTTACAGGTGCGGAGAAGACATCCTGATGGTAGCAACGGATCGCCTTTCCGCCTTTGACGTTGTGTTCAAAGAGCCAGTGCCTGACAAGGGGAAGGTGTTGAACCAGATATCTCTTTTCTGGTTCAAAAGGCTTGAGGACCTTGTGCCCAACCACATTCTTGAATCAGACGTTGAAAGGTTTCCAAAGGAGCTTTCTCCTTACAAGGAGCTTCTTCGTGGAAGAAGTGTAATCGTAAAGAGGGCGAAACCCCTTGCCATAGAGTGCATTGTTCGCGGTTACATCACGGGGTCAGGCTGGAAGGAATATCAGCGCACTGGTTCAATTTGTGGAATAAGGCTTCCAGAAGGGTTAAGGGAGTCAGACAGGCTTCCAGAGCCCATCTTTACCCCTTCAACAAAGGCAGAGGTTGGTCAGCATGATGAAAACATCGACTTTGAGAGGGCATGCCAGATAGTAGGCCGTGAAAATGCGGAAAAGGCCAGAGAAATAAGCCTTGCCATCTACAAGGATGCATCAGACTACGCCCTTTCAAGGGGAATAATCATTGCCGATACAAAGTTTGAATTCGGCTTTATCGGAGAAAAACTTTGCCTGATCGATGAGGTGCTGACCCCAGATTCATCAAGGTTCTGGCCCCTTGATTCCTACAAGCCAGGGGGGCCACAGCCAAGCTTTGACAAGCAGTTTGTCCGTGACTATCTGGAATCAATCGGCTGGGACAAAAGACCACCTGCTCCGCCCCTTCCAGGGGACATTATTGAAAAGACCCGAAAGCGTTACCTCGAGGCCTATCGAAGAATCACTGGAAAAGAGCTTCCAACCTGAGACAGATGCATTCCGCAAACAAAAAGGTCCTAGAAAAGGCGTTCAGGCTTTTATGTTTGTTGCTCCTGCTGGTATCCCTGGTGCTTGGATGTACCGGAGATGGCAATGCTCAGCGCCAGCGTGTATTTTGCAAGCACGTAATTGATGGTGATACCATCTTATTGGCAGATGGCAGAAAGGTGAGATACCTGGAAATAAACGCTCCTGAAACCCCCCACAAGGACAGCAAGGGAGAGCCCCTTGGAAGGGCGGCCGCCCGCTTTAACAGGAGTCTTGTGGAGGGCAAAACGGTGGAAATACTGGTTTCAAAAAAGAAACCCTATGACAGGTTTGGAAGGCTTCTTGCCCATGTGTTCCTTTTAAACGGCAAGCTTGTCAGTGAACTTCTTGTCAGAAACGGCCTTGCCCACGTCTGTTTCTTTTCCAGGCCAGATAAATACGCAAAAAGGCTCCTTTCGGCCCAACGGAGTGCTATAATCTTTAAAAGAGGCATATGGGGAATAAAATTTACAACCCCTGAGCCATATTACATTGGGAACAAGAGGTCCTTGCGCTTTCACAGGCCCTGGTGTCCACTTGGAAAAAGTACGGCTCCAAGGAACAGGGTCATATTTTACAAGAGGGAAGACGCCTTTCTAAGGGGGTACTGCCGATGCAAGAGATGCCTGCCGTAGTTATAAAGGACGAGATTTTTCTTGAACACGACCCTGGCTTTGGCCATCCGGAATCTCCTCAGCGCTTAAGGGCAATCTACAAAAGAATAGAAGGGGAAGATGTAAAGGGCCTCTACCAGGTCCTTAAGCCCAGAATGGCCTCAAGGGAGGAGCTTTGCTGGAACCACTCTGCCTTCTATGTGGAACGGATAGCTAGGACTGCCGGTGTTTCCCACTACCAGCTGGATCCTGATACTGCCACCTCTGAAAGGTCATGGGAGGCTGCCTGCCATGCGGTTGGAGGGGTATTCGAAGCGCTCGATTCAATCTTTTCCGGGAAATCTGTGGGCGGCTTTGCCCTCGTAAGGCCCCCTGGGCACCATGCAGAAAGGGACCATGCCATGGGCTTTTGTCTTTTTAATAACATTGCCCTTGGCGCCCACTATTGTCACAAGAGGCTTGGATGTAAGAGGGTCATGATCGTGGACTGGGACCTGCACCACGGAAACGGGACCCAGCACAGCTTCTACGAAGACGATTCCGTGCTTTACTTTTCCACCCATCAGTACCCTTACTATCCTGGAACAGGCGGG
The DNA here is from genome assembly GCA_027003115.1 of Deltaproteobacteria bacterium. GTDB lineage: Bacteria > Desulfobacterota > Dissulfuribacteria > Dissulfuribacterales > QOAL01 > JAADCZ01. The sequence continues at coordinate 15,771 of JALWYS010000104.1, read as the reverse complement.
GTGACAGAGTGCGGAAAGGGCAGGGGAGAGGGTTTTACCGTAAACTGTCCCATGTCTGCAGGTGCAGGGGATGAGGAATTTGCTGCAGTCTATAATAGGCTACTTACCCCCATTGCCAGGCAGTTTGCTCCTGATGCAATTCTTTGTTCAGCTGGCTTTGACATATACAGGGACGACCCCCTTGGAGGCATGAGGGTGAGCATCGCAGGCTTTTCCTTTTTGGGCTCTAGGCTTCTTGAGCTTTCAGATGAACTGTGTCCTGGGCGCTTGCTCTTTTGTCTTGAAGGTGGATACGATCTTACTGGACTTAGCGAAGGGGTGGCGGCAGTTTTGAGAGTAATTGGAAGAAAAGAGAAAGAAAGTGAAAAAAATATTATAGAAAATCTGAAAAAATCCGATGTTTCTACAAAAGGTCTTGAAGATGCCCTTGTTATTCAAAGGAGGTACTGGTCTTCGCTAGGCTGAGTTTGGCCATAGGGCCCAATTTTTAAAAGGCCCATGTGCTAAAAGTGAAGGCCCTTTAAAAAATATTTATAAAGGACTCATGAGTAATGAACCGGAGCCAGCTTGCCTATAACATTAATGATCATAGGGATAAGAAATGGAAGGATACCTTGAGGGACATATGCGAGGTTGCCCGTCTGTGCCTGCATAATCTTGTGGGCAGCAATACGCCACCGCTTCCCAGGTGCTACGAACAGGAGTTTGAACAGGCCGCTTTGCATCTTGGCAAGGAAGACGTACTTGACATGGCCCGTGTGGACAGCGACCGTCAGGCCTATACTATGAAGACTGCCATTTTAAAGGCAAGCGAGCGTATAGGCGAGGCAAAAGTGATTCTCCAGGACTTCGATCAGGAGGCCAGAAAGGAACTTGGTCGTATGGAACACCACTTGGAGATATTGAATAACCATCTCAAGGCAATGCATAACAAAAGCTTCAAGGCGGTTGTGGATTCGGCAGTTTCTTTCAGGGACCGTGGCGAGGGCTTTGTAGAAGAGCTTTCAGATGTCATTGAGGAAATAGGCCGTCAACAGGGCATGTTGCAGGAGCTCGTTCAAAAGGTGCATGAGGACCCTTTAACTGGAGTCCTCAACAGGAGGGCATGGGAGAGGGATCTGCAGCAGCTTTCCAGGGACATCCATCAAAATGAAAACCGTGTCTACACAATTGTCATTGCCGATCTTGACAACTTTAAGGATATAAACGACTGCCATGGCCATCCTGTCGGGGACGCAGTGCTCAGGCAGTTTGCAGCCTTGCTCAAGGACCACTTCACAAATTCAGGTGCAGTGTACCGTTATGGAGGAGATGAGTTTACAATAATTCTCAGGGATGCGGATGCGCATTTTGTCAAAAAGCAACTAGAAAAGCTTAGAAAGAGACTTACCAACGCCATATTTGTGGCCCTTAGCGGCCGCGTAAAAATAAGGCTCACTGCCTCCTTTGGACTTGCTCAAGGCGACAATACGAAAAATATAAAGCAGGTAATTTCCCAGGCAGACGAGATGCTTTATCTTGCCAAAAAAGAGGGAAGGGACTGCGTCAAGGCCCTTAAGGGCTGATGATGGAATCTCTAACGTAATAATTCTTGGTAAAGTGGGAGGCGATGGTCTTAGGATGAACGCTTGAGCCTTCCTCTATGGTGATACCCTTTGGTATCTGGGCATGCATGCCCACGGTTACGATTTTTCCTCCCCTTTTTCCAATAATACATTCCTTGCCAATACTCACCCCTATGTCTGTAACAGTTCTTTCTACCTTGGCACCAGGGCCTATCTGGGTATCGAAAAACAAAATGGAATCCCTGACCACGGCACCTTCTCCCACATGAACTCCAGGGAAGAGTATGGATCGTTCAACCGTTCCTTCTATTCTGACTCCGTGATAGAAACGGCTGTCAGAGATTACGCCACGGAGGTGCTGGTTTGTTTCCAGTATGGCCGGGCCCCTGTCCCTTATTGCTTCATGGTCAAGATTGGTACGCAGGCACCATTTGGAAAGATCGATCCTTGGGTGTCTGCCAAGAAGGTCCATGTTTGCCTTCCAGTATTCCTCAATGGTCCTGCAATAGGCCCAATATCCTTGGAATTTGTATCCGAAAATCCCGTAAGAAGAAAGGAGTGCTGGTATGATGTCCCTTCCAAATTCATGGGAGTCCTGTTTAGCGTTTTCTTCAAGCACCTCCAAAAGTACGCGGTATTTAAAGAGATAGACCGTCATGGATGCCCAGGTGGAAATGGGTTTTTCCGGTTTTTCAGCATAGTCCAAGAGCCTTCCGCCGCGTGGATCGTCATGGGCGATCTTTCCAAGGCCGAATCTGGATGAACCGGGAACCGGCACGTTAACAAACGCTGCCGTTACATCCGCCTCCATGTCCTGGTGAAAGCGGATAAGCTCGTTGTAATCCATGTTGTAAACGTGATCCCCGGAAAGTATGAGCACGTACTCTGGAAGAAAGGAGGCTATGAAGTCAAGATTCTGATAGACCGCGTCTGCCGTCCCCTTATACCAGTCAGAGGCGTGAAGAGCCTTGAAGGGAGGCAGAATTGTTATTCCCCTGTGGCGGCCTATCATGTCCCAGGATGCCCCTGTTCCTATATGTTCTACCAGGGAACTTGACCTGTACTGGCTAAGTATTCCCACCCTTTGAATCCCTGAACACATGAGGTTGCTAAGGGGAAAGTCGATGAACCTGTATAGGCTTCCAAAGGGCACGGTGGATTTGGGACGGAGATAGGTAAGTATTCCAAGTTCGTCCACCCTTCCACCCGCCAGTATCATGGCCAAGGTCCTGGTCATTTTTTAGCCCTCTCTGTCAACCCAGGTGTTTGGTAAAGAGCTTCATCAGTTGCTGTGTGTCAAAGCCAATGGCTATTTTTGTGGGAAGGTTCTTAAGTGGCACCTCTGCCCGGGCGCTTTCCTTGTGGCCTCCTGCAGGCCCATAGGGGCCAAACACATGTTCAGCAAGTTTGCCAGCATTCTTTTTGTATCCGTCGCACCTGAAAATCACGATTAGCTTCTCACCTGTCTGCCCTGAAACTATTACCCAACCTATGTCATGTACATGGGTAAGAAAATCCGCAACCACTACCAGTATATCTGGGTTGGTTATCCGGCCCAGGTGAACGTATATCCTGTTTTTCTTAACCTTCATGTTGATAAAGGCCGCCCTGAAATATTTTAATTCGGCCCTTCTTATGTCTGAGCGTTCTATTTTATTCAACCAGTACTTGTTGATCCTCTTGAAAAGGTGCTGAAAACACGAAATATCTGCTGGAGTGGCCTTCTGGGTGAAGTTGTGGGTATCCACCTTGATCCCGTAAAACATGGCAGTAGCAAGTGCTGCCGCTGGTTTTATCCTGGCGGATTTCAGATATTCGGCAAGCATGGTGCAGTTGGCACCATATTCTTCCCTTACGTCTATAAAAGGGGCAGTCCAGCCCTCTGTTAGAGGATGATGGTCTATTACAGCATCAAAATTTATATTTGCAAATTCCGGCCTGTGGGGAGGTTGTGAATCGAGTAGTACGAACTTGGTGTACTCATCTCGCTTGACGCTCCTCATGGTCTGAAGAGGGATCTTCAGAATGTCGCGCATGGCGATGTTATTTAACCGTTTTATCTGATTTGGATGGACAATGGTGACCTCGCTGACCCTACGGCTAAGGAGCCTTTTTACTGCAAAGGCAGAGGCCATGGAATCAGGATCAGCAACTATGAAAATGAGTACTGAATCCTCTCTTTTAAAAAGACTTAAGAATTGTTTGAGCCGTTCTTTGTTGGAAAGCCTCCTTATGTGTCTTGCAATGGACACATTTGATGAGGCCTCTGTTTCTGATCCGTTGTTCCTGCTCATACGTAGTGAAGATTAACTTTTTTGAAAGGCTAATGCAAGTTGAGCCAGTGCTGTTATTCCCCAGTTATTTAAAAAGATACTTTCATGGCATGTTCCTGGTCAAGCCCCGCATAAGGGCCGGAAATCAATTGCTTTTGTGTGTGCATTGCCTTTCCACTTTTGATCCCTATCTTTTCTATAAATTGTAAAAAAGGAGGCAGAAATGGCGGAAAATATAATTATTAAGTGTCCATCGTGTGGAGTGAAAAACAGGGTACCGGCAGACAAGATGGCCCTTGGACCAAGATGCGGTCGTTGCAAGACGCCTTTACAAAATGTTTCAAGTAGCTCGCCTGTAACTTTCACCGATGCGAATTTTGACTCCTTGATCGGCTCCTCCCAAACGGTTCTGGTGGACTGCTGGGCACCATGGTGTGGGCCTTGCAGGATGATAGGGCCTGTGATCGAGGAGCTGGCGCGCGAGTTCGGGACCCAGGCCCTTATAGGAAAGTTAAACGTTGATGAAAATCCCCAGGTGGCCCAGAGATACCAGATAAGAAGCATACCCACACTGCTATTCTTTAAAAATGGTCAGCTGTCTGATACCATTGTGGGTGCAGTTCCAGGCCAGCAGATTCGGCAGAAGCTGTTATCCATATTATGACAAAAAGGAAGAGATAATGGTTCAAGGGGCAGGTTTTGGCAAATGTGAAAAGGTTAGAGAAACGGAGATAAATCATCAGTGGGAAAAGGTGCATGTGGCCCTTGGAGATAGAAGTTATGACATCCACATTGGGCCGGGCCTTCTTCTTGAGACCCCAAAGTATCTCAAGCGGCTTGGCCCTTTTACAGGCCCATTTATAATCACGGATACCAACGTTGAGGATTATGTAGGCCAGGACCTTTTGAACATCCTGAGGCAGGAGGGCTTTGAAAATGCCAGGCTGCTCGCTTTTGAGGCTGGGGAGCAGTCAAAAAACATGGATACGGTCGTCTTGCTTGCAAGAAAACTGGTAGAGCTTGGCGCAGACAGAAGCAGCCTGCTTTTGGCCCTTGGTGGGGGAGTTACAGGGGATATCTGCGGGTTTTTGGCCTCAATCTACATGAGAGGCGTGGATTTTGTTCAGCTTCCAACAACTTACCTTGCCCAGGTGGACAGCTCTGTAGGTGGAAAGACTGGAGTAGACCTTCCCGAGGGAAAGAACCTCCTTGGCACCTTTGCCCAGCCAAGGCTTGTTCTTGCCGATATAGGTGTTCTGTGCACTTTGCCTGCACAGGAGATAAGAAACGGTATCGCAGAGATAGTAAAATATGGGATGATAAAGGACAGGGAGCTTTTTGGCCGTCTTGAGAGCCAGTGGTGGGATGTGATAAACCTCGAACCTTTCGTTACCGCCCATCTTGTAAAGCGGTCGTGCGAGATAAAGGCAGAGGTTGTTTCAAAGGATGAAAGAGAAGGAGGCTACAGAAGGATACTGAATTTTGGCCACACCATTGGCCATGCGGTTGAGGCGGCATCCAATTACACCACTTTCCATGGAGAGGCCGTTGCCATGGGAATGGTAGCAGTTTCGAAGATCTCCGTCTCAAGGGGACTAATGAGGGAAGAAGATCTCCAAAGGCTTATCAAGCTCCTTGAAAGGTTTAGTCTGCCCGTTTCCATTCCAGAAAAAATCTCCAGGCAGGACATCCTTAATAATCTTAAACGGGACAAGAAAGTCAAAGACGGCAGGGTTAATTTTGTTCTTGCAAAGGGAATAGGGGAAATGGTCATAGTCGATGACGTAACAGACAATGAGATTTACTCTGCCATTAGGTCTTGATTCTCAGCTTTTTTGATTTTTGAGGATGTCTGCTGCTGCCCTTGTAATGGCCTCTATGCCTTGCCCCACGGTTGGTGCCGGGACGTAGTCTTCTTTTCTGAAAAATCCGTGAAAGGTGGGCCTTGGAAGAAGCTGTGTTTCCCCATAAATCTTCCAAAGAGAATAGCCTTTTCTTGTGCTTATAATGTGAAAATTCATTCCTACCCATCCTGAGGAATCGCCTGCCGGCTCAATTATGCCTGGAAGAATGATTTCAAGGACGTAATCATAGCCCCTCTCCCCAGCAATTCTTAGCATGTCTTGCCTGTCCAGGTTGTTATCCGGGTTGAGGGCAAGGGTACCAAATACGTTTTCTTGCATAAATATGGAGCGAACCAGGCTTGTTACAGACTGTCCCCATATCTCCTCCTGGTTTCCTGCCATAAAGGCTGGGATCATGAGCACCTTTTTCCTTGAAAGGTCAAGGTGCGTCTTTGGCATTACATACACATTCAGGTGAGCACTGGGTTTAATGGCCTTATGGGAAGAATCATGAGGGATGAAGTAGCCATTATCGGCACATCCTGAAAAAAGCATGAGAAGAAGAAAAACGAGTGCTTTTTTAGAGTGGTTCGACATCATAGGTTGTGGGTTCTGCCTCTGTTTCCTCAGGAGAGGGTCCTGTTCCCAGAAGCGTTTTAACTGTTTTTGTCTTGGCAATTTCTTCCCCGGCTACTGATAGTATTTTTCCGTTGTAAAGGTCTATCATTCGAACATTTACCACAACGGAACGGTTGCCGTCAGAGTATGTACCTGCGATTACAGCCCTTGCTCCGATGGATGAGGCAAGTTTCCTGGCATCCCTGCTCAGTATCAGTTCACCAGTGCCTGGTTGTAGATAAAGTGCCTGTGCAGGTCGCACGTCCTTAAGCTCTGCTCCCTGTCTGAAAAGCTCAGATCCAACAGACTCGGCAAGGACCCTTCCAAAACGCGTGGAGTGCTTCAGATTGTCTATGTCCACAAAGGTTGTGATTATGCAGGGCCAGTCTGAAAGCTCACCTCCTCTAAGGTTCCTACTTAACTGCAGCGCAATATTCTTTGAAACCTGGAAGATGTTTGATGAGATTAGTGCCAATTCCCTGCTTTGGCTCTTGTGTTTAAAAATAACAGGAGGCCGGCTGCTTGCGGTGACTGGCGGTTTCGGGCTGCAGCCGGCTCCTGCAAGAGAAAGGAGGAGGAAGAAGAAAACGGCTTTAGTCAAAAAACTGTACATATTTTAATATCTTTTGCCAAAATAGCGTCATGATCCTGACAGTATCTTCATGTCTGAAAGTGAGCCAAGCTCTTTTACAGGTACCCTCACAGCAGGCGCCGTCTCAGGCGTGGCTGATGGCCACAAAAGGCGTTCAAGAAACGGATCCTTTCGTAGTATCTTGAGCCCTGATGAGGCCACGAGATTGTTCTCGTTGGAGATCAGTCTTGCATTTATCATAATATATCGTCCCCTGGTCACATAAGTGCCGGCAAGTATGTAGCTTGCTGAAGACTGCCTGGCAAGCTCCTGAATGTCTCTGGACAGGCCATATTCACCGTATCTCTGCTTTACCATTATGGAGTCTGCCTTCCTTATTTCAACAACATTAAAGCCCGCCCTTTGAAGCTCACCCATAAGCTGTTCTGCAATATACCTGCCAAAAGGGGAAGTGCGGTAAAGGTTGTTCAGGTCCACAAAGGTGGCAACAGCCACTGGCCCGTTTGGCCCGGCTTCGTCCCTAAAGTTCCTTAGGAGCTGAAGCGCTATCTCGTGTATCTGGGTATTTAAAAAAGAGGCCTCGTCAAGTCTTACTGGCTCCAAATTTTGCCGAGAAGGCTCCTGTTGTTCCTGGAGGTATTGCTGCTCAGGCGGAGCTACTTTGTCCACTGGAACGGTCTCAAGATTAATGTTTTCGGGTTTCTTGGCGGTGGCACTTATCTTTTGTTGAGTGTCAGGGGCAGTGGTGGTCTCTCCGCTTCCACTATTAAGGTTTATGACAACAGGTGGCTGGGTCGGTGGTGCGCTTTTTGAGCAGCCAACAAGAATGCCTGCCATGCCGAGTATGCACAGTGCTACAAGCCTGTGTTTCAAACTAGTATGCATAATCATCAATTGGTTCCTCCTTTGATGGGTATTGAGTTTCGTCTTTTTCTGCGTTTTTTGACTTCCAGGGAGTAATTTTCAGAAAGGACTTCGGGGACCTACAACCAATACCGATGGGACGAAGCAGGGTGGAAATCCAGGGCCCTGCCTCTATCTGGGCGGCTGCCGTGGATATTATTTCGTTGTCAGGAAGACGGATAAGGCGCATGTTCACCATTATTTTCCCCATATGATAAAGATAGGTTCCTGCAAGAATGGCCTGGCAATTCACCCTCTTGGCAAGGTCTTTCACGTTGTCAGATAGATTGAACCTTCCAATATCCTCCTGAAGTTTTAAGGTTAGCCCACGCCTTGCCTCAACTATTTTCCAGCCCCTTTCCTGCAAAAATATCCCCAGTCTCTCTGGAATTATTTGACCAAACCTGGACGTGCAGTGGAGCTGGCTCACATCCACGATGTTCACCATAAGAGTCCTGGGGGGCTGGGAAGAAGGTGTAGAAAGATTGGAAGTAAGCTGTTGAGCTAGACTTACCGCAATGGAGTCAACTGGAGAGGTTTTCTGCACTTGTGCATATGTGAAAGACAGAAAAAAAAATGTCAAAAAAGTGACAATTCCCCAGAAAAACTGGCCCTTGCCCTTTTTAATTTTCCGAAAAGGGAATGGAGCTGTACACATGAAGGTTTGCCTTTGAATCCGTCTTTTGAGCGCTCTTTTGGGCCGGTATCATCTTGTACGTAACATATCTAGGGGGATCAGGAAGGGGTTCATACGCTTCTTGCGAATTCAATCGGTATGCAGGCCCATAAACGCTTCTAACATCTGGATAACGCACTCTTGCAGAATAATCGTTTCCATCCGCTGGCTCGCATGTTGGCCCTTCAAGGGATTTAAGCACAGCCACCGGTACCTGAAAGACAGTGCGCACAAGGCGGTGAAGCAGCCCTTCTTCCTGGCAGGCAGCCTGTGACAAAGCTGTAGTTGCAAGGAAAAGGGCTATTCCTATGGCTGTGATGGAGATGGTCTTTTTAAAACACATGGCTCTATCCCTCCTTTTTCTTTCTTAAAGCAATCGGGCTGCCAAGTCACTGGGGCCCTAAAAGTCCAGCTTTTCTGGTGAATTCGCGTTTTATTTTGTGATATTAAGCCCTTTAACGAGAGCGAGGCTGAAATAATTGCTCCCAAGGATGAAAGAAATTCCGCTCTGGCTTGATTTTTCAGCCAAGGGTTTTTGCCCCAATTTCTCCTTTTTTGAAGAAAAACATCATCTTTTCCGCGGGCTCTTTCAATTTAAGGGCAGCGTTACAAATTCTTATTTCAACGTTTGGAAATCCTCTGCCTAGCAAGCAGACCGTGGCCTTTTCCATTAGGCCAAAGTCCTTTTCCATCTTGCGGATCTTGTCTTTGTTGAGTTCCATCTGGTTTGCGATTTCCATGGCAGCTGAATGGAGACTTTTTCTGATGGTTTCAAGTTTTGCATCGATTTCCTGGCCAGAGTCTTGAATCTTTTTTATCTTCAGGAGTCCTTCCCTGATCTTGCCAAGTTTTTTTGCAAGACATTCCTGCTCCTTGATAAACCCGTCATGGTGAATGGCAAGCAACGGATCATAGCCTGCAGACAAAAAGGTGGGAACGTTGGCGCTTGTGCCGGCATTTTTTACCTCAAGGGATCCTCCAACCATTACCTTGCCTCCGGCTACCAGGCCCTTGCCATCCTTGATGAATGCTGAACCCCTGACCTGACAGATACCATTTAGAACATAGTTTCTGACTGTAAGATCATTGCCAACAAAGGCCCTGCTATATTCCAAGGCACCACATTCCAGGTTGCCTCCTGTTTTTACCATTGTGTTCTGGGATCTTATAAGTCCATTAACAAAAATATCCCCCCCAGCAAGAACTATCGCCTCATCTTCTATGTTCCCTCCAATAAATATGTCGCCCATGGCCTCAACGGTAAATCCACCAAGTACAGACCCTTTAATTACCAGTTTTTCCCCATAGAATTCCACATGGCCTGTTGAGATATCCACGTCACCGTCAACGGTCCATTCAGTTACAACCGAGATTGTACCGTTGTCCTCAATTTTTAGTGCGCCTGATCTGGAGGCAACCAGTGTGTCTCCGTTAACAATCTCCACAAGGTTCCCGGGCTTGAAAGAGACCCACTCACCTGGTTTTGGTTCAATGACGTTACCAAATATGTCTTTCCCAGGTTTCCCGGGGGTAGGTGGGATTTTTTTTGCTATTATTTCTCCCTTTGAGACGTTCTGAATGAGACCAAGATTTTTGGGATCCTGGGTGTCCTCTTCCTCCTTGTGATTCTCAACAAAGGATCTGGCTACAATCTTTATCTTGCCGTCCAAACCATTTTCTGGTTCAATGCCCTGCGCAACAACAAGCTTTGTGCCTTTGAGTTCGTAAGGGTTCAAGACCCCGAAGGAAATCCCGCTGTCTTTTAGGATATCCTTTAACAGGCTGGATGCCTTCACAATATTTTCCTTGTCAACATTTTCAACCCAGGCACAGAGGTTGTCTTTTGATATCTTGAATATACAATCCGTGTCTTCAAGCTTTATTCCTGAATAATATTTTTGTTGGTTCATAGAAAGTTATTCCTCTGTATTCTCCAGCTAAACAAAAAAGTTTTATCGAGAGGGAGAAATAAGGCGGCCCTGGCCTAGAAATCGGTTGTTAATGCCAAGTTCTGCTTTTATTATCGACCTTAAGAAGCGAGGTTGTTAGAAATTTTTTTTTAAAAAGGAGATTCACTATGAAATTTTTTATCGATACCGCCAACTTGGAAGAGATTAGGAAGGGTTCGGATATGGGCATGGTTGATGGCGTAACAACAAATCCTTCCCTCATTGCAAAGGAGGGATGCGATTTTGAGGAACGCATTAAGGAAATATGTTCCATTGTGGAGGGACCGGTGAGTGCTGAGGTTGTAAGCACCGATGCCCAGGGCATGGTAAATGAGGCCAAGGCCCTTTCAAAGTTGGCCGATAATATAGTTGTAAAGATTCCCATGACCACAGAGGGTCTCAAGGCGACAAAGGCCCTTAGAGACATGGGTATCAAGACCAATGTGACCCTGGTTTTTTCTCCTCTTCAGGCCCTCCTTGCCGCAAAGGCCGGTGCCACTTTTGTGAGTCCCTTTGTGGGAAGGCTTGATGATATATCCACAGATGGAATGGAGCTCATATCCGACATCGTTCAGATATATGACAACTATAACTTTTCAACTGAGATCATCGTGGCATCAGTTCGAAATCCCATGCACGTTCTGGTTTCAGCCAAATTAGGCGCAGATATTGCTACAATTCCCTTCAAGGTCATTGCACAGCTTGCCAAACATCCTCTTACTGATATTGGTCTGGAAAAATTCTTAAGTGATTGGGAGAAGGTTCCGAAAAAATAATTGATGAAAGGGAAAAAGGGACACAGACAACATTTTAGAAACAAGAGAGCAACATTTGGAGCCAGGACATGGTTTTTGCATAAGATTGTTTCCCTGGTGGCTGTCTGTGTCTTTCATTCCCTTTTTTGTGGTGTGGTACTTGCCGGAGCCATTTATTCCTATGTGGATAAGAACGGGGTTTATCATTTTACGAACGCACCAACTGATTCACGTTTTTCACGTGTAGAAATCAATGAGAAATCGGCGGTCCTGAAAGGCCGGGGCCGTCGTAACCTTCATAGGTCAAGGGGGCTATCGAGCAGGGACGTACAGGCCAGGATAGATCTCTACCAAAGGGAAATTACAAGGGCTGCAGGGTTTTTTGGCCTTGACCCAGCACTTATCAAGGCCATCATAAGAGCAGAGTCTGGGGGAGACCCTGATGCAGTCTCCTCCAAGGGTGCTCAGGGGCTTATGCAGCTAATGCCAGAGACGGCAAGAGAACTTATGGTGTATAATCCCTTTGATCCTGCTGAAAATATCTGGGGAGGAAGCAAGTACCTTAGCTGGCTTATGGAAAACTTTGACGGAGATATCATAGCCGCCCTTGCTGCCTACAATTCAGGACCAGGTACTGTTGAAAGATATGGCGGTGTCCCTCCCTATCCAGAAACCATCCAGTATATAAAGCGGGTCTTAAGATTCTGGAAACAGGCCAAAAATCAAAGCTGAGGACTTTTACTTTGCCTCATTTTCCAAGCGCACATTTTCCATTGAAACAGCAAAGGTGCAACAGTCAAATTTCTGCTTTTTAACAATGAGCATGGAGCCAGGTGAGCAAAGAAGGGAAGCTGGTTCAGCAACCGCCCTTGCACCTACTGCCTTTTTTACAGTTTTTGATCCCTTTATGCCTGAAACACGGTTTAGTTCCTGGGCACTGAATGTTTTAAGGTTTGCTCCAAGGTTTCTTGCAAGCTCCACTATGGCAGGTTCATTTCCTTTTTTGTCAATGGTTGCCAAATACCTTATCGCCCATGGATGAATGGAGTGTTTTGAGAGAAACTCCTTTGCCCGATTTATGAACTTGACAGGGTCAAGGCCCTTGTGGCAGCCAGTGCCAATGAAGAGATTTCGCGTTATTAGGTGCAGAGCCCTTTGGTTAACTGGAAGAAACGGGCCAATTACAATATCTGCCTTCTCTTTGGAATTTGTGCGTTCAAGACCTTGAGGAAGCCTTTTGGCATCGATCCCCTTTTGCAAATAAACCCTGAGCCTTTTGTTGTTTCGAAGGAGCGCCTGTGCATCTTTCAGCTTTATCTTGTCAGATGGAATGAGATTATTCGCCCTTGCCCAAAGATCAAGGGCCGGGATGTCCATGAGATCAGACTGGGTGGTAATTACAGCACGGGCTCCAAGGATGGAGGCCGCCTTTTTTGTAAGTTCGTTTCCGCCTCCCAGGTGCCCAGATAGGATGCAGATCACGTTTTGGGCCGATTCATCAATGGAGATTACTGCCGGATCTGAATATTTGTCCCTGATGAAAGGGGCTATGGTCCTTACAGCTATCTGGCAGGCGCAGATAAAAAAGATTGCTGACACCTCACTCCACCTCTTGGAAAGAAGTTTGTTCTCCTTTAACCTTGCAAAGCTGATGAGCTCTGATTTGCTGTCAAGCCCGGCCTTTAAATTTTCTGCTATCTCTTTTCCTTTCGAACCCAGATAGACTATAAGGGCTTCACTTTTTTCTTTTAGGGCATCAGCTGAAAACGCATGAATAAGTCCCTTTTTTTCACCTTTCTCTATTCCCTTCCTGAATTCATGTGAAAAGCTCTTGTCATAAAGCCTGGAATGGGTACTTCCAGGGGAATCCAGTTCCTTAAGGGCATCTCCAACAATGATTACAGCGGTTTTCTTTATTCCTGCCCCTTTAACCTTGCTGGCAATATTTGAAAGTTTGCCAATGACAACCCTTTCATCTGGCCACGTTGCCTTTTCCACAACTGTAACTGGAGTATCCATGGGGTATCCCTTGGCAAGCTCCACCACCACCTTTTCTATATGCCCGGCACTGAGATAAAGTATAAGGGAGGCCCTTATTTGGGACAGGATTTCAAGGGATTCCTTTTTGGAGACAGGGGTGCGCCCAGACACCCTGCTGATTATCACCGTTTGTATCTTTTCCGGCACAGTGAGCTCTGTGCCTAGGCTTGCAGCAGCAGCAAAGCCTGCGGTCACACCAGGGATTACCTTGAAGGGGATGGATTTTTGCTTTAGATGGCGAACCTGTTCCCCAATGGCACTGTAGAGGCTAGGATCACCTGTGTGGAGCCGGACCACCCTTTTGCCTTTTTGAAAGCCATCTTCAAGAATGTTTAGCACCTGTTCAAGGTGTAACCTTGATGAATCATATATTTTGGCGTTGCAGTTTTTTATCACAGACCGGGGAACAAGGGAGCCTGTAAATACTATAATATCTGCCTGTTCAAGGAGTTTTTTTGCCTTAATCGTTAAAAGTTCCGGATCCCCAGGGCCTGCGCCAACAAAGTATATAGGTTTTCGTGGTGTTTTAGTTTCTCCGGATTTTTTCTGGCTTCCAATCAAATCTTGTTTTTTTTTAACCCCCTACAACAGCTGCCATCTTGAATATAGGAAGATACATGGCAATGATTATGGAGCCGATTGTACCACCAAGAAAGACGATCATAAAGGGTTCGATCATGCTGGTTAGTCCATCAACTGCCGTATCCACTTCTTCATCGTAAAAGTCTGCTATCTTGTTTAGCATGGCATCAAGTGCTCCGGTGGTTTCACCCACAGAGATCATCTGTACCACCATGCTGGGGAAGACCTTACTTTCCATTAAGGGCTGAGCAATGGAACGTCCTTCACTTATGCTTGCCTTTACAGCCCTGATGGCGTTTTCTACTATCTTGTTTCCGGCCGTTCCCGCTGCTACATTAAGGGCCTCTATAATAGGTACTCCGCTGTTGATGAGGGTGCCAAGGGTCCGGGAGAATTTTGCTACAGCCACCTTTCTTATTAAAGGGCCAAATACAGGAGCTCTAAGAAGCAGTTTATCAATAACAAGTCTTCCTTTTTCAGTGCCATAATATTTTTTAAAAATTACATAAAGAGCAAAAAATCCGCCTATAAAAACAAAAAAATATGATCTTAGGATATTGCTCATTGTTATGACCATCATGGTAGGCGTGGGCAATGCGGCACCAAATTCTGAAAACATCTTGGCAAAGGTAGGTATGACAAAAATCAGAATAATACTTAGTACAACCGCAGATATGGCAAGAACAATGGCAGGATAGGTTAATGCGCTCTTGACCTTGGCCTTTAATGCCTGGGCCTTTTCCATGTAGTCAGAAAGCCTGCGAAGCACTTCATCCAGGATTCCACCTATCTCACCTGCAGCCACCATGTTGCGATAAAGCCTGTCAAAGTGTTTTGGATACTTCTTGAGCGCCTCTGCAAAGGTAGAGCCACTTTCCACATCGGTCTTTATCTGGGTTAACATCTTTTTAAAGGTAGGGTTTTCTTGCTGGCTTGCAAGGATTTCAAGGCCCCTCACCAGAGGCAGGCCCGCATCAATCATGGTGGAAAGCTGCCTGGTAAAAATAACTATGTCCTTGGTTTTTACCTTTGGTTGGAGAAAGCTAATGTTTTCAAAAAGGTCTTTCGGCTTGGTCTTAAGTTTTTTAATACGAATTTTCTTACGGGAAAGAAGAAGCCTTGCGGTTTGTTCATCCCTTGCCTCTATCTCTCCCTTGGTATCCCGACCCGAACCGTCAACTCCTACCCATACGTAAACCGGCATATTCTTACTCCTGGATTTATTTCTATTCTTTACGACTAAACAAACAAAAAGGGTGCCAATTCTACTAAAAAATATTCCTCTTAAGACTTCTTATCGGCACCGTATGCCTGTTTCTTTACTAGGAGGAGAGGCTGTTCTTTATGACCTAGGCATCAAACTTTTGGCTAAAGCCTGGAAAGTATCTCAGTTAAAGTGATATCCTTTAGAAGAAAGGTCTTTTCCCTGGAGACATGACCGGATCTGAGAACCACGTTGGATTTTGGAATGCCAAGGTGTTTAGCAAGCAGTTTCTGAAGGGCCTTGTTAGCTTTTCCATCCGCAGGCGGTGACTGGACAGCTATTTTTAGCCTTTCCCCGTGCGGCCCCACGATCTTGTTCCTTGAGGCCCTGGGCTGCACGTGTACCATAAGCAAAATGCCCTCTTTTGCCTCTTTTATGTACGAAGGGGTCTGCTTCGGCATTTGAAATATTTTAAATGCCCTTCCGCTTAGGTAATCAATTTCCTAGTTTTTTGCAGTGTTTTAAAAGGGAAGGGCCAAGCTCCTGCACCTCTTTGAAAATCCTGATAAAGCCCGTTCTGTCCTTGTCCCGAAGTATCTGCCTAAGCTCCTTGGCATGTTTGGTAAAGGTCTCAATGGCGGTCGGGGTGTAGGGGTTGCCAAGTTGTATGGTGGCATAGAGTTCAGGGTCTTGAAGGCACAGTCTTGCAACGATATTTAACTGTCTTTCAAAACTTGGTGTTGCAAGCTGGAGAACGTGTTTAAAGTCGA
>JALWYS010000103.1 GCA_027003115.1 Deltaproteobacteria bacterium | reverse complement strand
AATCTCATAAGTTTGATCTCCTCCATTATATGTGCCCGGCTCATATGGATACCTCCTAAACTCCCATATAAATCCGGACAAGTTATGTGTTAAAATGAAGGACAATTTATTTGCTCGTAACACAACCCGGGGCCCTTATTGACACGTCCCAACCCTTCCAGTAACTTAGTATGGTTTCGACTAAATCAATCTGGGTGATTATCAGGCCACAAATATGTTTGAAAATCTCAGCGACAGACTGGCCAAGGTCTTTAAGAAGCTAAAGGGCCAGGGAACCCTTTCCCAGGAAGACATCGACCAGGGGCTCCGGGAGGTACGTCTTGCCCTTCTTGAGGCCGATGTCAACTACAAGGTGGTAAAGGATTTCATCAAAAGGGTAAAGGAACGGGCCCTGGGGCACGAGGTAATGGAAAGCCTCACCCCTGGCCAACAGGTGGTTAAGATCGTCCACGAGGAGCTCATAAGGCTTCTTGGCACAGAGGGAGAGGGGCTCAATCTGGCTGGACGTCAGCCTGCAGTCATCGTACTTGTGGGGCTTCAGGGCTCTGGTAAGACCACAACTGCGGCCAAACTTGCAAGGTGGCTTCGTAAAAAGGGCAGGAAACCCTTCCTTGTGCCAGCGGATATATACCGCCCAGCTGCCATAAAACAGCTTGAGACCCTGGCCCGCCAGCTCGACTGCCCTTGCTTTCCCACAAAAGAGGGCACTCCCCCTGCTGACATTGCCAGGCAGGCAGTGGCCCAGGCGGAGATGCAGGGGCTTGACACGGTCATAATCGACACAGCAGGCCGTCTTCACGTGGATGAAGCCCTGATGGCGGAACTCAAGGCCATAAAGGATCAGGTGGAACCCCAGGAAATACTGCTGGTTGCAGACGCCATGACAGGGCAAGATGCAGTAAATATCGCGGATAGCTTCAATAAGGCCCTTTCCATAACCGGGGTTATACTTACCAAGATGGAGGGAGATGCCAGGGGCGGGGCAGCCCTTTCCATTAGGGCTGTGACATCAACACCCATAAAGTTCGTTGGTGTTGGCGAAAAGATAAATGCCCTTGAGGTCTTTCATCCAAAACGAATTGCAGACCGAATCCTTGGAATGGGGGATGTGCTCACCCTCATTGAAAAGGCCCAGGACACCATGGATAAGGACAAGGCCCTGGAGCTCCAGGAAAAGCTCAAGAAAAACGCCTTTACCCTGGAGGACTTTCGGGATCAGCTTCGCCAGGTAAGAAAACTTGGAAGCCTTGAGCAGATACTTTCCATGATACCAGGGCTCAACAAGATGAAGCAGCTAAAGGGCATGATGCCTGACGAGAAGGAACTGGTAAAAATCGAGGCCATAATCAACTCCATGACCCCTGAGGAGAGACGCAAGTACACCATTATAAATGCCAGCAGGAGGCGGCGTATCGCCAGGGGCAGTGGCACCACCGTTCAGGATGTAAATCAGCTTCTTAAAAACTATGCCGAGATGAATAAGATGCTCAAAAAATTTGGTAAAGGCGGCTTCAAAAAGATGCCCAGAGGGCTTTTTCCCTTTTGAACATGCTTGCATCCTTGTTCCAAAATTAGTAATTAGGGACTTCCAAAAAGAAAACAAAATGCATAAAATTTAAATTGGAGGAATAAATGGCAGTAAGAATTCGTTTAGCAAGAGGTGGCCGCAAGAAAAGGCCTTTTTACCGTATAGTAGCAGCGTATTCGGAATCCCCAAGGGATGGGCGCTTTCTTGAAGTGCTTGGTACCTATGACCCCTTGAAGGATCCAGCCGAGATCAAGCTTGACCAGGCAAAGGTTAAAAAGTGGCTGGAAAAGGGTGCCAAGCCTTCCCAGACCGTGCGTTCGCTAATCGCCAAGGCAGGAGGCACGGCCTAGTTTCTGCCCTTCCCTCGTAGTACCGAATGTACCAATTGACAGCGGGTTACGTGGAGGTGAAAAAATGAAGGACTTGATAGAACACATTGCCAAGGCGCTTGTTGATTTTCCAGATCAGGTCGAGGTTAACGAGGTAGAGGGTCAGCAGACCTCAGTAATTGAACTCAAGGTGGCCAAGGAGGACCTGGGCAAGATAATTGGCAAACAGGGCAGAACTGCCCGCGCCATGAGAACCATCTTGAGTGCAGCCTCCACAAAACTTAAGAAAAGGGCTGTGCTGGAGATCCTGGAATAATCCAGTAAGAAGCCTTTTAAACTTTTTAAGTATTGTTTGCAGGCCGGCTGTTAACCGACAGTCGGCCTGTTTCGTCTTTCTTTTCCTTTCCTTGCGCATATGGAAAAAGATTACGTTGCCATAGGTCGCATAAAAAGGGCCGTTGGGTTAAAAGGAGAGGTCCTTGTCAGGGCCTTTTCATCCACTGAAAGCATCACTGCTCCTGGCTGCCTTTTCCTCAAGGGGAAAGATGGCTTCAAAAGGTTTGAAATAATAAGATTCAGGGAAAAGGGGCCTAAGGAACTTGTCTGTCTCCTTGAAGGAATAAACAACAGGACCCTGGCGGAGGGCCTCGAGCGAAGGCAGGTTTTCCAGGAAAAGTCTTTGCTGCCACGGGAAGGAGCCGACGAGTACTTCTGGTATGAACTTAAGGGCCTAAAGGTGGTGGATCAAAATGGGCAAGAACTTGGGACCATATACTCCATCATAGAGGCCGGTGCCCAGGACGTACTCGTTGTAAGGGACAATATGCGCGAAATACTCATACCCATGGTGGATGAATTCATCGAGGCGATAGATACGACCAAGGGTGTTTGCCTGGTGAATATCCCTCCAGGACTTGAAGAGACTACAACCACCTTAATAAAGGGTAAGAAAAAGTGATTTTTCATGTCATCACCATATTCCCTGACTATTTTGACTCTCCCTTAAGACAGGGGGTCATAGGAAGGGCCATAAAGGAGGGAATAATAAGCGTAAATCCTGTTGATCTGCGCTCTTTTACCACTGATCGCCACAGAACCACAGACGACAGGCCCTATGGAGGCGGAGCCGGCATGATTATGATACCGCAGCCCATAGCAAAGGCCATTTCCTCTGTTAAAAAGCAAGGGAAAGATGCCCCGGTGATACTCTTTTCCCCTTCGGGACAACTTTTTGACCACCAGTTGGCAAAGGAACTTTCTTGCCACCAGGAGCTCATTTTGCTGTGCGGCCGCTACGAGGGTGTTGACCAGAGGATTATCGATCGTTTTGTTGACCTTGAGCTATCCATTGGAGACTATGTGCTTACAGGAGGTGAGCCCGCTGCCCTTGTGGTCATTGATGCTGTTGGAAGGCTCATTCCCGGGGTTCTTGGATCTGACCAGTCCGCTGTCAACGATTCCTTTGCAACAGGTCTCCTTGAGCATCCCCATTACACCAGGCCCAGACGCTTCATGGACATGGATGTGCCAGAGGTGCTCTTGAGCGGGGATCATAAAAAGATCGAGGAATGGAGAAGGAGAAAGTCCCTGGAAATCACCCTAAAAAGGAGGCCGGAGCTTCTTGAGAAGGCCAACCTTTCACCTTCTGACATAAAGCTCCTTAATGAACTTAAAAAGGAGCAGGATAAAGGATGAAGGGCCCAAAGATCTTCCTGGCCCTTGTGCATTACCCTGTAATAAACCGCCAGGGCGAAAAGATATGTTCTGCAATAACCAACCTTGATATCCACGACATCGCCCGCACGTGCACCACTTACGGTACATCGGGATTTTTCGTGATCACCCCTTCCTCCGAGCAGAAGGCCCTTGCCAAAAGGGTGATGAAACACTGGGTTACAGGTGCAGGGGGCCGGTTCAACCCAGACAGGAGAAGGGCCTTCCAACAGATAAGGGTGGTTGATTCCATTGCTGAGGCCATCAAATCCACTGGATATCCAAGAGAAAAGATGGCCGTCTTTGCTACCTCGGCCCGAAAGGCTCAAGGATGCACTAGCTGGGAAAAACTTCAAAAAATAGTGTACAATTCCGAGTTTGAATGTATATTATTGCTCTTTGGAACGGCCTCGGGACTCCACGAAGAATGCTTCAAGGAGTGTGATGGTGTTATCTGCCCTATCTACGGGCCCACCGACTACAACCACCTTTCCGTGCGGAGCGCCGTTGCCATTACGCTTGACAGAATTTCAGGAATCAGGAGGCAATAAAATGGATGTGATACGTCGTCTGGCCTTTGAGGAAATGAGAACAGACATACCTCCCTTCAGGCCAGGAGATACGGTAAAGGTCCACGTAAAGATCAGGGAAACGGCAGAGAAGGAGAGAATCCAGGTCTTTGAGGGTGTTGTCATAAGCCGCAAGGGCAGCGGAATCTCGGAAACCTTCACGGTCAGAAAGATATCTTACGGGGTTGGAGTAGAAAGGATATTTCCAGTCAATTCCCCCAGAATAGAAAAGATAGAGATAGTCCAGAGCGGACGCCACAACAGATCAAAGCTCTTCTACCTGCGCAACCTGCGTGGTAAGGCCATGAGGCAGAAGATCAGAAACAAGAGGACAATGTAGCTTGCCCAGGTCCCTGTTTGATCAGGACAAACTTGATCCGGTACAGGGGACCTGGCACTTCGAACGTATTCTTCAGGATCAGGGCCTTTGGCCGGTAGCCGGCGTTGACGAGGTAGGAAGAGGTTGCCTGGCCGGCCCTGTTGTTGCAGCAGCAGTAATACTCCCCAAGGACCTTACAAAACACGGCATAACAGACTCAAAACGGCTTTCAGCCAGTCAACGTGAACAACTTGCAGAACTTATCAAGGAGATTGCTCTCTCTGTGTCAGTGGCAAGGGTTGAGCCTGAGGAGATAGACAGAATCAACATCCTCCAGGCAAGTCTGCTTGCCATGAAGCTTGCCGTAAAGTCTCTCAAGGTCCAGCCAAGGGCCATTCTTGTTGACGGCAACCAGCCAGTCCCTATAGACATCCCCCAAAAAACAATCACAAAGGGTGACAGCCGCTCCTGCTCCATTGCCGCTGCATCCATTATCGCCAAGGTTTATAGGGACAAATTAATGGAAGAGTACAGCCATGAATTCCCCCAGTATCTCTTTGAAAAACACAAGGGTTATGCAACAAAAAGCCACAGGGAAATGATCAGGCGTTTTGGCCCCTGCCCCATTCACAGAAAGAGCTTCAGGGGAGTTTGTGGAGATGGTTAAGTCTTTTGGCACAGGGTCAAAATCCCTTGGAAATTTGAGCGAGGAACTTGCAGCAGATTTTCTTAAGAAAAACGGCTACAAGATCGTAAGTACCAACTACCGAACCAGGGTTGGAGAAATAGACATTGTGGCCCAAGGAGATGGATACATCGTCTTCGTTGAGGTAAAGGCAAGAAAGTCACAAAAATATGGGCTTCCGCAAGAGGCAGTGACCCAAGCCAAGCAAAGGGTCATCCGAAAGGTGGCCAGCGCCTTCCTTCAAGAAAAGGGCCTAGAGGATGTGCCCGTAAGGTTCGACGTAATGGCAATAACCTTCTCTCACGACAAGAAACCCCACATTGAACACATCCCCTTTGCCTTCTAAAAGACAACAGACGACGCCACAAGTACTTTACCATAGCTGACTGATTCTTATTTTTCTAAATATCCTGTTAAATTTTTAACTTATTGAACTCAACTTTCGGACTTGTATTTCCCCCTCATCTAACGTCCTGAATTGTTTGCCATAGTGGTGTGGCTGGGTGCAGTAAGTGGATAATGGATTTCACTACAA
>JALWYS010000102.1 GCA_027003115.1 Deltaproteobacteria bacterium | reverse complement strand
AAAATATTATTGGACTGAGGTAATTGTGCTGCCAGTATTCAGCAAAAAATCGGCCTCGGGACCGAATTGCTCCGGAACTGCATAATTTGGGTTTATTTATTTATGGATGGATGGATGGAACAAAAAAACAAAGAGGGGCAAACCCTGGGAAAGGATTTGCCCTCTTTTATTGCTGCAAGCATAACCCTGCTACCGCAGATTGCGGTAGTAGGGCCGTGCTGATTTCTTTTTATTCGCCCTTTCTAAAGATCACGTGGTTGTTCTCATCGAGATCCACTATGATCTTGTCACCTTCCTTGAATACGCCCTCAAGGATCTCAAGGGCAAGTGGATCCTCGATGTAGCGCTGTATGGCCCTCTTGAGCGGACGCGCACCGAAGTTGGGATCGTAACCCACCTCGGCAAGCCACTCCCTGGCCTTGTCCGTAATCTCGAGCTCGTAGCCGTTCTCCCTGAGCCTTTCAGCAAGGTATCCCACCTGGATCTCAACGATCTTTGCCAGGTGCTCCTTGGTCAAGGCATGGAAGATTATGATATCATCTATCCTGTTCAGGAACTCAGGTCTGAACTGGGCCCTCAGGGCCTCCATTACCCTGGCCTCCATCTCGGCTACGCTTGTGGACTCCATTATGAGCGAGCTACCCACGTTGGAGGTCATGATGATTATGGTATTCCTGAAATCCACGGTGCGACCCTTTCCGTCCGTAAGCCTTCCATCATCAAGTATCTGTAACAGGATGTTGAATACGTCCGGATGGGCCTTTTCTATCTCATCAAAGAGCACCACCGAGTAGGGCTTTCTGCGCACTGCCTCCGTAAGGTAGCCTCCCTCCTCGTAGCCTACGTAGCCCGGAGGCGCACCAATGAGACGTGCAACCGAGTGCTTTTCCATGAACTCACTCATGTCTATGCGGATCATGGCCTGCTCGGTATCAAACAGGAACTCCGCCAGGGCCTTTGCAAGCTCTGTCTTACCAACTCCGGTTGGCCCAAGGAAGATAAAGGAGCCAATGGGCCTGTTGGGTGCCTGAAGCCCTGCACGGGCACGCCGCACTGCATTGGATACAGCGATGATGGCCTTTTCCTGGCCTACTACCCTCTTTCCAAGCTCCTCTTCGAGATGAATGAGCTTTTCGCGCTCACCCTGCATGAGCTTGCTTACGGGTATGCCAGTCCACTTGGATATGATGGCAGCAACGTCTTCTGCGTCCACCTCCTCTTTGAGCATGGACTTTCCTTCCTTCTGAAACTCCTCGAGCCTCTTCTGCTCTTCCTCAAGCTCCTTCTCAAGCTTTGGAATCTCGCCGTAGAGTATCTCTGCAACCTTGTTGAGATCACCAAGCCTCTGCTTCTGCTCTGCCTCAACCCTGAGCTTGTCGATCTGCTCCTTGATGTCCCTGATACGCTGGATCATTGCCTTTTCTTCCTTCCAGCGGGCCTTCAGGGCATCACTCTGCTCGCGCAGATTGGCAAGCTCTTCCTCTATCTTGGCAAGCCTTTCCTGGGAGGCAGGGTCGGATTCCTTCTTAAGCGCCTCCTTTTCTATTTCAAGCTGCATTATTCTGCGCTCTATCTCGTCGATCTCTGTTGGCAGGCTGTCTATCTCTATCCTGAGCTTTGCAGCTGCCTCATCAATAAGATCAATGGCCTTGTCAGGCAAGAACCTGTCTGTGATGTACCGGTGAGACAGGGTTGCCGCTGCCACCAGGGCGGAATCCTTTATCCTTACACCGTGGTGGACCTCGTACTTCTCCTTAAGCCCCCTGAGGATTGCGATTGTATCCTCAACAGAAGGCTCATCCACAAGAACCGGCTGAAAACGCCTCTCCAAGGCAGGGTCCTTTTCAATATACTTCCTGTACTCGTCAATGGTGGTTGCACCGATACAGTGGAGTTCACCTCTGGCAAGGGCAGGTTTCAGCATGTTTGATGCATCCATTGCCCCTTCGCTTGCCCCTGCGCCAACCAGGGTATGAATCTCGTCAATAAAGAGGATTATCTCCCCCTGCTTTTCTGCAACCTCCTTCAAAACGGCCTTCAACCTCTCTTCGAACTCGCCCCTGTATTTGGCTCCTGCAATCAATGAACCCATATCAAGGGCAACGATACGCCTGTTCTTCAGGGTCTCGGGCACGTCCCCTGCCACTATCCTCTGGGCGAGGCCTTCCACGATGGCAGTCTTACCAACGCCAGGCTCCCCGATAAGCACCGGGTTGTTCTTGGTACGCCTTGAAAGGACCTGCATGATCCGCCTTATCTCCTCGTCCCTACCGATAACGGGATCGAGCTTTCCGGATCTTGCAAGCTCTGTCAGGTCCCTGGCGTATTTTTCAAGGGCCTGGTACTTCTCCTCGGGGTTGGGGTCTGTGATCCTCTGTGTGCCCCTGATGGATACCAGTGCCTGCATAAAGGCATCCTTGTTGACACCATGGGCAGTGAGGGCCTGGTACACAGTGGTGCCAGGGGTCTCTATCATGGCCAGGGCCAGATGCTCCTGGCTTACGTACTCGTCCTTCATGTCAGAGGCAACCGAAAACGCCTTCTGAAGTATCTGGTTCAAGGTGGGGGAGAGGTATATCTGCGCACCTGCCCCTGTTACCTTGGGAAGTTTCTCAAGGGCCTGGTCCATCTCAGCCGCTATGGCCTGGATGGAGACGCCCATCTTTTTCAAGACAGACGGCACTATGCCTGTCTCATCAGAAAGAAGGACCTTTAGGAGGTGTTCTGGCTCAATCTGCTGGTGATTATGGGACTGGGCCAGTTTCTGGGCCTCCTGAAGGGCCTCTTGTGATTTCATGGTAAACTTGTCATATTGCATGGGATTTCTCCTTTCTCAATTTTTCAGTATCTGGATATACTTGGGAAAACTTTAAAAACACCCGTAAGGGCTGATAACTCCCTGAATTTCTTTAAGGAAGCTAAGAACGGCAAAAGTTGGTGTCAAGGCAGCTAAGAGGAAAAAGTGAGCAATAAGAGAAAAAACAAAGCGGTCCTTTTCGACATGGACGGGGTTGTGCTTAACAGCATGCCCTTTCACGTCAAGGCATGGAAGGATGCCTTCAGGGAAAGGGACCTGGAGGTGGACGAAAGGCTTTTTTACCTGTACGAAGGGGCAATAGAGCCGGAGGTTGCGTGCAGGCTCTTTGCAAGAAATGGTGCAGAATTTACCATCAGGGACTTTTTTGACATCCATAAGAAACAAAAGCGATATTTTATTGAAAGATACGCCCACAGGGTAAAACCCTTCGAAGGTGTTCCTGAGCTTCTTAAATTTCTTAAAGAAAAAGGGATATCGACCGGGCTTGTAACCAGCTCCCACGGAGATATCCTTGAAGCGGTGCTTCCGGGTTCTCTTAAAAACCTCTTTGACCATATCGTAACTGGAGACCTTGTCAGTCGGAGAAAGCCCCATCCAGACCCATATCTTGCAGGCCTTAACGCCTTGAAGGGAGAGCCAGGAAACGGAAACGTGGCAGTTGAAAACGCCCCTGCCGGCATTGAGTCAGCAAAAAATGCAGGTCTTACCTGTATTGCAATAACCACGACGCTCTCAAGGAAACATTTGAAGGACGCAGACAAGATTGTAGATACCCACAGGGAGCTCTTTAACGAGCTGAAGAAAGAGGACTAAGGAACTTGTTTTTGTCCTTAGAAATCTTCCTTGTTCAGGACCATGCCTGTAAGAATCTTTGGATAAAAAAACGTGGATTTGTGCGGCATGCTGAGCCCTGCGTCTGCCACATCAAGGACCTGTTCCACCCTGGTTGGATGCATGAAAAACAGAACCTGGTTTGGTTTAAGGGCCTTTAGGGCCTCTTGGGAGTCTGCAATATAAAAGATGTCCCTTCCTGCCTCGAGGCCTTCGGGCTCAATGCCAAGGGCCCTTTTGAAAACCAGCTCCTCAAGAACCACCACGTCTAGTTCGGCAAGCTCCCTGTGACCCACAGAATCAAGAAGCTGCTGCCTTGCCTCTGCCTTTGGGCAAAGAACGTAGGCCTTCTTCCGTGTACCAAACATTACGCTTATGCCTTGCGAACAGGTGGTAGCAGTAACATCCCTGAAGGTATCTGCCTGCTCTGAGACTCCATTTGAGCTGGAAAGATCTATTGGGTTCATGTCAAAGTATCTTGAAAGGTTTTTCCTGGCCTGTTCCTCGTCCATTTCCTTTGGCAAATTGAGGAGCCTGTGGGTTGGAAGCACCACAAGGCCAGGGTCTTTTGCATCCACCAGGTATGCCATGGTGAAGTTGTAGGGTGCCTTAGGCCCAAGGCCAAACCTTGCCTCCATCTCCTTCCTGTAACGAATGGCCGTAGTGTACCTGTGATGGCCGTCTGCAATATAAAGCTGCATGGAATCAAAGGCTTCTTCCAGCCCCTTTAAAGGTTCCCTGTCATTAAGCCTCCAAAGGGTATGAAGTGCACCTTTAGCATCTCTGACCTGAAAAAGTCTTTCTCTATGCCCGTTTGCAACCAATTGGGACACCCTTTCATTGTGTCTGTAAATCATGAAAATCTGGCTGAACTGGGCCCTCGTGGCACTTCTTAACAGGAACCTGTCCTGGGTAACCTTTTGAAAGGTCCGTTCATGGGGAAGCACCGTCCTTTCTTCCCAGTCATCAGCCCTTACAAGGCATATAAAGCCCTTTCTTACCTTCGTCTCACCTGCATTTTCGTATTCGATATCGTAGGGATAGAGGGCAGGTTTTTCATCCCTTAAAAGGACCTTTTCCCTGAGCCACTTTTCAAACTTAAGGCTTGCACACTGATATTTATCAGCCACGGGCTCCTTGCATTCTCTTATGGAAGGAAGTTCAAGACTCAAGATGTTATAGGGATTTTTCTTGACCAGGGCGTCTCTTTCACTTTCATCAACAACATCGTAGGGTGGAGCCGTCACTTCTTCGAGTCTTGGGAAGAGATTGGTGTTGTAATGGATGCCCCTAAGAGGGCGTATACAAGCCATGTTTCCGTTCCTTTCCGAAAAATTTGCTACTCGTTGAGTTCCTCAAAATATTTCCTGAAGGCGAGCCTGGCATAAGAGGCTGACCTCCTCCCAAGAACGCCTTCGTGGGCCACGAATACCCCAACGGCCAGACAGCGTCCATTTTCCTTGCTGCAGGCAAAACCTGAAAAAAGATCGTACCTGAAACGGTGGTCCTCGCTGTCTATGGTGCCGGTCTTTCCTCCGATAACCAGGGTCCGGAGCACCCTGTCCCGCTGCCAGCCCCTGAAGGCCCTCTTCGCAGTCCCCTTTGTCACAGTTGCCACCATGAGCCGTTTCAAGGTATTTGCGGTTCTTGGATTGACCGCCCTCACAAGGGGATAAAACTTGTTTTGATAGACCATTTCTCCGCCCTTTTCAACAACCATGTCAATGAAACTTGGGGCCATGATGACCCCACCGTTGGCAATGCCTGCAGAAATGAGGGCTTCGTGAAGGGCCGTTATCCTGGTCCTTCGGTTAAAACCGCTTGCGACCTCTGCAATATTAAAGGACGATGACCCCATTTCCAGGGGGCTTACCTTTACCTTGAGCTCAAAGGGTATGGACCTTTCCCACAAAAAGCGGCCTGCCATCTCCACAAGCCCCTCCCTTTTGAGGTACCGGATGCCAATCTTTCCAAAGACTGGGTTGATGGAGCGCGAAAAGGCCTCCATGAGGGTTACGGCAGAGGTGTAGCGCGTTTTCTTGTCCTTCAGCTGGTATCTGTATAGGGTGTGCCTTCTGCCGTTAAAGTAAAAGACAGTGGTGGGTGAGAAGGAACAGAATTCTATGGCCCCTGCTGCAGTCACTATCTTGAACAGACTGGCCGACGGGACAAGGTGCTGGGTCCATATTTTTTCCAAAGGCCTGTAACGGTCAAAGCCCGACATTGCCACCACCCGGCCCGAAATTGGATCTATGCAGACTAGAGCTGCCCTTGCCCCTATGCTATCTGTAAAAAGGTCATCGAGATAGGCCTGAAGAGACTGGTTTATGGTAGTTGTTGCCGCAAATTCCCTCCCCTTCACGAAGAAGTTGAAGCGTTTCCGTGTAAGCTCAAGGGGGGACTTTTTTTCCAAAATGTTTCTCAGTATCTCTTGTGGAATCGGGGTCCAGTGCCTTCCTTGGAACCTGCGTTCCGCTTCCCCTGCCAAGGGATATCCCCCTGCAAAGGCCTGCCAGGAAAACAGGTGGAAAAAACAAAAGACTGCTAAAGTAAAAAAAAGAAAGCTGCGCGGATATCTCAACTTAAAAATGCTCCTCATAAATAGCTGATCTCCATGAAAACAGAGGGGATAATATTTTTTCCCTCTCATGTCCAGTGGTCATCCTATTAAAATTTATCAATAGACACGAACGCCATTTGACATTATCTTTAGTAAAAATGCCGAATGGAGGTTGCAAGTGAAAAGCAAAAGGGTTCTCTTTCTATTTGGCTCCCTGGTGATACTGGCCGCAGGCTGTGCCAGTCAGACGGGTTGGCAACCGGTTGTGGATCCTTACAATGATCCAAGGGCAGCCTACATAAACCAGGATCTTGCCGAGTGCAAGGTGCTTGCCCAGAGGGTTTCAGGGTACACGCCAGGAGAGGTGGTCAAAGGCGGGCTCATTGGCGGTGCCATTGGTGCAGCATCTGGAGCGGCCATCGGAGCTGCCGTGGGTTCACCCGGGAAAGGAGCTGCCATTGGAGCTGCAGCTGGCGGTATCGGAGGTGGAACCTACAAAGGCATGGATGCTGAGACCGCCTATAAAAATGCTTACATTCGCTGCATGAGGCAGCGAGGCCACAAGGTATTGAATTAAAACACAACTACCAATCCAACCACCTAAGTGAAGGCCGTATGCATGTTCGTACGGCCTTCAAATTTTTAAAAAGCTTTTTCTTCACACCCTTTTGAGACAACCTTTACTTCTTGCAAAACAAAAGGAATCCAGAAGGAATTTCTTTCAATCCTTAAAAAAGAAAGGTCTTCTTGTCTTTTTGGTAATAGGTGTTTCATTTTTTGATTCAAAATGTTATAATATGTACGTTTTTTATTGAAAATTCTGCAAAATCATAGGAGGTCGAACCAAAGAGGCCATGTTTAAAGTAGGCGATCTGGCAGTCTATCCAGCCCACGGCGTCGGTCTTATCGAGGCCATTGAAGAAAAGGAAATTGGCGGATCAACGCTTGTCTTTTATGTCATGCGGATCCTTGAAAACGACATGAAGATAATGATCCCCAAGAACAATACCGAGGCGGTTGGGCTCCGCTCCATTATCTCCAAGAAAGACGTGGAACGCGTCTACTCTATCCTTGAGGAAAAAGATGTCAAGTTTACGCCCCAAACATGGAACAGGCGTTACAGGGAGTACATGGAGCGCATTAAGACCGGCTCCATCTTCGACCTTGCTGCCGTACTTAGAGACCTCTACATACTCCAGATGGACAAACCCCTCTCCTTTGGAGAGAAAAAGATGCTGGAGACGGCCAAGACCCTGCTGGTAAAGGAGCTTTCTATTGCCAGAAACAAAAAGGAAGAGGACATAGAACGGGGGATTGAGGAAATCTTTGGCATCGAGGAGATAAAAACAGAGCCTGAACCGGACATGCTGCTGGAGATGAAAACTACTCCTTAAAAAGACGCAGCAGATTCCGCCCCATTAATTGACCAAGGACCTTTCATCACCCAAACAAATAGAAATCAAAATCCAACCCAAAGATCAGGGGATGCGGCTGGATAAGGTCCTGTCCTTAAAAATCCCCGATGTTTCCAGAACAAGGCTCAAGGAGCTCATTCAAAAGGGGCAGGTAACCGTTAACGGAAAGCCGTGCCTGCTGCCCAGGTATAAGTTGAAGGGAAGCGAGGTGGTGCAGGTATTGGTTCCTGAGCCTACGCCCCTTGAGGTGGTTCCAATGCCCATGGACCTTGAGATCCTCTTTGAAGACCGCCACGTTGTGGTAGTCAACAAGCCAGCCGGCCTTGTTGTGCATCCAGGGGCAGGGAACCTGGAAAACACCCTGGTTCACGGGCTTCTCCACCACTGCGAAAACCTTTCCGGCATTGGCGGAATAATAAGGCCAGGAATAGTGCACAGGCTGGATAAGGAAACAAGCGGGGTGATGATAATAGCAAAAAGCGATGCAGCGCACCAGGCACTTGTAAACGCCTTTAAGGCAAGACAGGTCAAAAAGACCTACGTTGCCATAACCTCTGGATACATGCGCGACAAGGAGGGGATAATTAACCTTCCTATTGGAAGACACCCAGTAAAGCGCACAAAGATGGCTGTGAATTGTGCTTCTGGAAGGCATGCTGTAACCCAGTTCCGAGTGGAAAGAAATCTTTATTCGGCGCAACTTTTGAAAATCAGGCTCCATACGGGGCGAACGCACCAGATAAGGGTGCACATGTCACACGTGGGCCACCCCTTACTTGGCGACAGCCTCTATGGAGGCCCTTCAAAGGTTGAAACACCCTCTGGTGAAAGAATAGAGATAAAAAGACAGATGCTTCACGCAGAAGGGCTCGAGATGATTCACCCTGTGTTTACGGAGAAAAGACTCAAGTTTCATGCACCCATTCCAGAAGACATGAAAAGGGTAATAAGGGTGCTCGAGAAAGACTGATCTTTGATGCTTGCAGGGCCTTTTTTTCGGCAGCTCGTTTTAAAGAAAACTGGGGAATTTGCGTTGAAAGTTTCTTGTTGTTTTATTATCACCTAAATCCTAAAACAGGTGCTCATAAAAATACAAAATGCATTTCATCTCCTTTTACTGTGCGGGATTTAGTATCAGGAGATTTTTACGATAGAGTTTTTTCACGAACTGCAACCTGTTAATATACAGGGCAGCAGCTCTTTTTAAGGATAACGGAAAGGATACAGGTGTGAAAATGGCCCACAGAATCGAAGTCTGCCTGAAAACCAATCTCAAGGATGCCCTCGGACTCAAGACCCTCAAAAGGGCCCGCGAGGACCTGGGACTGCCAGTTGAAGACATTAGGACGTACAAGGTCTACCTGGTGGAAATGGACCTTGGCCTAAATACCCTGGACGCCATAGCAAGAGGCCCCTTTTCAGACCCGGTAATCCAGAAGTACACCATAAATAAACCTGTGGCAAAGGCCATCTCCGAGGCCAGCAGCACGGATTACCAGTGGGTTATAGAGGTGGGGTTCAGACCCGGAGTTACAGACAACGAGGGTAAAACGGCAAAGGAGGCCATAGAGCTTCTCCTTGAAAGAAGGCTTGGCCAGGACGAAGGCGTTTACACCTCAACGGGATACCTCATAAAAGGAGGGCTTGACAGGGCCCAGGCCGAATCCCTGGCAATGGACCTGCTCGCAAACGACCTCATACAGCGCACAACCATCTGCACCTTTGACCAGCTTGAAGACACATACAACAAAGAGGGCAGCCCCTTCTTCTTTGTGCCAAGGGTGAGGGAAGAGGCAAAGGTGGAGGTGCTGGAGTTTGACCTTTCAGCTATGAGCGATGAAGAGCTCATGCTGCTTTCCCGTGAAAGGGTGCTGGTACTGAGCCTTAAGGAGATGAAGATCCTTCAAGCACACCTTCAGGACCAAAGAGTGGTTGAGGAGAGGAAAAAGGTGGGCCTTGGGGCAAAATACACTGATTGCGAGCTTGAGGCCCTTGCCCAGACCTGGTCTGAGCACTGCAAACACAAGATTTTCAATGCCAAAATCCTTTACAAGACCCCTGAGGGAAGTGAGGAGATAGACAGCCTTTTTGACACATACATCCGCGGCGCAACAGACACCATAAGAAAGAGGCTTGGAGACAGGGACTGGTGCCTTTCTGTCTTCAAGGACAACGCGGGGGTGGTGAGCTTTACTGACGAGCTCAACGTGGCCTTCAAGGTTGAGACCCACAACAGCCCCTCTGCCCTTGACCCCTACGGCGGTGCCCTTACAGGCATAGTTGGCGTTAACAGGGACCCGTTCGGAACAGGACTTGGCGCAAAGCTTGTCTTTAACACGGACGTGTTCTGCTTTGGCCCACCTGACTATGACAAACCCATCCCCAAGGGCCTTCTTCATCCAAAGCGCATATTCGAAGGCGTAAGGGAAGGCGTTGAGCACGGGGGCAACCAAAGCGGCATCCCCACGGTAAACGGCTCCATTGTCTTTGACGAGCGCTACCTTGGAAAGCCCCTGGTTTTTTGCGGAACAGGCGGTGTCATGCCAAAGACCATAGGCGGGCGCCCCTCCTACGAAAAGAAGGCGCGACCAGGAGACGCCATTGTCATGTGCGGAGGAAGGATTGGAAAAGACGGCATCCACGGGGCGACCTTCAGCTCTGAAGAGCTCCACGAGGGCTCCCCAGCAACTGCAGTGCAGATAGGAGACCCAATCACCCAGAAGAAGATGACAGACTTCCTTCTAAGAGCCAGGGACCTTGGCCTTTATAACTCCATTACGGACAACGGGGCTGGCGGACTTTCCTCCTCAGTAGGTGAGATGGCCCAGGAATCAGGCGGCTTTGAGCTCCACCTTGACCGCGCGCCTTTAAAGTACCCGGGCCTTCAACCCTGGGAGATACTCGTCTCCGAGGCCCAGGAGCGCATGACCGTGGCAGTTCCTCCTGAAAAACTGGACGAGTTTCTTGCCCTTTCAAGGAAAATGGGCGTTGAATCAACAGTCCTTGGCACCTTTACGGACTCGGGCAAGTACCACTGCCTCTATAACGGAAAGACCGTTGCCTACCTGGACATGGACTTTATTCACAACGGCGTTCCCCAGATGGAACTCACGGCCATATGGGAGCCGCCTGAGCACGAAGAGCCTGACTTTGAATGCCCTTCTGACCTGGGAGATGAGCTAAAGAGACTCCTTTCCAGATTTGACATCTGCAGCAAGGAGTACGTTGTCCGCCAGTATGACCA
This sequence comes from Deltaproteobacteria bacterium, assembly GCA_027003115.1. GTDB lineage: Bacteria > Desulfobacterota > Dissulfuribacteria > Dissulfuribacterales > QOAL01 > JAADCZ01. Next base: position 7,695 of record JALWYS010000102.1, on the reverse strand, counting down.
CGAGGTTCAGGGAGGAAGCGTCATTAAGCCCCTTTGCGGCGCCATGAACGACGGGCCAAGTGATGCGGCCATCTTGAGGCCGGACCTTAACCGCTTGGAAGGCCTGGTGGTCTCCCACGGCATATGCCCGCGCTACAGCGACATAGACACCTTCCACATGGTGTGCGCCGCAGTGGATGAGGCGGTAAGAAACGCCCTTTGTGTTGGCGCAAAGTTTGACGAGATGTCGGGGCTTGATAACTTCTGCTGGTGTGATCCGGTCCAGTCTGAAAAGACGCCTGACGGCCATTACAAGCTTGCCCAGCTTGTCCGTGCCAACAAGGCCCTTTACGAAATCTGCACCACTTACATGATCCCGTGCATCTCCGGCAAGGACAGCATGAAAAACGACGCCACAATTGGCGGTGTAAAGATATCCATTCCCCCTACCCTTCTCTTTTCCCTTATAGGAAAGATTGATGACGTGAGAAAGGCCCTTACAATGGACGTAAAAAACCCGGGAGATCTTGTTTACATCCTGGGGACCACTTTCGCCGAGCTTGGCGCATCGGAGTACCTTTCATCAAGGGGCCTTATTGGAAACACCATCCCCAAGGTGAATATAGAAGAGGCAGCAGCCCGCTACAGGGCCTTTTCTGAAGCAACACAAAGTGGCCTCGTGGTATCATGCCACGACTGCTCAGACGGTGGCCTTGGGGTGTGCCTTGCAGAAAAGGCCTTTTCAGGAGGCCTTGGCATGGATGTTGATCTTTCTGCCGTACCTGCCGAAAACATAGACAGGCTCGACCATCTCCTTTTCAGCGAAAGCCAAAGCCGCCTGGTGGTGACAGTGAGGCCAGAGAACAGGGCAGAGTTTGAAAAGATAATGGCAGGCTCTGTTTTTTCACTAATAGGCGAGGTGACAGATTCGCCCAGACTCACCATGAGCCACAACGGTAAAAGAATAGTGGATGAACCTGTTGAGGAGCTTAAAAAGGCATGGCAGAGTCCCCTTTGGTGGTAGAAGGCAAAATATCTGAAAAAGAAATAGCCGAAATCCTCCAGGAAGAGGCCCTGCTCATAAAGCATTCGGGTGAGACGCCGGAGATTGCCTTTCACTCAGGGCTCTACTACCTCTTTGAAGACCCTGAAGGGCCAAGTCTCAACAGGGAAGATGTAGATATCACCCTTTTGAAAAAGGCGGTGTTTGAAAGGTATAGAAAGATACTTCTTCGTGACCTTAAGCCTGAAAACAGGGACAGGCGGATCTACAGAGGGATTAAAAGATCCATTGCCAACCTTGAGCGCCTAAAAAATTTTAGCCGGATGGAGGGCTTTGACATGAAGGAGGTGAAAAGGGAGGCAGCCAGCCACCTCCTTAAGTTTCTTGAAACAGAGCTGTCCGATGTGACCTCTGGAAAGCGAAGCCCTTCAATAAACTGCACCTATGAGGAACTTTTGGATTTTGCAAAAGAGCTTGGTATCGACTCCCTTCCCGAGGGTCTGGAAAAGCTGTGCATGAACCAGTAACTGACAAACAGGCGCAGGTCCAGGGGGATGAGGCCTGGACGGAGAAACTCTCAGGGGTTGTTGCCCTTTGCCTTGCCCTTGCAATACTCGTCTGCGGCCTGTGGATATACCTGCCCTTCTTTGAGCCCATCTGTTGGGCGATAATCCTATCCCTATTTTTTCATCCCCTGTACCAGAAACTTGTAAAAGTTCTCATGGGGCAGCGGATGCTAGCCTCATTCATAATGTGCTTCCTTATCGTCGCCTTTATCATCATCCCGGTCTTCTTCCTGATTACAAGCCTTACCTCTGAGGTACTCCGGGTGTACACAGCAGGGATGTCAAGCCTTCAGACCCTTAACCTTGACATCATCCCGGACCCGCACAACTACCCCACCCTGAACAAGCTTACAATCAAGCTCTTAAAGGCCTTTAAACTTTACGGCACAGATCTTCACGGCACCCTGGCTGAGCTTGCGCGTTCTGCCGGTGAATACTTCCTTAAACAGGGAACAGTGGTCTTCAGAAACATTGCAGTGCTCATATTCAAGTCCTTCCTGATGCTTGTGATACTTTTCTACCTCTTTACCGACGGGGAGAACATGCTAAGGGCCTTCAAGGGGCTTCTGCCCCTCAAGAAGGAGAGTGTTGAAAGGTTCATGAAGCTTACCTCAGATGTTCTGGCTGCTACCCTTTACGGCAACATCTTCACCGGCATCATACAGGCAGGCCTTGGCATATTCATCTTCTGGGCCCTCGGCTTTTCAGCACCCATCCTATGGGGAACCATCCTTGGACTTGGGACCTTTGTGCCCATGATTGGAACTGCCATCGTGTGGGCCCCGGCAAGCATTTACCTCCTGGTAACCGCACAGTACCTTAAGGGCGCAGCCCTTCTTGCCTTCAGCCTCCTTGTCATAAGCCAGATAGACTACTTCCTGCGCCCCTATCTCATAAGCGGAAAGACTGAGCTCCATAACCTGTTCCTCTTCTTGGGAATTATCGGCGGCATAAACGTCTTTGGCCTCCTTGGCCTCATCCTCGGCCCAATGGTCATTGCCCTTTGCATGTCAATACTTGAGCTTTACAGGCTAAACCTGCTGGAAAGAGAAGAAGCATGGAAAAAAGACCTTCTTATCTGAAACTCCTTGAAACAGGGGAGCTTGAAAAAAGGGCAAAACAGGCCCGTTCCATCCTGGCCTCCTGCACCCTCTGCCCCCATAAGTGCAAGGTCAACAGGCTTGATGACGAAAAGGGCTTTTGCAAGATCGGAAAAAATTCCGTTGTTGCAAGCTTTGGGGCACATTTTGGTGAAGAGCCCCCGATAACAGGAAAAAATGGCTCAGGCACGGTCTTTTTCTCAGGCTGCAACATGAGGTGCGTCTTCTGCCAGAACTTTGAGATTAGCCAGGGCCTTGAGGGGCAGGAGGTGGAAAAGGAATACCTTGCCTTCATATTTCTTTCCCTCCAGGAGGGAGGCTGCCACAATGTGAATCTCGTCACCCCCACCCACGTGGTGCCACAGGTGCTTGACGCCCTTGTCCTTGCTGCCAGGGAAGGCCTGCGCATCCCCATAGTTTACAACTGCGGGGGCTACGAGTCCGTTGAAACCCTTAAACTCCTGGATGGCATAGTGGATATCTACATGCCGGACATGAAATACTCTGACAACCAAAAGGCACTAAAGTATTCCAGGGTCAAGAGATACTGGGATTTCTGCAAATTAGCAGTAAAGGAGATGTACAGACAGGTTGGAAACCTTGAGGTAGATGAAAAAACAGGGGCAGCTTTTCAAGGCCTCTTGATACGCCACCTTGTCCTTCCAGAAGACATTTCCGGTACGAAAGAGGTGTGCAGATTCATAGCGTCAGAGCTTTCTCCAGACACCGTTGTCAACGTAATGGATCAGTACAGGCCGTGCGGCATGGCCTCCAAATACCCTCCCCTCGACAGGCCCATTACGGCTGAAGAATTTGCAAAGGCAGTGAAGTGGGCAGAAAAGGCAGGGCTTAGGAAGCTCTTGACCTTTTGATGAAAAACGGCAAATCTGATACTTGTCCTTCCGGAGATAATCTTATGCCATGAACCGCATATTTGCTATTGGTGACATCCACGGCTGCTTCGAAAAGGTAAAGGCGCTCATAAAGCGTATACCCATCAGTTGGGGAAGGGACGTGCTAGTCTTTCTTGGCGATTACATTGACAGGGGGCCAGACCCTGCAGGGGTGGTCCAGTTCATGGTGGAGCTTCAGGCCGAGTATCCGGGAAGTGTCATCTGCCTTAAAGGAAACCACGAAGTCATGTTCATGGACTTTTTGAAAAACGGGACTGCATCCGGAGCCTTCCTGACCTTTGGCGGGGACAAAACACTCAAAAGCTACGGCATTTCCCTGGAAAGCTTCGGGAGGGAAGCTGCGCGCCTCATTCCCTACTCGCATCTCCAGTTTCTTAAGTCCCTGCCTATATGTTTTGAAACCGAAAAATTTTTTCTGGTCCATGCAGGCGTAAAGCCAGGCATCCCCCTTGAAAAACAAAAGGAGGAAGACATGCTGTGGATACGCCATGAGTTCATAAGATCAGACTACGACTGGGGCAAAAGGATAATATTTGGGCACACGCCCTTTGACACCCCCCTTCTGAAACCAAACAAAATAGGCATTGACACAGGGGCTGTTTACGGAGGACGCCTTACGTGTCTGATACTTCCAGACGTGGAATTCATATTTGAATGATGGCGCTTTTACTTTAAAAAAGGGATATTAAAAAATGGCAAAGAAAAAAGACCCAAGGAGCAGTCTTGAAAAGAGGCTTGAGGACCCGCGTATAAAGAGCCAGTATCTCAAGAAGGTGGAACAGCTCTTTAAGGGCGCAAAGGGAGACCCGGCCCACGAAAAGGACCTCCAGAGGCTTCACGACTCCTTTGGCACTTCAAGATTCAGGAAGGAGGCCAAAAAATACATCAAAAAGTATGGGCTGCCAGATGACTGGGGGGCCTTAATCCTGCTACTTGACCTTGAAGGGGAGACCCAGATCGTAATCGATGCCATGGAAAAACTCCTGGAGCTTTCAAAGGAGCTCTCCGGGCCTGAGAAAAAGGGCCTTAGAAGCAGGCTTCGCACCCTTGGACTTACCTCAAAGGACAGCCTTGTTGCAGAGGTGGCAATGGAAATCGTCGAGGAGATCTGAAAAGGTGTCCTGGCAAAGTGATATGGACGACTACCTTGCCTTTGTCTTGGTTGAAAAGGGCCTTTCCAGAAAGACCCTTGAGGCATACAGCTTCGATCTCATGGAGTTCAGCTCCTTTGCAGAAAGTCTCAAGTTAAAGACGCCCGAGGAGGTTCAGACAAGGCACGTCCTCAAATGGCTTAAGCACCTTAAAGAGACGGGAATATCCGCAACAAGCATCTCCAGGAAGCTTTCTTCCGTACGCGGCTTTTTCCGCTTCCTTCTTCTTGAAAACCGTATATCCGCCTCCCCTACTGCTGTAATAGGAAATCCAAAGACGGGGAGAAAACTCCCCCTTGTTCTCACTCACCAGGAGGTGGAAAGGCTCCTTGACCAGCCTGACACCTCCAAACCCACAGGCCTTCGTGATAGGGCCATGCTCGAGGTGCTCTATTCGTGCGGGCTAAGGGCCACAGAGGCGGTAAATCTCCTGATGAATCAAATAAACCTTCAGGGCAGTTTCCTTAAAATTACAGGAAAAGGCAACAAGCAAAGAGTTGTCCCCCTAGGGGAAGAGGCAAAATACTGGCTTGAAAATTACATTAAAAAGGCCCGTCCCCATCTTTTAAAAAAGGCAAAGAGCCATTACTGCTTCGTGGGAGCAAAGGGCAGGCCCCTGTCCCGCCAGAGGCTTTGGCAGATAATCAAACAGTACAGCTTAAGGGCAGGGCTTTCCTCAAAGGTTTATCCCCACTGCCTGCGCCACTGCTTTGCCACGCATCTCCTTGAAGGCGGGGCGGACTTAAGGGCCGTGCAGATCCTTCTAGGCCACAGTGACATAGGAACTACCCAGATATACACCCACTTGGACACTGGGTATTTGAGAAAGGTGCACAGAAAGTTCCATCCAAGGCCGTGAAGCAGTTTACCTGGCCTTAAGAAGAAGGTCAGCAATTTCCAGTTGGCCGTTTCGGGTTTGTCCACTACTCATACATCCAGACCCAACCTGCCATGCCTGTGGAGATCGCGGTATCATCATATCCTTAGAAGGATCGACTGTCTCCCTCATGGATAGCGGCGTCATCAGCAACCTTCGCACCATACACTTTCCCGTAAATTCTGATGAGATGAGGGGTGGGTGGTTGAAGGAGCGATAAGGATTGTGATCTTGAGCGACCAAAGGGCCTATATTGCCGGGAACAACTGCACGCTCTTGAGGCTTGGGAAGGGAGGGAGAGGCACCTTATTTCATACTTTTATCTAAGCAATTCAGAGTCAGGCCCAGGTTCATTCTTGATAGCAGGGCCTATAATTTATTTATCAAAAAGGGCTGCTCTTATCCTGACACCAAGGCCCTGAGCACCTTGTTGCCCCTTGTTATCTCAAAAAATTTCCTCTTCTGCTCTGCTGTAAGGCCCCTTAAAAATTCCGTGATTATCCTGGAAATCGCCTTCTGGTAATCTTCCCTCACCCTTGCCATTTCACGGATAATCTTGTCAATCTCATTGGTGTCTTCCGGGTCCCTGACCACAGTTTCCCAAAATTTGGAACGCAACCGTTCCATTTTTTCAAGATATTGACGCCTGATACTTACGGCCCTGGATTTTAATCTTTGAAATGTGCTCCTCTGTTCCGGGGTCAGATTGAGAAGCTTTGCTATTTCGCCTATACGCCCCTGGCTGCTGGTTACCCTTTCCGACTTGTAGCGGGCCATCCAGTAACCGCCAAGGAAAAAGCCATTTAAAAGAAGCGACAATACCAACAGGACAATTAACAGGTTAAAACGCATTATCCTTTGTCTCCTGAAAAATGGTAGTCCGTTACCGTGCTATCAAAGGAAAAAATCAGCTCCGCCACTATCTTTTTCTTGAAAAACTCCTGTTCAAACCATGTCTGAGAACCTGCGTAGAACCCTACAGCGCAAACGAGGAAAACGGACAATGCAAAACAGGGTGCCGGGACAGCCCTTTTGGTCAAAAATTCCCTGATCCTTTCAAGGACTGCCTCAATCACGCCCGGACCCTCAGGCACAAGTTCAAAAATGCCTTCAAGGTCTTTTTCCTTAAGACCCTCCTTCTGGGGCATACCAAGGGCCTGGCCTATCTCAATGATGGCGTTTAGGCAGGAGGGACACGTTAAAAGGTGCCTTTCCACCTCCTTTTTCTCGCTTTTTGTAAGCGTGTGATCAATATAAGCCGCAAGGAGGTTCTCATCAGGGCACCTGCCCCTTGATGAATCCTTTATTTTGAATCTTGACCAGAGTTTTTTCTCTTCCATGTCACACCCTTTTGATCTTTCTCCTTTACCTTCCAATCTCCCTCCCCCTTTTATTTAGTCTTACGAAGAACCCGTAAGAAACATCCCCTATGGCATCAGGGTCTATCCAGAATGGTTCTCAGTTTTTTAATGGCCTTGTGCCGCATACTCCTGACGGTTTGTTCCGTAATGCCCATGAATGAGGCCGCTTCCTTGACGCTCAGGTCTTTTTCATAAAGGAGCTTCATTAAGAGCATCTGTCTTTCTGGAAGAAGGTCAAAGGAAACGAGGACCTTGCCGGAATCGATTCGTGAGTCATTATTCTCAAGGCCAGTGTCCGCAACATCTCTTGTGCCGATGGGCTCGTGCCGGATGCGGCGCAGATAATCTATTGTCATATTCCTCGCTATCACTGAAAGCCAGGTGGTAAGACGTGCCTTTTCCGGATCGTACCTTTTAAGCACTTGAAAATTATCGGCACACAGCCTTGCAAAAAGCTCCTGGAGGATGTCATGGGCATCGTGCGTATCCCTTCCGGCAGAAGCAAGGGTCTTTTTTATCACGGAATAGACCACCGGAGAAACATATCTTACAAAGGCCTCCCACTTTTCCCGGTTCCCCTTTAAAAGGGGTTCTATTTCAACCTGGTCCCTGTTATTCATTCAGCCTTGCAGATCTTCTTCTGAAGTTTCCCGTTTTTTAGTGATTGATAGAGGATTGACTGCGAGCCGTTGTTTTACACAAAAAACTAATAATATCAATAAGTTAGACTTGATTTTTCGCCTT
>JALWYS010000101.1 GCA_027003115.1 Deltaproteobacteria bacterium | reverse complement strand
TCTTTCCACTATCTGGTGGGCCATCCTGCTAAGTGCCCTGTCTATCTCCTTTTCGTCAAGTATTACCCTTGGCCTTTCCACAAAAACTCCTGACTATTCAAATTATTCAAGTCTGTTATCAGCCGTTTGAAGGTATGGCCAACACCTGGCCTATGTATAAACAGTTTGAGCCAAGCCTGTTTATACGTCTCAATGCAGAAACGGAAACATTGAACCTCCTAGCGATCTCCCAGAGCGTATCCCCTCTGCGTACCACGTATTTTCTGGTTTTTCTGATCTTTTTATACCTTTTTTTGTATTTGACAGCGTATCTGGTCCTAACAGGGATCTTAAGCACCTGGCCCACTCGTATTTTGTTTGATCGAAGTCTGTTTGCCCTCTTGATGGCCCTTATACTTGTGTGAAAACGTTTTGCAAGAAGGGAAAGATATTCTCCCCTTTTTACCCTATGTTTAATGTATGCTCTTCCTTTGGCATAGTGTATCCTTCTTTTGTAAGTGGGCTTTGGTGGGGTCCACCTTTTTATCTCGTCAAGTCTGGCCATTAGAACGCGTCTGTATCCCTTGGGGACCCTTAGGGTAAAGTTCGTGTCCGGGGTCACCCCATATCTCAGGCTGGGGTTCAGATCAAGAAGGGTTTCTGGTTTGACACCGATTGCAGAGGCGATGTCCGTGAGCTTCATCTGTTTTTTAACAGTAATGGTTTCAAAGGGGATCGGCGGGTCAGGGTCTCCAAGGTCAAAGCCATATTTGCCAGGATTTTTTATAATAAGGAGTGTGGCAATGAACTTTGGAACGTAACGTGCGGTTTCTCTAGGGAGCATCCTGTAAAGGTCCCAGAAGTTGTCCAGGTAGTTGATTCTTTGTTTATCAATAGCCTTTAGGACCGTCCTTTCTCCGCAGTTGTAGGCGGCAAGCACCGTGGACCAGTCTCCGAATATCTCGTGCAGTTCCGTAAGATATGCAATGGCAGCCTTTGTGGATTTTTCCGGGTCAAGCCTTTCGTCTATCCATACGTTTCTCTTAAGGCCAAATTTGTAACCTGTGGAGGGGATAAACTGCCAGAGGCCAAGGGCCCTTGCCCGGGAAAGCGCTCTTACCTTGAATCCGCTTTCTATGAGAGGAAGCCAGGAGAGTTCTTCGGGAAGCCCTGCCTTTTTTAACTGCTTGAGAATCATTGGACGATACTTGCCTGAGCGTCGATATGCTGCAAGAAAAAAGGCCTTGTTCTTTCCCTGAAATAGAGCGAGCTCCTTTTTTACATACTTGTTGATGGTTAAAGGAATGGGATCATTGAGTCCCTTGGTGGCCCTGAGGCGCGAGGTATGTATTTCAAGGATCCTTTTGGAGATGAGAAAGCGAAGATCATCCTTTTGCTGTTCTATGTCAGGATCTTCATCCTCGTTTTGAACGCTTAGGACCAGACTGAATGCATCATCAAGGACCTTTATTGCCCCCTCCTTGTCTCCTCCTTCCCAAAGGTCCTGGGACAGTTTGCAGAGCTCCAACGCCATGTCCAGCTTTCCTTGATCAGAATCAGGGTCAACTTTTGAGGAGTCGATTGGGCAGGTGCCTGCCTCTGGGAAAAGTTCTTTAAGGTCCTTTTTGATTTTTTTTGTTCGTGTTTCGGAATTTTTAACCTGTTTTATTGCCTCTTTTTGTTCAGGCGAAAGGGATGGAGAGGAGATTTGTTTTTTGGGCGCGCAGCCAGTCAGCAGCAAGCCAACGGTGATAAAGGCAAGAAAAAAAAGGCGAATCTTTTTGGGATACATAGTGGTTAATAGCCCCCCTGAAAACAGTTTGAATTAAGCATTTAGACAAAGATACAAAGTGTTTTGGATATCATAAGCGGAAAACTGTATCGTATTTCATTTCAAAAGCAGGAAACACCTTCAAAGGCTTTAGGTACAGCCTGATCACAGGCTATGACAAGGTTTTAAAATTACATGGCGAAAACGCTGGTGTCAAACTTATTGATTGATGAAAAGGGGGGGAAGAATCCTTGCCTCCACTCCGCCGTTTTTTAGCCCTTCCGCAAGTATAAGCCTTGCCTGACGTTCTTCATCTGGGTGAACGAACTGGAGTCTTTTTGGCTCAAGTTTTTCAAGGCTCATGTTTGTTATGAGCTCTGCAGTCCTTTCTGAAGGAAAAACAATGGAAAACCTGCCCCCGGGTTTTAAAAGAAAGCGGGATATCTTTAAAAGTTCGCTCAAGGTGATTAGTATTTCGTGTCTGGAAAGTGCCTCCTGGGAGTCAAGGCAGAGCCTTCCGGCCTCCGGCTTCCTGAAGGGTGGATTTGAGACAACGTGATCAAAACTGCCTGGCTTAAAGCGCTGTGGAAGCTCCTTCATATCAATAAGAAGCGGGGTAATGTTTGACGTGCGGTTTATCCTGATATTTTCTTCCATAAGCCCAAAAAGAGCCTCCTGGATTTCAACCGCCATAAAGTGGCTGTCAGGAAATCTTTTTGAAAGAATAAGGGAGATTATGCCGCAGCCTGCCCCAAGCTCAATAACTTTTGAACCTTTTTTTATCTTTACAAAGTCGGCAAGAAGAAGGGCATCTACTGAGAACCTGTAGCCGTCCTGCGGCTGCCGGATTTCAAGGCCTAGGTCCTTGGGGGATGTGTAGGCGGGGCTTACCCTATGCCTCCCCTTTTCTTTTCCTGATGAGTCCATATTCCTTAAAGGCTATCTCTTTGTCGGTAACAAGCCTTACGGTTTCGCCGCCTGTTGTCATGGGGATGTCTTCGCCGCTCTTTGCATCCTTTATGGAAAGAACGCGAAAAGGCCTGTCAACAAGCCCTTTGTCCATGTATTCAAGTTCGTCGTAAGGCCTTATGACGTAGCTTGCCTTTATGATTGGATGTTTGCCTCCCTTAATGACAACTCCGACGGGTATGAAAAGCTGGGGTACCTTGTGGCCGTGGTAGATCATGTCCCTTCTTTCAGGGGGGGATGAAAAGAAATTTTCCGTAAAACCCCTGGATGTTATGCCCATTAACTCCTTCATAAGCCTTTTTCTGGAAAAGCCAGGGGGCCTTTTTCCCATGGCCTCATCAAGGGCCGCCCTGTAGGCCCGGACAACCGTTGCAACATAAAGCTTGCCCTTCATCCTGCCCTCTATCTTCAGGGAATCAACACCTGCATCAATAAGCTCGTTAAGCCTGTTAATGAGGCACAGGTCCTTGGAGTTGAAGATGTAGACTCCCTTCTCATCCTCTTCAACAGGGAAGAATTCTCCTGGCCTTTTTTCTTCTTGAAGTGCATAGGAATATCTGCACGGGTGTGCGCAAAGGCCCTGGTTGGCCTCCCTGCCTGTAAGATAGAGGCTCAACATGCACCTTCCAGAAAAGGCAATACAAAGGGCGCCGTGTACAAAGACCTCGAGTTCTAGGTGGGGCACGCGCCTTCGAATGGTCTCTATCTCGCTAAGGCTGAGCTCTCGTGCAAGATTTATTCTCTTTATGCCCTGTTTCTGCCAGAAGAGGGCGGCGCCATAGTTTAAGGTGTTTGCCTGGGTGGAAAGGTGAATTGGTATTTCGGGCGCATGCTCCTTGGCAAGGGCTATTACGCCAGGATCACTTATTATCAGTGCGTCCGGGCCTATTTCAGAAAGGAGGCAGAGGTAGCCTGGAAGCCTTTCAATGTCCATGTTTCTTGCAAATATGTTTACAGTAACATAGGCCTTGACCCCGCGTCTTCTTGCATAGGTGACTGCCTCTGAAAGGCCGTTTTCATCCAGATTTCCTGCCTTGGCCCTGAGGCTAAAGTCCTTTGCCCCGAAATAGACTGCATCTGCTCCGTAGGCTATTGCAACTTTAAGCTTCTCTAAGCTTCCGGCAGGGGCAAGGAGCTCACACGTCTTCATAGCCCCTTGCTATAACCTGACGTCTTCCCATGGTGTCTGTGGGGGTTACTATTCCGTCGCGCTCCATCTGCTCTATCATTCTTGCTGCCCGGTTGTAGCCCACTCTAAGCCTTCTTTGCAGGCCAGAGATGGAGGCCTGGCCAGTGGACGTTACTATCTCAACTGCCTCGTCATACTTTTCGTCGTAAAAATCACCTGAGCCCTCTGCTTCTTCAGAAGTCTCCTCAGGGCCTGGTTCAACAACAGAAAGGTCGTAATCAGGCTCGCCCTGGGCCCTTAAAAATTCAACCACCTTCATTATCTCTGCCTCTGAGACATAGGCCCCGTGTATGCGCTCAAGGTTTGATGTCCCAGGGGGCAGAAAGAGCATGTCCCCGTTTCCAAGGAGCCTTTCAGCCCCCATGGTGTCAAGGATGGTTCTGGAATCCACCTTGGAAGAGACCTTGAAGGATATGCGGGCCGGAAAGTTGGCCTTTATGAGCCCTGTGAGCACGTCCACAGATGGGCGCTGGGTGGCTATGATGATGTGCATGCCGGCTGCCCTTGCCATCTGGGCAAGGCGGGCAATGGATGCCTCAACTTCTTTTGAGGAGACCATCATGAGATCTGCAAGCTCATCGATTATTACAACCAGGTAGGGAAGGGGCTCTTCTGCCTGTTTGTTGTAGCCCGATACGTTTCTGGCATGGGCCTCTTCGAGAAGCTGGTACCTGCGCTCCATCTCCATTACGGCCCACCTCAGCGCACGTGTGGCCTCCTTTGGCTCGCTCACCACCGGGTGTATGAGGTGGGGGATTCCATCATAGAGGGAAAGCTCGATGCGCTTTGGATCAATCATCAAAAGACGCAGCTCGTCCGGGCCAAGCCTGTAGAGAAGGGAGCATATCATGCTGTTGAGACCAACGCTCTTTCCCGTTCCCGTTGCCCCTGCTATAAGAAGGTGCGGCATGCGGGCTAGATCCGTTACCACAGGCTGGCCTACAATGTCCTGCCCAAGGGCAAGAAGGAGCTCTCCCTTTCCCTTCTGGAATACGTCTGCAGAAAGAATCTGCCTGAGATACACGGTTTGTCTTCTGGGGTTGGCAAGCTCGATTCCGATAACCGCCTTTCCAGGAATTGGAGCAACTATCCTTACGCTTCTGGTCTTAAGGGCAAGGGCCAGGTCATCTGCAAGGGAGGCCACCTTGTTGATCTTTACACCTGGGGCAGGGGAAAACTCATACATGGTAACCACCGGGCCAGGGCATATCTCAACCACCCGGCCAGACACGCCAAAGTCCTTTAGCTTCTGCTCAAGAACCTTGGAGTTTTCAATGTATTCTTCCTTGTCTATCCATATTTCCTCATCAGGTGGCTCCTGCAGAAATGTAATGGGAGGGCGTACAAAGTCCCCCTTTACAGGGGTGACCTGGAAATCCTCCATCTCTTCAGAAGATTTTTCTTCAGCCGGTTTCTTTTTTTCCACAATTACCGGCTCAACTATGTCCGGTTCTTTTTCCGCCTTTTGTATTGGTTTATGCCCTTTTTTTTCTTTTTGATGTGCGTCTTTGGGCTTTTTTCTGAAAATGGCTGAAACCTTGTTGAGCAGGATGGATACAGAAAAGGGGGTGGCAACCACAAGGCCTACCAGAAAGAGGAGAAAGCCAACGAGAAAGGCACCGCCAGTTCCGAACCAGTCCGTGAGGCTCTGGGCAAGTGCTGCCCCTACTATTCCGCCCATCATCTTGGATGGTTCTATGAGCCAAAAGAGTATGCAGGAGCTTAAAAGAATGAGGATGCTGCCTGAAACAAGGTGCACGGCCTTTCTGTTCCAGATGCGGCCCTTAATTAGTGAGACAAGGCCGATCACCAGGATTGGGACAAAAAGCCATGAGGCCAGG
>JALWYS010000100.1 GCA_027003115.1 Deltaproteobacteria bacterium | reverse complement strand
CAGAGACATTTGGGCTAATAGGGGAAAACGGGGCTGGAAAGAGCACGCTTTTAAAGATACTTGCAGGCACACTCAGGCCAACGTCTGGACAGTGCAAACTAAAAGGAAGGGTTTCCGCCCTTCTTGAGCTTGGCTCAAGCTTTCATCCAGAGCTTTCAGGCAGGGAAAACGTGTACCTTCAGGCAGCAATCCTCGGCCTTGGCAAAAAGGAAGTGGACAAGATCTACCCCGAGATAGTCGAATTCTCAGAACTTGACCCCCTTTTTCTCGATAGACCTGTAAAAACCTATTCATCCGGCATGTTTGTGCGTCTTGCCTTTGCAGTTGCCACATGCACAGACCCGGACGTTCTACTGGTGGATGAATTTCTTTCAGTGGGAGACATACACTTTCAGAAAAAGAGCCTGGACAGGATCATGTCCTTCAGAAAGGCAGGTAAGACCATACTCTTTTGCTCCCATAACATGTACCAGATAAGAAACCTTTGCCAGCGGGCCATCTGGTTAAAAGACGGAAAAATTGAGGCCTTTGGAGAGACGGAAAACGTGGTGGCAGCCTACGAACAGTACCAGAGAAGGAAAAACGGCCTTGAAGAGGATGAGCTACCCATAAACATCCCCTCACAGGAAGAGCAGAGACAGGCGGGGGGTGATTTGGCCCCGGTAAAGCTTGAAGAGATTCGCCTGCTTAATGAAAAGGGTCAGGAATCCCTAAAATTTCAATCACATGAAAGGATGTTTCTGGAGGTAAGGGCCAAGGTCATTGATCCTCATGCAATATTTCATGTCGCCCTGGTTCTTGAAAGGGATGACGGTCTCAAGATTTTTTTTTCGTCAACAAAGGCGGATGGGTTATCTCCTATAAAAGGGTGTAAAAATGCCACCATAAGGCTTGAAATTCCAGAACTTCCACTTCTTTCTGGTCTATATAAATGGTATGTTTACCTTCTTGATGAACATGCCATCCAGGTATTTGACATGGCAGAAGGGATCCTCACCTTCACCGTCAGGGCAGACCCAAAGGAGATGTGCCTAATCTATATCCCTCACAAGTGGGTAATAGAAAAACAATAAGGAGATGGCTGGCGTAATAGGCATTCCAGAACCGGTATCGTCTGAAAATATCCCTCCTGGTATCGACCAAGTTGGAACAGGTTGCAGGATATCTGACACCGTTTCTGTGTACACGGATATTTCCCACAGCGAACGGGGAAGGATTGTCCTTGGAGACGAGGTGATACTTCTTGATCATGTACGCCTTGTGACAGGGGATACGCGCACCAACAAGGAAGCCTTCATACACATGGGCTCAAGGATCATAGTGAACGTTGGCTGCTACCTTTCAGGAGAAGGAGGCCTGCGAATAGAAGACGAGGTGCTTATTGGACCGGGCGCCAAGCTACTTAGTGCTGGCCATGAATACGATAATAAACCTGTTTCCATATACCGACACAGTCTCACCTATGGCACGGTAACAGTAGAAAAAGGCGCCTGGATAGGGGCAGGAGCCATAATCCTTGAAGGCGTAAGTGTAGGAAAAGGGGCCGTGGTGGGAGCGGCAAGCGTTGTAACAAAGAATGTTCCTGCCTTTTCGGTAGTGGCAGGAAACCCGGCCCGGGTAATAAAGTGGAGAGAAGGTTTTAGGCCTAAAACTCCCGTTTTCTTGCGCCTGCTTAAAAGGATAAAGAGAGTCATAAGAGGCCTTGGCAGTTAAAGGTATGTTTGGAAAACCGCTAAAGGCCTTAAAGCTCTTTTTCATCTACCCTGCCCTCTCCTTTTTCCCCATGGAACTTGCCTACAGGCTTTCCCTTCTTTTTTCCCCCATGGACAGGGCCTTTAAGAAGGAGTACATGAACCAATGGAAAAGTGGCCTTAAAAGGTGCGCTAAAGCGGGAGGGGTTCTAAAAGTAGAAAACGAGCATGCCTGCGCAAAAAGACACCTTGAGATGCTATCCATGGAGGCCCTTGACTCGGTGCTGGTGCCGCGTCTTGCTCCAAAGCAGATGAAGAGACTGGCAAGTGTTAGTGGGACAGAGCACATTTTTGACGCACTTTACGAAAAAAAGGGGCTGATAATCGTTACCGCCCACTACTCAAGGCTTAACATGACGGCATACGCCCTTGGCCACATGGGTATAAAAAACGGCATACTCAGCCAGTCCGTGAACAGAGACAACCCCTATCTTGACTGGATAGACAGGATATACCTTAAACGAAAACTCAAGAAATATTACAAGGTAACCGGGGGACCAGGCCTTACCTTAAAGGACAGTCCAAGACTCATTTACAAAGCCCTTGAAAAGGGCCAAATCATGGTGATTCTCATGGATGCCTACCCGGATACCCTGAAAAGGTTTTATAATGTCCCCTTTTTAGGAGGGGTGCTAAAACTTCCCATGGGTATTGCCAGAATATCAAAAAAGACCGGGGCACCCCTTGTCTTTGCCGCTGTCAGGCCAATGACGGACTGGAAGGTTCAAGTGAATATAGAACAGATTCCTGCAACAGGTGAAGAGGGTCTAAGGCTTGCCGCCATTAAGCTTGAAAAGGAAATAGAGAAAGATCCTTGCCAGTGGTGGCAGTGGCCATACATGAATACCATGTGGAAAGAAGGGACTGCCTATCCTTAACCAATGAATGACAAAAAGTTTAAATACGCATATCAGATAGACCTCGATTCAGACACCACTCCAGCCAAGGTTGTAAGGCTTGTGGGAAGGGCCAAGGAGGTGCTTGAGCTTGGATGCGGCCCGGGTCATATGTCGAGGGTGTTCAAGGAGCATCTTGACTGTGAGGTGACAGGCGTGGAGGTGGATGAAGAGGCGGCAACGGAGGCGAGAAAACACTGCAGGGAGGTTATTGTTTGCGACCTGGACAGGGCCGAACTTTCTAGTTATTTAAGAGGCCGCACCTTTGATGTGATAGTCATGGCAGACGTTCTCGAACACCTTATGCAGCCGGAAAGGGTCCTCAGGCAGGCAAAGGGCCTGTTAAAGGAAAACGGCCACGTTGTCATTTCCATACCAAATGTTGCCTACATGGGAATTGTTGCCTGCCTAATGTCCGATGAATTTCCGTACAGCGACTTAGGATTACTTGACAGGACCCACCTGCGTTTTTTTACAGGCCCAAGTTTTAGACGCCTTCTTGGCTCAGAGGGCTTTATTATAACGGAATGGCAAACCTATGAAGTGCCTGTTGAATTAACGGAATTTAGGGACGCCTTTGAAAGGCTGCCAAAAGAGATAAGGCAGTTTATATCCATGTGTCCAGACAGCTCAGTTTACCAGTTCATTTTAAGTGCTGCGCCTCTTAGGGAAGAAGGCGCTATCTTGGGAAAATCCAAAGATAGTCTTGCAGAAAAACTGGATAAGGAGGTGGAAAAGCGCATGAAAGAACGTGATAACTGGTTCCGGAAAAGTTATTCTATGGAACAACAGGTTCAGGGTGAAAAAAGAGAGCATGGC
The DNA here is from genome assembly GCA_027003115.1 of Deltaproteobacteria bacterium. Taxonomy (GTDB): domain Bacteria; phylum Desulfobacterota; class Dissulfuribacteria; order Dissulfuribacterales; family QOAL01; genus JAADCZ01. The sequence goes on along the minus strand of JALWYS010000100.1, from coordinate 2,283 downwards.
CTCTTTAAAAGGCTTTTATCCACATTCAAAACCAAACGATGACGATACATTTCGAAGACCATTTGGAGAAAAACGGAATGAAAATAATTAAATACACCAAAACATGCGTTTTTATAATCTCTTTGCTTTTTCTTTCCCTTTTCGTTGCGATAAGTTGCCAAGCAAAAAAGGGGGTAATTGATTTAAATGATCCAGAGGCCACAAAAATGGTCCTAGCGAAGATAGGAGACACCCCGATCACCCTTGGAGAGCTGGTGGAGTTTGGCAAGTCTTCCCCAACATTTTACGGCTTTCTTGAGATTCCAGGCGGCCCCGAAAAGCTTTTACGGGAACTTGTCCTTGAAAGGCTTCTTTTGCTCGAGGGCAAGGCCCAAGGGATACCGGAGCCGGCCAACCATGAAAAGACCCTCTATCTTCTTAGAATCAAAAGGGAACTCCTTCCCCCGCTCCCCCCTGTTACAGAAAAGGAGGCAAAAGAGTACTACAGGAAGCACATAGAGGAATTCTCTACACCCCTTCTCCTTAGGCTTTCACAGATAAAGGTCTATTACAATGACAAAAACCGGGAAAAGGCCATTCAAAAGATAAAAAAAGCACAGGAAGAGCTTAAAAAAGGCATCCCTTTTGAGAAGGTGGCTGAAAAATTCTCAGAAGAGCCCATAAGCCGTTCAAGGGGCGGTGACATAGGCTTTGTTCCTTCAACTTCCCTTGGGTCAAAAGAAGTCACGGATGAAATACTCAAGCTTCAGGTGGGTGAGCTCAGCAGGATACTTACCATAGGAAACAGCTTTACTATTGTAAGACTTACGGACAGGCGAGAGCCCATAATTGACCCCTTTGATCGAGTCAGGGAGATTGCAATAGAAAAGGCAAAAAAAGCAAGGGAAAAGGAGCGGCTTGAGAAGCTAAGGGCACGCCTTGAAAAAAAATATCACGTAACCTACATGGATTACTAATTAATCTGACTCTGTTTCCAGAAGGCCTCATTAGGCAATAAAAAGCAAAATCAACCTTCAAAATTTCATGCTTCAAAGATTCCTTAAAAACAGTGCCAGAAGGGTTGCCCAGCTTTTTCTTGGATATCCCCATCCTGAAACCACCATGCTCAACTGGTACCAGTATTACTTTTTCCGCTACAAGGAGGCAAGGCGTGTTCAAAGGCCCTGGAAGCCAAATGGCCTTCGTCCACCCTTTGAAAGCGGCCTTATTTCCGTGGTATTACCTGTTTACAACGGAGAAAAACACTTGGAGGAGGCCATAAAAAGCATACTTGCCCAGACCTATGAAAATTTTGAACTCATAATAATAGATGATGGCTCTACCGATTTCTCGCCTGCAATCATGGATAAATATGCTGCCATCGATACGAGAATAAAGGTAGTTCACCAAGAAAATCAGAAGCTTCCTAGGAGTCTTTCAAGGGGTTTCAGGATGGCCAGAGGAGAGTTTCTCACCTGGACCAGCGACGACAACCGGTTGAAGCCTGATTTCCTGGAAAAAATGGCAGATTGCCTCAAGAGGCACCCTGACTGGGACATGGTGTATGCCAACATGGACATAATTGGAGAGGATGGGAAACCGCTAAGGAACTCGGATTGGTACTCAAACTATCAGGTTCCTCCTGGCAGCGAGCACATTCATCTGCCTGAAAATACACTGGAACTCAACGTCTGGCCAAACCAGTACATAGGAGCGGCATTCATGTACAGGGCTAGGGTCGCCTCTCTGCTTAGGGACTACTCTCCCTATCGTTTTACCATTGAAGATTACGACTATTTCATGCAGATAAACGAGTTTTTTGACATCCACCATGCGGATTTCAAAGAGCCCATGTATGAATACCGCTTTCACAGCTCATCCTTGACTTCTAAGGAAAAAGAGCTGCAAATACTCAAACAACGAGAATTCCTCATGGTTTTCGATGATTTTAGAAGGGATTTCAACCTGACCCCCATGCTTTGGCTGCTGGATGATGGTGCCAGCGGGGATAAAGATATTATAAAAGAGCTTAGACAAATGGCCCAAAAGAGCGGGGACCTGCTGGAACATCCAGAAAAGTGGCCTTCAAGCCTCCTGCCAGTTCTCTGGTTTCCATGCTGCTACGTAAAGGTGAGCGAGAAGGTGTCAGACGCAGCAAAGGATATTTCCAGAAATCTGCCCTCTAACTCTATAAAGGTCCTGGTTTACACCGGAAAAGAGACCCTGCCTTCTGACGTTCACACCTGCTGGGACCTTTTGCTCTACACCAAGGGGCAACCTCCTGTAAGAACTGGCACCCCCTTT
>JALWYS010000099.1 GCA_027003115.1 Deltaproteobacteria bacterium | reverse complement strand
AAACACAGGCACCCTTTTAGAGAGCTTACCACTCCTTTTCATCATCCCGATGTGATAGAGTATCTCCTGGGCCCTTTCAAGGGCAAAGGTGGGAATCAGAACTGCCCCCCTTCTTTTGACAGTGGTGATAATGGCCTCCTCAAGCTCTTGAACCGAGGATTCGTAGGACTTGTGATCCCTATCACCATATGTTGATTCCATTATGAGGGCGTCTACATCCTTTTCAGGGGGGGTTGGGTCACTTACCAGGGGGCGGCCACCGTCTCCAAGGTCTCCGGTGTATAGTAGCTTTTTCTTTTGTCCCCTCCTGTCCCTATACTCTATAACAATCTGTGAGGAACCCAGAACGTGGCCGGCATCGTTTAAGTGAAAGGTGAGGTCTATCCCAGGGGCAAGCTCCACCTTTTTCCCATAGGGGACGGCCGGTCCAAAAAGCTCCAGGCTGTAATATACGTCTTCCAGGGTAAATAGCGGCTCCATGACCTTGATCCCCGCCCTGGTAAGCCTCCTTTTTTTCCAGACAAACTCCTCCTTGAGCACATGGGCAGCGTCCATGAGGATGAGCAAGGAAATGTCAACGGTGGGGGGCGTGCAATAAATGTTTCCGGAAAACCTGCCCTTTTGCAGAAGGGGTATCCTTCCGCAGTGGTCCAGGTGGCCGTGGCTTAGGATCATGCCGTCAAGGGTTGAAGGCTTAAAGCCAAAACCTGCATAATTAAGTTTTTCTATCTCCCATGGACCCTGAAACTGGCCTGCATCCAGGATGTAACGGCGTTTTCCGAACTTAAGCATGTGACATGAGCCTGTAACCGTCTGGGCTGCGCCAAAAAATTGAATCTTTGCCACGGCATCCTCCAGGAAGTATTTTTAGACAGCTTTACTTCAGCATGGATTTTTTTCAACTCAAAAACACGAACACACATAATTAATGCATTAGGCTGTGGAAATGACCCTGGTCCATTAACTTCTTGACTAAACCTCCATGTTATTTATAGTAGTGTAATAGAAAAGTATACGTTGGGGGAGCCTGGGAGAACCGGGCTGAGAGGTTGGCTAGCCTGCCAACGACCCTGGAACCTGATCTGGGTAATGCCAGCGTAGGGAAACGATCTTAAAATTCAGTAAGATCACTTAAGGCCGCCCAAAGCTGGGTGGCCTTTTTTATTTCAAGCCATCTACCCACTGGAGGAAACAATGTCTCAAACCTTGCTTCAGGAACTAAGAAAAGGACAGGTGCCTGAAAAACTGAAACACCTGGCTGAAAAAGAGAACATCGATACACCTGTACTCATAAAGAACATCCTGGAAGGAACCGCGGTTGTCCTTGGATATCGTACAGGTCGCGGAACAATGGTCGTGGGAAAGGGCGTTAAGACAAAGGTCAATGCAAACATAGGCGCAAGCACCCTTACCTCCTCCATTGAATACGAGAAGAAGAAACTTGCGGCAGCACTCAGGGCCAAAACCGACGCCGTAATGGATCTTTCCCTTGCAGACAACATCGCGGAAATAAGAAAGGTGATCCTTGAAGAGTCAACGGTTCCGGTTGGCACTGTGCCCATATACGAGGCCGCCACCATGGCGAGGATAAAAAG
>JALWYS010000098.1 GCA_027003115.1 Deltaproteobacteria bacterium | reverse complement strand
TCACTGGTTGCCCGCTACGATGGCAAACAGTGGTGGTGCCTCCAGGGCAAGAGGTGGATAAGGATAGACAGCGCAAATGCAGCCAAGTTTGCCCGCCTGAGACTCTCAAAAGAAAATCAGACCTGACATTTTCCCCCGTTTTGATATAAGCTTCCCATAACAACCTTAAAGGGAGTGCCATTTTGATAATAAGGCCCCTTTTGGACCTTCTTCTGTTTGTGGCAGGCATTAAGCTTGGAGATATGGCAGGCAGAAAAAGGCTTCTTACGAAAAAGCGCCTAAGGCGAAACTGGTTGAAGCTGACAGGGGGTTTTGGCCCCTGGTCCATAGGAGTTCTTGAGGGCCCTGATCCCTTCAGTCTCGTAGATCCTGGTCCGTCCTTAAATCCAGTGTTTACCGGAGCCGACGTAACTGACGTGGACGCACTTTTTGTGGCAGATCCCTTTGTGATAAAAAGGGACAAAGAGTTTTTTATGTTCTTTGAGATCATGAAAAGGAAGGAAGAAAGGGGATGCATCGGCGCGGCAGTCAGCCAGGACGGAAAGGACTGGACCTATCTTGGTGTGGTACTTGAAGAGGATTTTCACCTCTCCTTTCCCTGTGTATTTAAACGGAAGGACAAAATATATATGGTGCCGGAAAGCAGCGATGACTGGTCCGTAAGGCTTTATGAGGCAGAAGGTTTCCCCAAGGGGTGGAGACACGTTGGAAATCTTCTGGCAGGTTATCAGTTCAAGGACCCGACCATTTTCAGGCACCAGGGCCTTTGGTGGCTTTTTGTGAGCGCAGGAAAGAACGAGATCACAAACCTCTATTTTTCTGAAAGACTTTTCGGCAAATGGACTGCCCATGCACAAAACCCCATTGTGAGGCTTGATAGGAAAAGGGCAAGGTCTGCTGGGAAGATTTTGGAATACAACGGAAAAATCTTTCGTCTGGCCCAGGACAACAGCAAAAGGTACGGACGTGAGGTACTTGCATGGGAGATAACAAGCCTTTCTCCCACAAGCTACAGGGAGAGACTTGCAGTGCCCAGATCCCTTGTGACCGCCTCTGGAAGGGGCTGGAACAGGGCGGGAATGCACACGCTGAACCCCTTGAAGGTGGGGGAGACATGGCTTGGCCTTGTTGATGGCCGAAGGTTTTAGCTCAGCTCATGGCTCTTATTGCAAAAGGCCTGGTAAAGTCCTTTGGAAAAAGGGTAGTGGTCAAAGGGGTGAGTCTTTTTGTAGAGCAAGGTGAAATCGTTGGCCTTTTGGGGCCAAATGGTGCAGGCAAGACAACCACCTTTTACATACTTTCCGGCATAGAAAGGCCCCAAGAGGGCAAAATAGTGCTTGGGGAAAGGGACATTACCTCCTTTAGACTCTACAGGCGCGCACGCCTTGGCATCTCCTTTCTCCCCCAGAACAGATCCCTTTTCAGGGGCCTGTCCGTACTTGATAACATTGTGTCCGTACTGCAGCTAAGGGGCTTTGACCTTGATGAGTGTGTTGAAAGGGCCAGGGTGCTTCTTGAGGAGTACGAGCTTGAGGGGCTCATGGAAAGTAAGGCATCCACCCTTTCTGGCGGCGAGGCAAGAAGGCTTGAAATTGCACGGGCC
>JALWYS010000097.1 GCA_027003115.1 Deltaproteobacteria bacterium | reverse complement strand
GACGTATTCGTACACTACACAGCCATTCAGGGTGACGGCTTCAAGTCCCTTGAAGAAGGCCAGACCGTGGAGTTTGACATCACGGAAGGCCCCAAGGGCCCCCAGGCTGCCAATGTAAGAGCATAGGCTGTATCTGAAAAAAAACGAAAAATGAAAGGGGCAGGTCTTTGTCGAGGCCTGTCCCTTTTTTTGTGCGTTTCCGTTTCTAACAAGCGGAACCAAAAGAGAAAAAAGGAGAAGAAATATGAAACTTTACATAGGCAATCTGGCCTACAATGTGGCAGAGGAAGACGTAAGAAGCATGCTTGAAGAGTACGGCAGCCTTGAATCCTTTGACTGGATTACGGACAAGTACACTGGAAAATCCAGGGGCTTCTGCTTTGCCGAAATGGATAACAGTTCTGCAGACAAGGCAATAAAGGCCCTAAACGGAAAGGAGTTCCACGGAAGGAATCTCAAGATCAACCAGGCACGCCAGAACAAGAAGGACAAAAAGAGAAGGCGTTTCTGGTAGAAACACCTTTGGCTCATGGGCATTAGACCTTCTCTTTGCCCTTGTTGAAAAAACAGGTTAATAGTTTATGGCCGTTTCAATTATTTGGAACGGCCTTTTTCATTCGTTCAAAAAACTCTACTAAAGGAAATGCTGCAGGCAAGGAAACTGAGTTTGGAAATAGGCGGTAAAAGGCTCCTTGACGATGTGAGTTTCACCATTACCAGGGGCCAGAAGGTGGGCCTTGTGGGAAGAAATGGCCAAGGGAAGACCACCCTTCTGAAGGTGCTTTGCAAAAAGGCCGAATGCCCAGGCGGTCAGATACACATGAGCAAGGGCCTCAGGCTCTGCCACCTGCCCCAGGAAGTGGTTGTCCCCGAAAAGGGAGAGCGAACTATCTTTCAGGAGGCAGAGGAGGCATTTTCATGGCTTTTTGAAAAAAGGCGGCAGCTGGAGCACCTGGCGGAAAAGCTCGAGGAGCTAGACGAAAATGACTCTGACCATTCCAGGATCCTTGAAGAACACGACACCATTTTTGAAGAGCTCAACCGGCAGGGTTACTACAATATCAAAGGACGTATTGAGGCCGTTTTAAGGGGCCTTGGCTTTAGGCAAGATGCCTTTCACCTTCCCGTCTCATCCCTTAGTGGCGGTTGGGTAATGAGGGTAGAGCTTGCAAAGATACTGCTTTCAATGCCCGATCTCATCCTTCTTGATGAACCGACCAACCACCTGGACCTTCCAAGCCTTACCTGGCTGGAGGACTTTCTGAAAAAGGCGGATGCGGGCTGCATCATCGTCTCTCACGACCGGGCCTTTCTTGACAGTGTGACAGACGAGATATGGGAGCTTGATCAGGGGCGTCTTCACGTTTACAAGGGGAACTATTCCTTCTACCACAAGGAGAAAAAAAGGAGACTTGAGCAGCAGGAGGCTGCCTGGAAAAACCAACAGAAAAGGCTTCAGGAGATAAATGGTTTCATCCAGCGTTTCAGGGCAAAGGCCACAAAGGCAAAACAGGTCCAAAGCCGGATAAGGCAGCTTGAAAAGATGGAGCTTGTTGATGCGCCCTGCCTGGAACAGGAATACCATTTCCATCTTCCCCAGCCCAAAAGGGCAGGAAAGATAGTTCTCGAGGCAAAGGGCCTTTCAAAGGGCTTTGGTAAGAGCCGCCTCTTTTCAGATCTGTCCTTTCTTCTTAAGCGCGGTTCAAAGATGGCCGTGGTGGGGCCAAATGGGGCAGGCAAATCCACCCTCTTAAAGATACTTGGTGGAAGGATGGCCCCGGACAGCGGCCAGGTGATCCTGGGGCACAATGTTGAGGTCTCCTACTTTGCCCAGCATCAGGCCCTTGAGTTTGACATTGAGAAAACAGTCCTGGACACATTGCGCCTTCGCTGCCAAGACCTGTCCGAGACAAGGCTCAGGACCATCCTTGGAACCTTCATGTTCAGGGAGGACGATGTGCAGAAACGGGTGTCTGTGCTTTCTGGTGGGGAAAAGAGCAGGCTGGCCCTGGCTGTCATAATGGCGCGTGGTGCAAACCTGCTTCTTCTGGATGAGCCCACAAACCATCTGGATATGGAGGCCCAGGAGGCAGTAAGGACGGCCCTTTCCCAGTTTGAGGGCTCGGTTGTGGTGGTATCCCACAATCGCTACTTTCTTGACGGCTTTGTGGACTGCGTTCTGGAGATTTCAGATGGAAAGACCTCCCTTTTTCCTGGAAACGTCTCCAGTTTTCTTGAACACAAGGAATCCATGGAGAAAGTCGAACAGGATGACAAAGGCCCAATTGTAACACCAAGGCAATCAGCGGCCAGCAAAAGGGACAGTGGCAGCAGGCTTTCACGAAGGGAGAAAAAGCGTATCGTTGCAGAGCTTAGACAGGAAAAGAGCAGAAAGCTTTTGCCCTTTAAGGAGAAGGCCAAGGAGATAGAATCTGCCATAACGGCCCTTGAAGAGGAAAAGGCTGCCATAGAGGAGCAGCTTTCAGACGTTTCTACCTACAATGACCAGGAGAGGGCTGCAACGCTCAACAAGCGCTACAGGCGCGTAAAGCACGAGCTAGAGGGGCTTTATGCCTCCTGGGAGAGGGCATGTCAGGTGGTGGAGGAGATGCAGGCAGAGTTTGATAAAAGGATAATGGAGGCAGAGGCAAGGTGAACACTGGCCCGAGGCTCATTTTAGGAATTGAAACATCCTGCGACGAGACTGCGGCTGCTGTTTTGCTTGAGGAAAAGGGGCTTTTAAGCAACATCATTTCCTCACAGGTTGACATCCATGCAGAGTATGGCGGCATAGTGCCTGAAATAGCCAGCAGGAAGCATGTGGAGGCCATAGATTTTGTTGTGAAAAGGGCCCTTGATGAGGCACATGTCACCTTCAATGAGATTGAGGCCCTTTCTGTAACCCAGGGCCCAGGGCTTGTTGGCTCCCTGGTGGTTGGGCTCTCCTATGCCAAGGCCTGCGCATTTTCTTCAGGAAAACCCATTACCGGGGTCAACCACATCCACGCCCACCTCATGGCATGTTTCCTGGAAAAGGAGACTACACCGCAGTTTCCCTTTGTGGGCCTTGTTGTCTCTGGAGGGCACACAAGCCTGTACCGAGTGGACGATTATCTCAAGGTTGAGCTACTTGGAAGCACCAGGGACGATGCTGCAGGGGAGGCCTTTGACAAGGTGGCTAAGATCCTTGGTCTTCCCTATCCTGGAGGCCCGGTGATAAGCCGTCTGGCAGAAAAGGGAAGGGGGAATGCCTTTTCTTTTCCCCGGGCATGGCTTCCTGAAACCCCGTTTGATTTCAGCTTTAGCGGGCTCAAGACGTCTGTCCTTCAGACCGTACGGAAGTTGGAATCACAGGGGAAGAAGGTGGTAGTGGAAGACGTTTGTGCCTCCTTTCAAGAGGCTGTGGTGGATGTCCTCACGGAAAAGACCATTCAGGCGGCAATGGAGCACCAGGTAGGCTGGGTGGTGGCATCGGGGGGAGTGGCCTCCAACAAAAGGCTTCGAAACCGCCTAAAAGAGGCCTGCCAGGAAAAGGGCCTAAATTTCGTGGTTCCAAGCCCTATTTTTTGTACAGACAACGCTGCCATGGTGGCCCTTACTGGCCTTTACCAGATAAGGGGCGGCATCACCCTTGGCCCGGATGCAGACGTCTATTCAAGGTTGCCTGTAAAGTTTTTGAAAAGGTAAACAGATGGGGAAAAGGCACCGTAAATGGAAACTATAAGGGGTATCAGGCTGTGAAACAGGGCCTAAAGGGGGGTAAAGGCTGGTTTATTCCTTGTGCCAGGGCGGTATTTTGGGCCCTTCTACTTTTCCTTGCGCTTTTTTCATGCACGCCTCATGATGGTAAAATATACGGGAAATATGGGCAGTGTGTCAGCTGTCACCACATAAAAGCAGATAAAAACCACGATTTTTCCTGTGTAACCTGCCACATGGGTGATGACAGGAGCCCTTTTAGCAAGAAGGCCCACCAAGGCATTGTTAAAAGCCCGTCTTCTCCGCATTTTGCAAAAAGATTTTGCATAAGATGTCATAAGGAACAGGTTGAGGATGTCCAAAAATCCACCCACTATACCCTGTCTGGTGAGATAGAAGGTGTCTGGAATGCCTTTTTCCCAGGGGAAAGGCCACCTTCCGTCCAGGAGCTAAGGGCAGTGGAGAGACCGGGAAACAAGAGGGAGCTGGTAAAAGACCTTCTTGCAAGAAGGTGTCTAATGTGTCACGTCTATTACCAGGGGGATGATTACGCTGGAACAAGGCGCGGAAAGGGTTGTGCGGCCTGTCACATGCCGGTTGGGAACAAGATCCGCCACACTTTTAGAAAGCCTTCTGTCACAAACTGTCTTTCCTGTCACTATGCAAACTTCACGGGCTGGGACTTTGTGGGCCGTTTCGAAAAGGACTACCCTGAAGACTTCAGGGCCCCCCTAAGAAGAGGACAACACATATCTAGACCCTACGGTGTTGAGTGGCTCCAGATGGCCCCTGATGTCCACCACAAAGAGGCGGGCCTTACCTGCCTTGACTGTCATAAAAAAGGCCTGTTCCACGTGGAAAAAGAGTATCCTAAGGTGATTTCCTGCCGCAGTTGTCACAAGAGGCTTTCGGACCGGGCCGGACACAGATTGATGGGTGCCTGCAGGGCGGATTGTCAGGCCTGCCATGCCCTTTGGGCACCTTGGGATGAGGGGCGCTCCCTCATGAGACAGGATTCGGTGGACCCGGAAGAGTGGCAATTTCTGGAGGTAGAGGGAAGCAGCGAGGTGGAGGAACAGATAAGGGGCGCCTCAGGCCTTGCGTATATTGGCAGTTTCCAGCCCATAATGTCAGACAAGATACATGGGGGAGATTTCAAGGGGCTCTGGTTCCAGGGCTTTGAAAAAAGGCGCTGGGCACCACCCGTTCTTGGTCAGAACGGTTCTGGCAGGATAGCCGTCTTAAGGCCCATTAAAGATATGAGTCTAAGTTACGTGGATGAGACAGGTGAGACCCTGTTTGACAACCTTAAACCAAGACCTCAAGATGGCTGGCGTATGGTATATCCAGGAGGGGATATGATACCTTCTTCCTCAGGGGCATCTGGTGTCTCCTTCTCCCTTCCCTTTCATCCCCACACAATAGGGAAAGCGGACATCTTTCGAACCATCCTTGTTGAAAGGTTGCTAAGATCTTGTGAGGCACGCAGCCAGACAGGGCCAGTGGAATCACCCGGAAAAGACGGAAAGTAGGACCCTGCTTATGGTTTCGAGCTTGTAGGGCTTTGGCAGTGAGGCGCAGAAGCCGTACTGTTTATAGTTGGTGATGGTATTGTCCTTGGAATAACCACTTGAAACGATGATTTTGGCCTTTGGGTCTGTTTCAAGAAGCCGTGCCGCAGCCTCCCGGCCGCCCATACCCCCTGGAATGGTGAGATCCATAATGACTGCATCAAAGGGCTGGCCATTTTTCATGGCCTCCTGGTATTTCATGATGGCCTCGTTTCCATCCCTGGCGGTTTCGCTTTTGTAGCCAAGATACCTAAGGCTTTCACTCAAAAGCTGCAATACATTAGGGTCATCGTCCATAATAAGGACCCTTTTGCCCATGCCGCTGCCGGAAATGGAACCATGCTCCTGGCGATCCTCAGAGATGATTTCCTGAAGGGCAGGCAGGTAGATGCGAAAGGTCGTACCTTTCCCCGGTTTAGACTCCACGGTTATAAAGCCACCGTGTTTCCTTACTATGGAAAAGCATACGGCAAGCCCCAGGCCGCTTCCCTTTTCCTTGGTGGTAAAATAGGGGTCAAAGATCTTTGGAAGGA
>JALWYS010000096.1 GCA_027003115.1 Deltaproteobacteria bacterium | reverse complement strand
AGGAATAGTCAGTGCCAAAACGCGGAAGCATTTCCTTAAATACAGCATTTGAATGGTAGGTTTGCGCCTGTTTTTCAAGTTCTTTTTTAAGTATTTTGAGGTTGTTTTTAAGGGCAATTTTGACACAGTTTTGAACCGAAAGGGGTCCATCCTTGGCATGGATCTGCCCCGGTGCCAAAGGGGCCAGCCCATACACAAAAGAGGCCAACAGGCACAAAAAGGCCTTACCACTGAACCTTTTTAAGTCCAATTTCACCTCCAATCTCATCAAGGATTCTTTCAAGCTGCTGGCGTACCGACTGGCAGTATTGAATCTCCACCAGCCCCTTTGCCTTGTCAACAGTGGTCAGGACAAACATGTTGTCATATCCTTCCAGGATGAATCTCAGGAAATAGACCATGGAAGGGGCGATTTCCAGGGTTAATGTCTTGATTGACATAGAAAATACCGCCTATTAGTTTTGCGCCATGTCGTCGCTCATACTAAATCGTCCCTGGTCTTTTAGGAACCCAAAAGAAGAACTCATTAACCATCTTTCCAAGTCCCTTTCACTCCCCAGAAGCCTCACTGCCTTTCTTGTAAACAGAGGTCTTGATACCAGGGATGCCATTGAGGAGCATTTAACCCCCTCTCTTTCAAGGCTTAATGACCCATTTTCCTTAAAGGACATGGACAAGGCCGTGTCAAGGATTGTTAAGGCAATAAAAGACAGAGAACGGGTGGGGATATTTGGTGACTTTGATGCGGATGGTGTAACGGCCACAGCACTCCTTTACCTGTTTTTCAGGGAACTCGGCCTTGAAGTTTTTTTTTACATTCCCCACAGGGAAAAGGAGGGTTACGGCCTGAACAGCCAGGGCATTGACTACCTGGCTTCAAAAGGCTGCTCGCTTCTTGTAACTGTTGACTGCGGTATTACAAGCCTTGAAGAGGTCTCCTACTCTAACGCCCGCGGCATGGACACCATTGTTACTGATCATCACACGCCCATGGAGTCGCTTCCAGAAGCTGTTGCATGCATAGATCCAAAGAGGGTGGATTGTTCATTCCCTTTTAAGGAGCTTTCAGGGGTAGGAGTGGCCTTTTACCTTGCATGGGCGGTGAGGGGGGCCCTTTATCGAAGGGGTTTTTTTGAAGGCTCATCGCCGCCCAATCTCAAGAAATATCTGGATCTTGTTGCCATTGGCACTGTGGCGGACATGATGCCCCTTTACAGGGAAAACCGAATACTTGTAAGGACAGGCCTTGAAGTAATGTCCACAGAGCCTCGCTGCGGCATAAGAGCGCTTCTTGACTCAGTGGGTCTTGACCGCCAGATTACATGTACTGACATTGCCTTCAGGCTCGGTCCAAGGCTGAATGCCGCAGGCAGGATGCACCATGCGACCACTGCCCTTGATCTTTTGATTACAGATGATCTTGCCCAGGCCACTAGGCTTTGCCAGGAGCTAAATGGCTACAACCAGGAACGGCAGCGTCTGGAAAGAAGGCTTCTTTCAGAGGTCATGGAGCTCATTAAAGGTAAGGATGGCCAAAGGGCGCATGTCCTTTACGGACAGGGTTGGCAAAAGGGAATTCTAGGACTTGTTGCCTCAAAGGCGGTGGAAGTT
>JALWYS010000095.1 GCA_027003115.1 Deltaproteobacteria bacterium | reverse complement strand
CTTGACTTTTTGTGCATGAACCTCTGATATCTGGTTCCTGGCAGAAACGGGAAAAAGCCTGGAGTAACTTTCAAGCTTTTCCTCAAGTTTCTGCCACATGGACCTTTTTGAAACCTGGGTGAGATCAAGAAACTGCGGGTACCTTATTTGGGCGGACTGCCCGAAAAGACCAAGTGGCGCCTTTTGGGCAATATTTTGCGGAAGCCTGGAAGCCTGGCCTATGACCATTAAATCCTTATCTTTTGCATCTGATGGATCAAAAACCACGCTGATCTCTGCTGGAGACATGCCGCTAACCTGGCCCAAGTACGATGCCAGATTCATTGCAAGGGTGGCTACATAAAAGTCCTTATCAAGGAGCAAAAAGGCTGCTCCTTTACCCGTGATCTCACGATCGAATGGAAAGCCCGAATCAAAGAAATAGCTTATCTCGGGCATTTTACCCCAATGTTCCATTGACGGGAAAAGTATGGTGGAATCGTCAAACAGGGTAAGAAAGAGGTTCATATCATGGAAGCCTTGGCATCTTTTTATTATTAGAGGTATCAGGGTGGACTCAAAGGAAAGGACATTCTTGCCCGGTTTGAATAGATAGGTGGGCAGAAGAATCTTGTATCTCTCGTAAAAGGCGCCATTTTCATTGTCCAGATGCACGCTCGATACAGGCTTGCCATTTAGCTCTATTTTCATGGTGGAATCCTTCCTTACCGCACTGCTGAAGCCAAAATGAAGCAAGAGTACTGCATATTGATTTGGCTTGATGTACAGATCGGAAGGGAGGAAGAACTCCAGTTTTTCAGGCTCCCTGGTCATGCCCTTAAAAACATGGGTCCTAAAACCAAGGTCCTTGAATCTCACTGGCTCTCCAGGATAAAGGGCCTGTTTTCTGTGATATGGTTTGATTTCAGGCAGAATGGTTTTATCAATCTGCACATAAGACCCCTGGGGAAACGGAAAGGACATGGAAGAGACAGCAAGGGCAGCCTTTTTGACCTGTCCCACGTCATCTCCTGTAATAAGTATGAGGGCATGGGTTGTGTCAAAAGCGACGCCCTGTTCCTGGGTGGCATTCGATGTATTTGGGATTGGAACATGAGAAATTTCGAGCCATGGGCCCCTTGAGTTTGTTCCATGGGGAACACCCAGTTTTGAAAGGTCCTTTCTTGTGGCTATAACCACGTTGTCAACATTCTGGGTGACTTGAGAGGATACAGTAATTTGAACTGGCCTGTACTGCATCCTGGCCCCCAGGCCTCCGGCAACAATAGCCCCAATTTCAAGCCACTCCTTGTCAAGAGACGGGATAACCAGATTGATTTTCTGGCTGGGAAAGATTTTTGGGTCCTCTATGTATTCGGGAATAGCTGAAAGGCTGAGGGGAATGACCTTTTTTTCGTAGTCAACTGAGAGGGTTGCCTCCCCAAGCTTTATTACCGACCAAAGCTCTGGGGCAAAGGGGTCCTCGCACTCCCGTTCAGAGTGTTGTGCAACCTCAAAGGTGAGTGAGTGGTAACCTGGGGTCAGCATACGGCCAGGCATGTCAACCCGAGCCGTCTTTTCGGCATCTTTCGGGTCCAGTACAAACTGTGAAAGGGGAATATCATCGAGATAAACCACAAGCCTTGATTTATAGGCTAGAAGGGCCGTTGAGTTGCTATACCTGAAACTCAAAGTGGCCTGTTTAACCTTCCATCTTTGTGGTATGGGAAGGCTTATCTTGTAGCGATCCTTAATTGAATGAAGCTTAATATCTTTTACAGGGACGATCTTGTTCAGCTCGAAATTTTGGGCTAGCGCACCAGAAGTCACAAAAAACACAGAAAAAACGACGACCATTATCAATTGATTACGTCTCATGTACTTCTCCTCTCCATCTTGCCCGTATTGTATTCATTATCCCAGTAATGTTTGCACGGTCTTGAACGACCTTGTCAAAACATTTGATTTGAAGCTTCTCAGACCAAGCTTGCACATCTCCCAAAGGGCCAATCTTGCTCCAGAAAACCCGTGCTTAAGAAGATAGACCACTCCCTTAACAAGGGGCACCTTTTTCCTCTTGCGGCCCTGATAGCGTTCCCACCTCCTGCTATCTCCATAAACATAGGCGACAATCTTTTTAAAATCAGCAAGATCGTTACTGACGAATTCCAGTGCGATCTTTTTGCCTCGCCCAGATACAGACCTGACCCTTAAGACCTTGGCCTTTATTTGATAAGAGTTGCCATAACTGTCAGAGACTTCCAGGGTAACCTTGTCACCTTTTTCAAGAAGTGCTTCTCCAGAAATCTCTGCTCCCATGCCACCTAGGGATAAATCTATTACCCTGCCTCGGGCGGTTTTACCTTTTGCTTCCTCCTTGAATAAGACTGTGCCATATGCCCAGGTGCGCGGATGTCTGCGCCACTGGTGCCTTTCAAAAACGCTTCCAATACACATGAGCAAAAGAAGCATGTGGAAGAACAACCAGATCGTACAGATTATTACCACGTCCCTATCAAGGGGATAGGCATACCACCTGTAAAAAACAAAAGGCACCGTAGCAATGCATGCCAGAAAAAGAAATACCAAGGGCCACCCGAGGGGACTCACAAAGTCCTTTACCAAGCTTTGTCCTTTTGGAGTCACCTTAAACCGTGGACTGCGTGGATGTAATAATACAGAGAACACACCCGGAAGCAAAAAAATGGATTGGGCAGTCTCATATAATTCAGAAAACAGGGGCCATCTGTATTTACCGAAGAGAAAATTACTGATGTAAAAGGACGAGATGAGAAACGGCAATGCATATGCCACGACTTGAGGAACCGAGGCCATATAGATATGTAGTCCAAAGAAAAAATAAAGAAGCGGCGAAATAATGAATATGAACCTGGCGAGGCCAAAGAACCAAAAGATGCTACTGTTGGAATAACTTAACCTTTGGTACCATTTGAGGCCTTTTTTAAGGAAGGGATTCTTCAACAGAAGTATTTGAATCATTCCCTGGGCCCACCTTATTCTCTGGTTTATAAAGTCTCTAAAGGTTTCTGGAGACAGGCCACTTGTTACTGGATTTGCAAAATAGAGACTCCTCAGGCCCTGGGAGTGAAGCTCCAGGGACGTTTCGGCATCTTCCGTGACAGTCTTTCCGGAAATGCCCCCTATTTTTTCAAGATATGCCCTTCTCAACAGGGCGGCCGAGCCACAAAAGAAGCTGGAATTCCAAAAATCAAGGCCCTTCTGGATTACCCCGTAAAACATCTCCGACTCGGAAGGGGCATCAGCAAAAAGGCCAAGATTCTTTTCCACCGGGTTTGCATTGATCATGAAATGTGGTGTCTGCACCAGGAACAGCCTTTCGTCTCTTTGGAAGAACCCTACAGTGCGTTTTAAAAAGTCCCTGGTTGGAACATGATCGCAATCCAGCACCAAGACAAGATCTCCCTTGCACTCTGCAAGGGCCTCGTTGATGTTTCCTGCCTTGGCATGGCGATTCTCTTTTCGGCTCCTGTATTCCACGCCGAGATCCCGGCATAATTCCTGGAAAAACCTCTTTCTTGCATGGGCCTCGCTTCGTGTTTTTTCATCCTTGGAAACAAGCCGCTCAATGGTTGCGCCATCATCCAACAAAAAAATTCTCAGCCTTTCCTTTGGATAATCCAAAAGTGTACTACCCATCAGCGTGGTCTTCACGAGGTCAACAGGTTCAGTGAAGGTTGGGATCAAAACGTCCACATAAGGATAACCCTTAGCAGGATTGAAAGGGGCATTGGAGGGTCTTTCAAGGGGCAAAACATTTATTATCAGTCCACAAAAAAACACGGTGAAACTGTAAAGTTCCGCCATATAAAGGGCCATCATGGGAATAAAATCGGCCACAGAAGTAAAGATCAAGGTATTTGTGGTTCGCCATACGATATATCTAAAGGCAAGAAAAGCACCCAGGAAAAAGATAACCAAACGAATCTCCAGCCTATCAGAAACAGGCAGGGCAATAAGAATAAGGACCAAAACGGTGAGAAAAAATCCAAGACAGAACTGTGATGACAGTGCCAACTCCAGACTGCTGAGATGAAAAATAACAGCCAGGCACAAAACAGCGATGAGTATCCTGAAATTACGCACGTTATCACCAGAACGAAAACAAAGACCAATGGTCCATCATTATGGGAGCTACTTGATTAAGACCCTTTTCACCCTTGGAATAGAGCTCAAAAGCACATAAAGAAAAAGGGTAGAAAAAACCAGAAGCAACGTGGAAGGTTCTGGAACCGGCGTGTTTATCTGCCCGCCATTTTTTCCATCCTTCCAGGAACCTCCATTAAGGTTTTGGGCCATGAGGATGCCTTCCATGTTGCCTTCAAAGAAGTTGACCGTGGCCCCTGGCGCAAGTATCGACCCCTTAAGACCTATATGGTCCATGGTTATTTTCTTAAATCCGTAAAGGTTGTAGAGGATATTGGTTGATCCGATGCCACCGAGAAGCCTGAAGGCCATGTTTTCAATGGTAAGAGATTTCTTAGCAGAAGGATCCTCGGCCTTCTTTACATTAATCACGACGGTTTTTTTAGATGAGGCAGATATATCAATTCCCCAGGCGTTTTCTATCTGTGTGGCGGAGATGTTGAAATAGCAAATCAAAGGATCGTTACACTTAAGAAGGAGCTTGCCATTAACATAAGTTTGGGCACCATTTTCAGTATTTGAAAGAATGCCCCCGGAGATGTCTCCTAAGTCTATGTCATGAAAATCAATGGGTTCCTGAATATGGACTGAAGCATGTTCTTTCACCTGTCCTTCTACCGTGGAATCCTTAAGTTTCACCTTTCCACCTGAGGTAACATCACCTTTAACAAAGGCGTTTTTTAACTTGACACCATTTCCAGCGACCACCGAGCCTTGTTCGACCGTCATATCCTTAAGTTTCACATTTGATTTTGAGACTACGTCTCCCTCAGGCAGTCCCACTCGTTTCAAAACGACCTTTTTACCAGAATAAATACCCCCGTTATTGACCTGGCCACCTTCATGGTTTCCAGAACCGCCTGCCCTAAGTTTTCCGCCAACTACCAGAGAATATTTACTATTAGTGGCCTTTTCTCCTATGCTGAAGGCCTTGAGATGTGCATTTCCTCCAACGGCAACACGCCCCTCAACATCGGACCTGTAGTAGTTAAGATTGCCCTTCAAAAACAGGCTATATCTATCTATTCCCTTAAAATCCTCAATACTCGTCCATGAATAATAAATTGCGTGACAAGTGCCTCTCCAACTTGCAGCCGTCAGGAAAACAACCAGAAACAATAGAGGAAAAGACCGTACCATCTGCATTTTAATACCTCATCCTTATGTTTTTTGCCCCAAACAACTCCATATAAATTATCGGCTTTTTACATCGAAAATAACAATTTGGGTATTTCTCTAAACTATATTCTACATTTAAGACCGAAAATGTCTATAAAAATTTCCCTAAAAATTGTCAAATGTTATCACTTTCCCAGGTTCTGCGTGGTTGTTATCCTACTGAATTATGAATGTCAAAACCTTGGACATCTCCATAAAAAAGGTACAAGGATACCGGGATCTCACGAACTTCATAAAACTCCCCTGGGACATCTACCTGGAAGACCCCAACTGGGTGCCCCCGCTCATGCTTGAGCGAAGGATGCACCTTTCAACAGCCAGCCCCTTTTTCAAACATGCAGAGGCCTGTTTCTTGATGGCACATAGAAAAGGAAGGCCTGTTGGAAGGATAAGTGCGCAAATCGACCGCCTCTACCTTGACAGGTACGGAGATGACACGGGTTTTTGGGGCATGCTTGAGGCAATTGATGAC
>JALWYS010000094.1 GCA_027003115.1 Deltaproteobacteria bacterium | reverse complement strand
CCAGGATTACGCCTGTTTCAACAGGGTGGATTCCTACCCCGACTCCGTGAGGGTGCTCCGGTTTGCAAACTGTACGTGCCACCTGGAGGGTCTTTGACAGCCGGCCAACTGGTTCAATGGATGCATCGTCGGTTTCCGAATATCTGAGCTCTTTTAAGAGGTCAAAGACCCTTGGCAGGCTCATTGTCTATTCCCACACGGAAAAGGAACAGAAGGCGCGCTTTAGGGCCCTTTCCACCCCCCTTCCAAAAGCCCTGGAAAAGGCCCTTTCGGCCTTTGGAATAGAAAGTTTTTTCAGCCACCAGGCAGAGGCCATGGACCTTGTAAGGAAAGGCAGAAACGTGGTTGTTGCAACTCCCACTGCCAGTGGAAAATCCCTCATTTACAACCTCCCGATACTGGAAAGGATGATAGAGGACAGAGACGCACGGGCACTCTACCTTTTCCCCTTGAAGGCCCTGGCCCATGACCAGTTAAAGGTTCTTGACAGGTTGACCAGGAATCTTGAGGGTGCCGAGATTTCCCATGCCATCTACGATGGCGATACCACCTCTTACAGACGGGGAAAGATACGTAGAGACCCGCCAAACTGCCTCTTTACCAACCCGGACATGCTCCATCTTTCCATCCTGCCGTATCACGACGCATGGTCCGCCTTCTGGAAGGAGCTAAAGTTCGTAGTGGTGGATGAGGTCCATACCTACAGGGGCATAATGGGAAGCAACATGGGCTGGGTGTTCAGGAGGCTCAGGCGCATCTGCAGCCTTTACGGCTCAGACCCGACCTTCATCCTGAGCTCTGCCACTGTGGGCAACCCCGGAGAGCTTGCCAGGGAGCTCATCGGCCTTGATTTTAAGGTGGTAACAAAAAGTGGTGCACCAAAGGGCAAACGCCACCTCATCCTGGTTGATCCAAAGGGGGCAGGGGCGGCCCAGACGGCTGTGCTCCTGATTCTTGCTGCAATAAAGAGGGGCCTCAGGACCATATGCTACACCCAGTCAAGAAAGCTTACCGAGCTAGTAAGCCTCTGGGTGGGCCAGAGGGCAGGGGGCCTTGCAGAGAAGGTTTCGGCATACAGGGCGGGTTTCTTGCCGGAGGAGAGGCGGTTGGTTGAGAAGCAGCTTTCAGAGGGTGATCTCCTTGCAGTCATCTCAACAAGCGCCCTTGAGCTTGGCATAGACATCGGGGTGCTGGATCTTTGCATTCTCGTAGGATATCCAGGCACGCTCATGTCGCTTAGGCAGAGAGGGGGGCGGGTGGGAAGAAGCAGCCGAGAGTCTGCGGTAATAATGGTCTCTGGCGAGGATGCCCTTGATCAATACTTTGTGAACAATCCCAGGGAGCTTGTTGACAGGCCCTCTGAAAAGGCAGTGGTCAACGTATTTAACCCAAAGGTTGTGGCCAAACACCTGATTTGTGCAGCAAGCGAATCCCCCATTGGGCTTAACGAGCAGGTGTTAAGACCTAGGGTTGTAAGGAAAAGGGCCAGCAGGCTGGTTGAGGCAGGAAGGCTATTTCTGAGTGCAGACGGGGAAAAGATCATTTCCATGAGGAAATATCCCCAGAAGGATGTGGATCTTAGAGGTACTGGCAGCTCCTACCAGATAGTAAATCTCGAAGATGGCAAGACCATAGGCTCTATAGACGGTTTTCGTGCCTTCAGGGAGACTCACCCAGGGGCAGTATATCTCCACCGCGGTCAGACTTTCCAGGTGGCAAGGCTCGATATTGAGACAAGGCGCGTGGAGGTGAGAGCTGCCAGGGTGGATTACTTTACACAGGTAAGAGGGTCAAAGGATACGGAGATACTTGAGACAAGAAAGAGCAGGCCCCTTTTTGGCGCGACCTGCCACTGGGGCAGGCTCCTTGTCACGGACCAGGTCACAGGCTACGACGTTCTCCAGATACGGGGTCAGAAGCTCATAAACAGAGTAGAGCTTGACCTGCCGCCTCAGCGCTTTGAAACCGAGGGTCTTTGGATAGAGATTCCTGCCCGTGTAAAGGCCGCATGCGAAAAAGGGCTCTATCACTTTATGGGGGGGATACATGCTCTTGAGCACGCGTGCATAGGTGTCATGCCCCTTTTCGTGCTATGTGACAGAAACGATCTTGGCGGCATATCCATTACCTTTCATCCGCAGCTTTCAAGGGGCGCCATATTCGTATATGACGGGGTTCCAGGCGGCGTGGGCCTAACTGAGGCGGCCTTTGAAAGGAGTGACGAGCTTCTAAATCTTATTCAGAGCACCATTTCTTCATGCAGATGTGAAAACGGCTGCCCATCATGCGTGCACTCCCCCAAGTGTGGCTCAGGAAACAGGCCCATAGACAAGGAGGCAGCGCTTTTTCTGCTAAGTGAGCTGAAAAACCTCTCCCCTTCTGTGATAAGAATGTCTCCTCCAAGGAAACAGAAGGAGGAAACGAGGCTTTCGGATGCTGTTGAAAATACCACTTTCAAACCAAGGAGTAGGCCAATTCCGTCTGCAGAAAAGTTGGAGGATAAAGCCAGAGATTCTCGGTCCTTGCTCCAGGGTCTGCGTTTCGGAGTGCTCGATATCGAGACCCAGCT
This sequence comes from Deltaproteobacteria bacterium, assembly GCA_027003115.1. Taxonomy (GTDB): domain Bacteria; phylum Desulfobacterota; class Dissulfuribacteria; order Dissulfuribacterales; family QOAL01; genus JAADCZ01. The sequence goes on along the minus strand of JALWYS010000094.1, from coordinate 3,258 downwards.
TTCTGCCAAGGAGGTGGGAGGCTGGCACAGGGCTGAGCGCATGAGGGTGAGCTGCGCAGTTCTTTGGGACTCAAAGACTTGTTCCTACGTTGTTTTCAGGGAAAAGCAGCTTCCCTTCCTGTTCAGCCTGTTAAGGAGCATGGACCTTATAGTGGGCTTTAATATCAAGCGTTTTGACTACAGAGTGCTTTCCGCCTACACAGAGGAGGAGCTTTCTCTTCTGCCCACCCTGGACATCCTTGAGCACGTTTACAGGAGGCTTGGCTACAGGCTTTCTCTGGACCTGTTGGCATCTTCCACCCTTGGCACAAAAAAGAGCGCAAACGGGCTCCTGGCTCTTAAGTGGTGGAAAGAGGGCAAGATCAGAAGGATAATTGACTACTGTAAAAGGGACGTTGCAATAACAAGGGACCTTTTCCTCTTTGGCAGCAGGGAGGGTTTTCTGCTTTTCAGGAACAAAGAGGGTTCCCTGGTGCGCCTTCCTGTTGACTGGAACCGTGACCAGACACTTAACAGATGCTGATTTCGGGGCTTTTTACATTATTTCCCCCAAAGATACTCCCAAAGGCGAATTCCATATTATTTTTGAACCTTTTTCTTGAATTTCATTACTTAATATTACTTAATAAAAAAGGATCCACGTTAAGAAAACCTTTTGACCACGGTTAGGCTTAGGCGGAAAAGGCATGTAAAGGCCTTAGCTGTTCCATCCTGAGAGTATCCAGTCAGGCCAAGCGTAGTGGGCCTTTTGCCACCTGGACGTACATGCCCTTTCCCAGAACGGGAGTTTCAAAACAAGAAAACAGGAGGAAATTATGCACCCAAAAACAAGACAAAGGGCCTGGTCGATTCTGGCAGCCTTTCTGGTGATTTTTCTTCTTGCTCCATTCGCCCTTGCCAAGGGTGGTAAAAAGGGAACGGTGCAATTTATTGGCTTTTGCGTTGCCAATGGCAAGCTGTTTTCTGCAACCAAATCCAGATGCCAGATGGGAAAAGGTATCTTTTTCAAGAATCGCAAGGAGGCCATGGCCTGGCAGGATGCCCAGACCAATGGATTCTGCTACCTGGACGAGCGAGTCATTGTCATGAAAAAGGGCGACTGCCTGAAAAAAAGTGGAAAGTTCTTTACGGACAAGGGGCGTGCCATGGCCTGGGCCGAAAATCATAAAAGGGGCTTTTGCTGCCTTAACGGAAGGGTCTTCTCAATGGCCAAGGAAGAATGCACAAGAAAAAAGGGCGCCTTTGCCCTCTTGCGCAACAAGGCCCTTGAAATCTGTGACCCTCTGGGTTGGTGCCTGACAAAGAACATGGTCAGCCACATCAGAAAATCTGTTTGTATGGGAAGAAAAGGCCGCTTTTTTACCAACAAGGCCGAGGCAGACAAGGCGGTGCAACTCACGGGCTTTTGCGTTGCCAGTGGCAAGCTGTTTTCTGCAACCAAATCCAGATGCCAGATGGGAAAAGGTATTTTTTTCAAGAATCGCAAGGAGGCCATGGCCTGGCAGGATGCCCAGACCAATGGATTCTGCTACCTGGACGGGCGAGTCATTGTCATGAAAAAGGGCGACTGCCTGAAAAAAAGGGGAAAGTTCTTTGCGGACAAGGGGCGTGCCATGGCCTGGGCCGAAAATCATAAAAGGGGCTTTTGCTGCCTTAACGGAAGGGTCTTCTCAATGGCCAAGGAAGAATGCACAAGAAAGAAGGGCGCTTTTGCCCTCTTGCGCAACAAGGCCCTTGAAATCTGTGACCCTCTGGGCTGGTGCCTGACAGGAAACATGGTAAGCCATCTCAGAAAATCTGCCTGCTTGAGGAAAAAGGGAAGGTTCTTTTCCCAAAAGGCGGAGGCAGACAAGGCGGTGCAACTCACGGGCTTTTGCGTTGCCAATGGCAAGCTGTTTTCTGCAACCAAATCCAGATGCCAGATGGGAAAAGGTATCTTTTTCAAGAATCGCAAGGAGGCCATGGCCTGGCAGGATGCCCAGACCAATGGATTCTGCTACCTGGACGAGCGAGTCATTGTCATGAAAAAGGGCGACTGCCTGAAAAAAAGTGGAAAGTTCTTTACGGACAAGGGGCGTGCCATGGCCTGGGCCGAAAATCATAAAAGGGGATTTTGCTGCCTTAACGGAAGGGTCTTCTCAATGGTCAAGGAAGAATGCACAAGAAAGAAGGGCGCTTTTGCCCTCTTGCGCAACAAGGCCCTTGAAATCTGTGATCCTCTGGGCTGGTGCCTGACCGGGAACATGGTAAGCCACCTTAGAAAATCCGTTTGTGCCAGAAAGAAAGGCCGCTTTTTTACCAACAAGGCCGAGGCGGACAAGTCGGCCCGCTCGACCTTTGCCGGGAGCCCAACAAGGTCCAAAGAAAAAGGGCACAAGGCATCAACAGGTACCAGATCCCTCTTCTTAACTCAAAAGGCAAGGCCCTTTCTAACCGTAGAGCGAATTTACCTGAAAGGTGGCACTGTGTACCTTTCCCTAAAAAACAAGGGGAAGGCCAAGCTGACCTCGGGCATGTACCACCAGGGCAGGCTGCTTCTCAAGGTGGGCACCAAAACCCATACATGGTCCCTTTCCAGGATCGATTTTGGCAAAAGACTGAACACGGGCAAGGCCCTTATCTTCAACACAGGGATAAAGATTATGAAGCGAAGCCCTGTGGTGGTGTCTTTCTCCCATGTTCCGGGCGAAACAAAGAGCGCCTTTCTCATTCCGCCCATCCAAAGGTTCCTCAAGAGCGCCAGAAAGTCTCCCGCCGGGGCGGCCACCCCTTCCGTCAAACCCATGCGGGCAGCCAGAAAACCCGGCAAATCCCCGACGACTCCCGGGGCCGGGAGGATGATGGGGCGCAAGGTAACAAAACCAGAAGCGGGGGTGCCTGAGGCTGTGCCAAGAATCCTTGACAGGGGAGTCCGGATTACCGGCCCAACCTCCAGATGTAAGTATTACATGGGGGAAACCATTCCTTTTCATTTTGAAGTAACGGCCCCCAATCCTCCGGATGGTCTTCTCAACTTTTACCTGGTAAACGGCGATACTGGCAGGTCTTTTCTGTTTGCCTCATCACTGTCAAGAGGGGAACATGATTTGGAGATCCCAGAAACTGCCCCAAGACACATTGATCGGCCTGGTCGCAACTATTTTATTAAAGCCGAGTTTGCTGGTGACCCAAACCGCCTATATGGAGAAAGCGATCGCTTCGAAATCCACCGCAATAATGCAAGGATTACGATTCTCAGTCCTACAGAGTCCGATATCA
>JALWYS010000093.1 GCA_027003115.1 Deltaproteobacteria bacterium | reverse complement strand
CTTGGTTACCCCTTTTGGATAATGGACTGGCAGCAGATGAGCAGGAACCTTTTTTCCGCAATGGAGCTTGAAAAGTTCGCCATGTTCGTTGTTCTCACCCTCATAGTCCTTGTTGCCGCCTTTAACATCATCTCCACCCTTTCCATGATGGTCATGGAGAAAAAGTCCGACATTGCCATACTAAAGGCAATGGGGGCAACAAACGGCCAGATACTTAGAATTTTTATGCTTAACGGCACCATAATTGGCATAATGGGCACCATCCTTGGGGTAATAGGAGGTACAACCCTCTGCTGGCTCCTTAAAAGATACAAATTCATCAAGATACCAAAGGAGGTCTACTACACAGACAGTATTCCCATACTCCTTTACCGCTCAGACGTTATCATCATTGCTGCAAGCGCTTTGATAATCTGCCTCCTTGCAACCATTTACCCTGCCAGGCAGGCAGCAGGTATCGAGCCCTCAAGGATACTGAGAAACGGCTAAAATGGTGAGGGTATGCCTTGGAGGAAAGCTTAAAGAGGCAAAAACCGTAAGGTGCATCCCCTTTAGATACAACTGGTCTGATTTTACCAGCAAGGAAAAGGGGCTTATACTTGAGGCTGAAAGGATATACTTTCCAACCATCCACTATGCCCCGGTCTTTAACAGCCTTGGAAAGGATATATTCCCATCCATTTCAAGCTATATGCTTCTTGGGAACAAGATACTCCAGACCCAGGCCTTTAGCGCTGCCTCCATTCCCATGCCAAGGACCAGGCTCTTTACCGGCAGGGACAGGCTAAAAAAGATACAGGAGGAATTTTCTTTCCCCCTTGTTGGCAAGGTGCCAGTGGCCTCCTCACGTGGGAAAGGGGTTTTCCTGATTAAATCAAGAAAGGAGCTTAAAGAATACCTGGGGCTCGTAACAACTGCCTACATCCAGGAGTACATACCAATCGAAAGGGACGTGCGGGTTGTTGTCATTGGCAGAAGGGCCGTCCTATCCTACTGGAAGGTGGCGGCTGCGGGAAAATTTCAAACCAATGTCTTTCAGGGAGGGGAGATAGAGTTTGAAAACGTGCCAGATGAGGCCGTGGAGCTTGCCATTCTCGCGGCAAAAAGGTGCAACATAGACCATGCAGGCTTTGACATCTGTATGTCAGAAAGGGGGCCCCTTGTCCTTGAGGCGAACATCCACTTTGGCAGGGAGGGATTTAAAAAGGCCGGTGTCAGCTACCGTGGCCTTCTTTCCAAAATGGCCGATTCTGGACAGATTTGACCCTCTCCATGAGTTCCTCCTCGTTAATGGTCAGAAGCCTTGAATCCTCCATCAAGAACCTTCCTGCAACCATGACGTCTGTTACGTCCTGGGCGGATGCAGAGTAGACCATCTGGGAGACCGGATGGTAGCAGGGTCTAAGATGGGGCCTGTCAAGGTCCATAATCATGAGGTCCGCCTGAAAACCCGGCTCAAGCCTTCCAAGATCCCTTGCACCAAGTGCCCTTGCTCCAGCCTCTGTGGCCATTTCAAGCACCTTTTCTGCAGGCACAAGGGATGGGTCCTGGTTTATGCCCTTTGGAAGCTTTGCTGCAAAGTCCATCTCCGAGAGCATGTCCAGGTTGTTGTTGCTTGCTGCCCCGTCAGTTCCAAGGGCCACGTTCAGACCCGCCTTCAGCATGGCCGAAACAGGGCTTATTCCAGAGCCAAGCTTAAGGTTGCTCTCCGGGCAGTGGACAACGTTTACCTGCCTTTCTGCGAGAAGCTCTATGTCATCGGGCTCAAGCCATACGCAGTGGACTGCAATAAGGTCTGGACCAAGAAGTCCCAGGTCTTCAAGGTAGCTTACAGGCGTCTTTGAGTGGATGGAAAGGATCTCCTCCATTTCCCACTTGGTCTCTGAAAGGTGTATCACCAGGGGAAGCCCATGGTTTCTTGCAAATTCTCCTGCATCCACAAGGATGTTAGAGCTGCAGGTGTAGGGCGTATGAGGGTCCACCGTGAAGTTTATGCGTGGGTTTTTTTCATAGAGCCTTACAAGGTCTTTGGTCTCTTCAAGGACCATTTGCGCATTTTCAAAGGCAGGGGAGGGAAAGTCGAAGATGCCCTCGCCAAGGTATGCACGCATGCCGCATTCATCAACCACCTGGGCCATCTGCCTTTCAAAAAAGTACATATCAACAAAGGTAGTGGTTCCGCCCCTTATCATCTCCGCGCAGGCAAGGAGGGTAGCGGTGCGGATAAGGTCAGGTGAAAGGCGGCCTTCAGCCGGAAAGATGTGTTCTTCAAGCCACTTCTTAAGCGGAAGGTCATCTGCCATTCCCCTTAAAAGGACCATTGGCGCATGGGTATGGCAGTTTATAAGACCTGGGGCAATGAGCCCGGAAGGACGCCTTACAACCCTTGCTCTAGGGTACTTTTTCTCAAGCTCCTTGGCTTTTCCGCACTCTATTACCCTGTCTGCCTCAATAACAACAGCCCCTTGGTGAATAGGCTCCTTATGGGCCGAGATTATGACAAACTCACCTGAGATGACTGTGATTTCTCCGGTTTTATTCATGGTCTTCATACTCTGTAAGTATTCCCACAAGAAGCCTTTCCAGCCTGAACTCTGCCCTTTGGGCCTGGGCGATAACGTCTTCTATGAGTATTGGTGTAAAATCGTCCGGGTTGTTCACATTGGCAATCACAGAGATTCCAAGGACCTTCATTCCACCATGAGCTGCCGTAATCACCTCTGGCACAAGGGACATGGCCACGGCATCTGCGCCGATGAGCCTCAGATAGCGGGTCTCAGCAGGGGTTTCAAGCTGGGGGCCAGGGACTGCCACGAAAACGCCCTCTCTTAAAAGGATGCCGCTACTTGCCCCAACACGCCTTGCAAGCTCCCTGAGGCCCTTGCTGTAGGCCCTGGACATGTCCGGAAAGCGAGGGCCCCACTCATCCAGATTCTGGCCCCTGAGCGGGCTTTCTGGTATGAGGTTTATATGGTCCTTTATGAGCATGAGGTCCCCTGATTCAAAATCCAGGTTTAGGCCCCCTGCGGCATTGCATGCAATGAGTACCCTTGAGCCAATTAGTGACATGGCCCTTACTGGAAGGGTAAGCTCCTTGGTGGAGTAGCCCTCGTAGAAGTGGAACCTGCCCTGGAAGATGGCGCATCTTGTACCACCCACTCGCCCAACGTAAAGTTTGCCCGCATGGTCAGGAGCAGTGGATACTGGAAAGTTAGGCACCTCCTTGTAATCAAGGACGAGTTCTGTCTCCATGGCCTTTACTAGTCCACCTAGACCGGTACCCAGCATAACCGTGACAGTGGGGGCAAAGGGCAGGGCTTTATCCAGGAAGGAGACTGACTCATTCACCTTTTCTACATAATCTTTCATCACTTAAAACCCCCGCTACTTTTTTGCCGATGGGCAAATATCCCTCAAGACGCAGTGCGCGCAGTCTGGATTTTTGGCCTTGCACACCCTTCGGCCGTGTTCAATAAGGAGGTAGGTCACAGGCCCCCAGTAATCCCTTGGAACAATCTCCATGAGCTCTTTTTCTATCTTTACAGGGTCTTTTTCCTCGCAAATACCAAGCCTTTTAACAAGCCTTTTTACATGGGTATCAACTGCAATGCCCTCGTTTTTTCCAAAGGCGTTATAAAGAACAACGTTTGCCGTCTTTCTTGCCACGCCTGGAAGCTTGATGAGGTCTTCCATGTTGTCTGGCACCTTGCCATGAAACCTTTCAACTATCATCTTTGCAGCGGCATGAATATTTTTTGCCTTGTTCCTGTAAAAGCTACACGAGCGGACAAGCTCCTCCACCTCTTCAAGGCCTGCCTCTGCCATCTCCCTTGGGCCTGGAAACCTCTTAAAAAGCGTTGGAGTTATCTTGTTTACCCTGTCATCCGTGCACTGGGCAGAGAGGACTACGGCAACAAGAAGTTCAAAGGGGTTGTTGAACTTTAGCGCAGTCCCTGGCTTGCCGTACTCCCTTTCAAGCCTTTTTATGATTTCCATTATCCTTTTCTTCTTATCCATGTTTTTCACCTAAAATTTCACCTTTTTTCTGAACCACAACCCGCCTGCCAAAAGGCAGGCGTGCGGCAAAATGGAGGCCAAAAGGGGCGGGATGGTCCCTGTCTTTCCCATGGAAAAGAGCATATTCCAAAGTGCCCAGACTGAAAAGGCCACCCCGGTTCCAAGCACAAGCCCCAGGGCAGCCCCTCCCTGGAGCCTGTAAAAGGCAATCGGCAGGCAAAGATAGAGGAGGGATACGCCTAGAAGCGGATAAAAGATATAGCCAAGGAGCACCATCTCCTGGCTGCTGGCAGGAAGGCCAAGCCTTTTGAGGCGCTTTACGGCCCTTAGAAGCACCCAGAAGCCTGCCTCCTCAACAGGTGTTTCAATTGCAGCAAGGTCCCGGGGCGAGACGGAAAGGTCCCTTACAAGGTCCTTGAAAAAGATCACCTTGTCTTCCTTTTCCAGTATGCCATTAAAAAAATACCACTTGCCTTTGACAAACCTTGCAGCAGGGGCGGCGATAAACTCGGACATGGAATAGTCTGGGTTGAAGAAGATCCACTGTACTCCAGCCAGCTCCTGGGCATCAGGTATTATGAGATCTGCGGACAGGATGGAGTTTTTTCCCCTATAAAAGAGACGCCCGCCCTGGACCATGACCCCCTTTTTCTGGTTCTTTCCAAGTTCCATCTGAAGGATGAGCCCTGCGGCCTCTTCAGCCCTTGGGACAAGGAAGATGTTCATAATGAGAAAAAGGAGGGAAAAGGTGATGGCAGAGGCCATTACAGGCATGAATATCCTTGCTGGAGATATGCCAACTGAGCGCATGGCCATTATCTCCCTGCTTTTTCCAAGGGTTACCATGGTAAGAAGGCCGGCCAGAAGCACCGTAAGGGGGGAGAGCTGATAGATAATCTTTGGGGAGATGAGAACAAAATAGACCAGGATGGTGAGAAAACTCACTCCCTTATCAAGAAAGTCAGGAAGCGTCTCAAAGGCCTCTATGAGAAGGTAGAGGCCAGTAATACCGAAAAAGAGCATTGCCAAATATGCGCAGTACCTGGTTGCTATGTAGCGCTCGATTATCATGGCTATCTGAGTATGGGGCCCCTTCTGAAAAGAAGCATGCAGGAGTAGATCACAAGGGCAGAAAAGAGAAGATTTGGAAGCCAAACACCAAGGCCAGGGGAGAGAACCTTTTCATCCGCCAGGGTGGTTCCAAGGAGTATGGCAAGGTAGTATGCGAGAAAGGCGGTTAGTCCTGCGCAAATTCCCGCAGAGATTCCGCCCCTTCCGAAAAAGATGCCAAGGGGTGCGGCTAGAAAGCCAAGAAGAAGCGCGCCAAAGGGCACTCCAATGCGCTTGTGAAACTCAATGAGATACTTTTTCCTGGCCTTTTGGGAGATGGCCTTTGATCTTGAGATGTTGTAGAGCTCCCAGGTGGTCATCTCGCCCTTTCTTTTCTTGCTGGCTTCAGGGCCGGATGTAAGGGACAGTATGTATCTTTCAAAGGAGATGGTGTCGGCAAGACTGTAGTTCTCATCTATCCTCACAAGCCTTCCTTCACGCAGCTCAAGGGCAATCTTGCCGGATTTTACGTCTGTTGAAAGAAGGCCCCTTTTGGCAAGGATGGAGTAGGTCATGGCCTTTCCCCTTGCATCCCTAATGTAGATGCCTTCGTAATTCCTGTTCCCCTGGCTGCTTCTGTCAACGAAAAATGTAAGCCCCTTAATGGGGGTGAAAAACTGTTTTTCAGGAAGCCCCCGCATGAGGGCCTTCTCCGTTATGTCATCCATGAAGCGGCTTGTTTGTCTCTTAGCCTTTGGAACCAC
>JALWYS010000092.1 GCA_027003115.1 Deltaproteobacteria bacterium | reverse complement strand
CCTTTTAAAAAAACTTAAGCCTGATTGTATTGCTGTTGAGATCAGCAGTTTTTCCGTAATATACAGACAGAAACACCAGGCTTCCTGGCTCAGAAAACTAGGCTCCATATTAAAAGAACTTCCTCCCTCAAAACGAAAACACCTTCGCATCCGCCTTCTAAAAAGGCAGCTAATAATGCCCTTTGAATGGCAAGTGGCAAAAAAGTACGGCAACCTTAGCTCAATTCCAGTGGTCCCGGTGGACTCAGGCGAAATATCCAAAAGGGAGCTTCCTTCCTGGAAAGACGAGCTCCTAAACACCGATAACATACTTCTTGCCGTATCCGAGCAGGATGTAAGCCTTGATGAATACTTCTCAAGGCACTACAACGAAGCCGCATCACATCTTTTGGAAAGAAACGAATCCATCAATCAATTTATTGAATTGGTTTTTGATGAGCAGTGGTGTAAAAGGGAGAAGACCCTGGCTGAACGCATTTTTGGGCTTTGCTCCACCTATAAACGGGTGGTTTACATTGGAGGCTGGATGCATCTTTTGCTCCATGAGGATCTTCCAAGCCTTGCCAGGCTCACCAGGGCCGTTACCAGGGAAAGATTCTTGATTACCGGAAATAAAGTCCGAAAAATTTAAAGGAGTCCTTGAAATGCTAGATCTGAAATTTGTAAGAGAACACCTGGACCAGGTAAAGAGCGCTCTTAAAAAACGTGGCAGCCAGCTGTCTCTGGACCGGTTTCTTGAACTTGATGAGAAAAGAAGAAAACTCATTCAACAGATAGAAGAGCTGCGGAACAAGAGAAACACGGTTTCCCAGCAAATTGGAAAAATTAAAAAGGAAGGGGGAGATGCCTCTTCCCTCATAAGCGAGATGAAACAGGTTGGAGAGGAGATAAAGGGCCTTGAGGCACTACTTGATACTGTCGAAGATGAAATCCAAAAGATCATGCTCTCCATACCCAACATTCCCCACGAATCCGTCCCGGTGGGCAAGGACGAGGAAAACAACGTTGTGGTTAAGAGGTGGGGCGACATACCTGAATTTTCCTTTAAGCCCCTGCCGCACTGGGAGATAGGCGAAAAGACTGGAATCCTTGACTTTAAGAGGGCTGCAAAAATCACAGGCTCAAGATTCGTTGTGTACATGGGTCTGGGGGCTATGCTTGAACGCGCCCTTATAAACTTCATGCTTGATCTTCACAGGAAAAGACACGGCTACACCGAGGTAATGCCCCCTGTGATAGTAAACAGCGCATCTCTTTTCGGCACAGGCCAGCTACCAAAATTCGAGGAGGACCTCTTCAGGCTTAACTTCAAGGACTATTATCTCATACCAACGGCTGAGGTACCCGTAACCAATCTCCACAGGGACGAAATACTAAGTGAGGACGAGCTTCCCAAGTATTACGCATCCTATACCCCATGTTTCCGCTCAGAGGCAGGCTCCTACGGCCGTGACGTAAAGGGAATCGTTCGTCAGCACCAGTTCAATAAGGTGGAGCTTGTAAAATTTGTAAAACCAGAAACCTCCTATGATGAGCTGGAAGCGCTTTTGATGGACGCAGAGGAGGTGCTTCAGTTCCTGGAGATACCTTACAGGGTGGTTACCCTTTGCACAGGGGACCTT
>JALWYS010000091.1:1121-1646 GCA_027003115.1 Deltaproteobacteria bacterium | reverse complement strand
CTATGACCGTCTGCACCCCGTCGTTATAGAAGAAATAGGCAACAAGAAACCTCCAGGCATCCGGCCTTTTTCTTCTCATGGCAAAGAGGGTCAAAAAGGGCTCTTTAAACCCTTTCTGGAAAAGGTCCCTGACCAAAAGGGGCTTTTTTCCCCTTTCCTTCTCTTTAAGCATACGCCCTGTGAAAAGGATGCTGAAAAAAAGCCACCAAAGCCCTGCCACAACAAAACTTGCCTGGATGGCCGCCTCCTTTTTGCCAAGAAAGAAAAAGAGCGCCATACTAAGGGCCAGTGCCAGTCCGCCTCCAATGTAGCCAAGGGCCCAGCCAAGGGAGCTTACCCTGTCCCTTAAAGAAGGTGAGGAAATATCAGGCAGGAATGAATTATAGAGGGTGATGGAGGCGCCAAAAAAGAGATTTGCCAACACGAAAAGAATGCCCAGGCACAGTATCTTTGAGGATGAAGGCGCACCTTGAAGGAAGACCGCGCTTGCCCCAAGAAGACAGGTAAGTATGCTTCCCGCGACGG
>JALWYS010000091.1:0-1111 GCA_027003115.1 Deltaproteobacteria bacterium | reverse complement strand
GAAGAACAAAAAGCTGCATCAGCACGGAGATGGATACGAAAAAGGGGTAGATGGAGTCGGGCTTTAGCCTCAATGAAAAGAGAGAAGGGTCTTGGCCAGATCCTGCAAGGGACGAAAGGTACGGACCAAGAAGGGCTGAAACCACAATGGTGCTAAAGGCCGAGTTTGCCCAGTCGTACATTGCCCAGCCAAAGACCTGCCTGTCTTTAAAAAGGGCCATGTATGAAAGATGGCACCTGTTCTGCCCATGTTTTTCAGATCCGTTGTTGGATTCCCTTCCAGGAGGACTCATGGGGAAAAAAGGCTTCCTTTAGCCTTTTCCCTGCAGGCCCTTTTGACCGTAAAGGCGACTACGGCGCTTTAAGTGGCAGGCCTTTCTAAAACAGTGCGTGTTTTCCCTTACGCTTGCCAACTTAAGGCCCCTCTAGCAAGCCTTTTCAGAAGCCATCTGCCAAAGCCTTGGAAGCTGATCTGCTGCCTCTCTGGCAGTGTAGCCAAAGGGCCCCTTCATCCTGGCAACGAGATCTGCACCCTTTCCATGTACGAAAACCCCAAGCCTTGCCGCATCCCACGGGGCATAACCCTGGGCAAGAAGCGCACCAATTATTCCTGTAAGGGTATCTCCCATGCCGCCTGTGCCCATTCCGGAATTGCCAGATGAGTTGATGCACACCTGGCCTGAAGGAGATGCAATTACCGTTGACATCCCCTTTAGCACAACCACGCAGCCAGTATCTGTTGCAAGGGATTTGGCTGCCCCGATCCTGTCCCTCTGAACATCGGCTACGCTAGTTCCTGTAAGCCTTGCCATCTCGCCAGGATGAGGGGTAAGGACGCGTGGGGCAGCGGCCTCTTTCAAAACCTCTGTACACTTTGAAAGGGCGCTCAGTGCATCTGCATCCATTACAAGGGGAAGCTGGCAGTGGACAGCCATCTTCTGGCTGAAGATGATGGCATCCTTTGTAAGGCCAAGGCCTGGCCCTATGCATACAGCCTTTTTCCCCTCAAGAAGCCCCATTGCGGTTTCAAAGGCCTCCTTTGAAACCTGTCCATCAGGGTTTTCAGGAAGCCCCTCGGTCATGGCCTCTGTAAGCTTCTGGGAAATGACAAA
>JALWYS010000090.1 GCA_027003115.1 Deltaproteobacteria bacterium | reverse complement strand
AGGTGGATACATTCCGTCATGACGCCTCTATTAGCCTGATGCAGGAAAATGTGATAAAATGGTCTTTAGGCAGGTCAAAACATGATTTTTCAAGGCAGGATATCATCTATTCTGCAGGCCTTACAGACTATCTGGATGAGCGCCTTTTTACTGCCCTTGTGAAAAAGGCCCACAGCTTCTTAAGACCGGGTGGAGTTTTGATACTAAGCAATTTTTCTGTAAATAACCCCAACAAGGCATGGATGGACCACATTTTGCAGTGGAAACTCATACACAGAAGTGACCAGGATCTTAAACGCCTCTTTAGGGCCGGCGGTTTTGGCAAAGGTGTCAAAGTCTTTCACGAGCGTGAGGGAGTAAACCTCTTTGCCGTTGGCAGAAAGGAGGCGTAGTTTTCCGGGAGTATCCCGACATTTGAAGAATTATTCAAGGCTAAAAAAGGAGTTTCAGGATGATCTTTTCCCCGTCTTAAAAAAGACGGTGGCCCTTGGTCTGACCCTGATTATAGTCCTTGTTCCCGCCTTTTCCTGGGTTGATTACTTCTACTATCCCCAGTTTTTTCATAGGTTTCTCTACTTCCGCATAATAGCGGCCTCTCTGGCAGGTATCCTTTTCTATCTAAATCTCGGGGCAAAGAGCTTTCGTGCATCAAAGGTAATTGGGATACTGGGTTACTACGTGGTGGGCTTTTGCATAATCTTAATGATCTGGGATGTTAATGGCTTTGGCACCCCTTACTATGCAGGACTTTTAATGGTGTTCATTGGTTTTATCGCCATCGTGCCCCTTGATGTCTTTAGTCACCTGTTCCACGTACTTGTCCTTTACTCCTGCTACGTTGCCGTGGTGTTCATGTCTGGACAGAGGCGGATACCACCTCTTTTTTGGGTGAATAACGTCTTTCTCCTTTCGTCCCTGGCCATCTTGCTGACTGCTTCGGCCTTTAATTACAGGAAGCGCTTTGAGGAGTTTGTTGGAAGAAAGAGGCTCATGAAGGCAGAGGAATGCCTAAGAAGCTATGCAGAAAGGCTTAAGCAGAACGCCCGGGAGTCTGAGTCCAAATATGTGACAGTGGTGAACAATGCCAGGGAAGGGATACTCATTTTGCGGGACGAAGGCATAAGTTTCTGTAATCCAAGGGCCAGGGAGCTCCTTAAAGAGATAGGGAGTCTGGAAAATGGAGAGCCATCACTCAAGGCCCTTCCCAAGCGGATGAGAGAAGAGATTGAAAAGGCCTACAAGAGGACGGTGGAAGAGGGAAAGGGTACCATAAACCAGGAACTTAGGCTTGTGGATGAATCCTTTCCAAAGAAATGGTTTGAGTACACAACGGTTCCTGTTGAGCTTGGAAATAAAAGCGCCTGCGTACTTTTCTTGCGTGACATATCCGCCCGCAAACAGATGGAAAACGAGCTAATCCAGTCCCAGAAGATGGAGGCCATAGGTGTAATGGCAGGAGGAGTGGCCCATGATCTCAACAACGTCTTTCAGATAGTGTCTGGATACGTACAGATGGGCCTTGAGGTTGCAGAAAAGGATTCGCGTCTTAACTATTTCTTGAAACAGATAGAGAAAACCGTCAGCAGGGCCTCCATGGTTGCCAGGCAGCTACTTATCTTTGCCAGAAAGGATGAGAGCAATAAGGAAGTGCTGGATGTCAATTC
>JALWYS010000089.1 GCA_027003115.1 Deltaproteobacteria bacterium | reverse complement strand
TTCACTGTTTAACTTGCTGTTTTTATTAAAAAAGTTGCCGATACACCACAAAAAAGACCTGTAATTTCAATTAGTTAGACAAGGCGAAAAATCAAGTCTAACTTATTGATATTATTAGTTTTTTGTGCAAAACAACGGTTCGCAGTCAATCCTCTATCAATCACTAAAAAACGGGAAACTTCAGGAAAAACAGTATTCCCCCCTTTTTTCATCAGTTGAAATTTCCGTTTTTAGGTGCACCTGGTTTCATCTCTTTGTTGCCATAACCACAAGGCTGTTCTAATTTCTCCAACCATGTCCAGGGCAAAAAGCATAATGTTTCAAGGCACAGGCTCAGGCGTGGGAAAGAGTATTGTGGTGGCAGCCATGTGCAGGCTGCTTTCGCGCCGTGGGGTCAAGGTTGCGCCATTTAAGGCACAAAACATGGCCCTTAACTCTTTTGTTACTGCCGATGGAAAAGAAATGGGAAGGGCACAGGTCTTTCAGGCCGAGGCTTGCGGCCTTCTTCCAGATGTTCGGATGAATCCTGTTCTGCTAAAGCCCTCTGCAGATGCAAGAAGCCAGGTGATACTCATGGGGGAGCCCTTTGAACACCTTAGTGCAAGGGACTATTACAAGCGGTCAAGGGCTCACTGGAAGGTGGTTCAGGAGGCCTATGACAGCCTCAGCAGTGATTATGACGTCATAGTGATAGAGGGGGCAGGAAGCCCTGCAGAAATAAATCTCAGAAAGACGGACATAGTGAATATGACAACTGCAGAATATGCAGGGGCTTCAGTTCTGATAGTGGCAGATATCGACAAGGGAGGGGTCTTTGCGAGTCTCAAGGGCACTTTTGACCTTATAGAAGAAAGATTCAGGCCCCTTATAAAGGGTTTTATAATAAACAAGTTCAGAGGTGACGTTGGGCTTCTTGAGCCAGGAATAGAGATGTTTTCCAAAATCGTACCAGTTCCCGTGCTTGGGGTGCTTCCCTGGTTCTACGATATTCACGTGGATGAGGAAGATGGAGTTTTCGTGCAAAAGATCGAATCAAGGACGGGAAAAAGGAGGGACTCAATAAGGATTTGCGTAGCCAGACTTCCAAGAATAAGCAATTTTACGGATTTTTCTGCCCTTGCCCTTGAAGACGATGTGGAGATCATCCTAAGTGACAGTTCAGAGGACCTTTTATCTTCAGATATAGATATTGTTATTTTGCCAGGAACAAAGGCCACCACATCGGATATTGAGTTCTTAAGGGCACGTGGTTGGGACAAGGCCCTCAGGAAATTTGTGAAAAAAGGGGGGATGGTGGCAGGCATTTGCGGTGGCTTTCAGATGCTTGGCATGACAATATCAGACCGTTTTGGAACCGACGGAGCACCAGGACTGTATGAGGGATTTGGACTTTTGCCAATTGATACACAAATGTCAGACCAAAAGGTGTTGAAGCAAGTAGAGATCCAAATCCAGGCAATTCAACTTCATGAAAGTGCCCTTACCATACAAGGTTATGAGATACATATGGGAAGAAGTACGCTCAGAATGGATAACTCCAGGAGCCTTTTGTCCATAGATACAAGGGAGGGGCAGATTTTTGTGTTCAATCAAGAAAGAGGGATTCTCGGAACCTATATTCACGGCATCTTTGATAACGATGTTTTTAGGCGCGCTTTCCTCAACTTTGTAAGAAAAAGAAAGGGCTTAATGCCGCTTCCCACTTTGTTTAACTACAAAAAGTACAGACTTGGCCAGTTTGACAGGCTTGCAGACTGGCTGGAAGAGAACTCCAACATCCAAGAAATCTTGAGGTTGGTGGATGTTTGAACCCTATATCCTTAAGCCCCATTCCTGGCTCGTCTTAATTTTTGCCGCTACCGTTGATCTGTTTCTTGGGGACAAGAACCACGTCTTTCATCCCGTAAGGCTTATGGGAGCGTCTATTTCCTGGGCAGAAAAGAGGGCCAGGGCATTACCTTGGAATGATTTTCACGCTGGCCTTTTCATGGCACTTTTTCTGACTTTTTTCACCTTTTTTCTGGTTGACGTGCTTGGAAGTTTTCTTCGACACCTGTCCCATTTCATTTACATCTCTTTTGCCGCAATTTGTATTTATTATGGACTATGTTTGAGGTGTCTTGCAGACGAGGCCATGAAGGTCTTTCGTGCCCTTAAAAAAAATAAACTTGAGCTAGCAAGGAAAAGGCTTTCTATGCTTGTTAGCAGAGAAACACAGAGCATGGACCAGGTGGCGGTTTCAAGGGCAGCCATTGAGACCGTTTCTGAAAACTTCGTTGATGGGGTGTGTTCGCCCTGGTTTTATGCCATTTCGGGTGGGCCTGCTCTTTGTCTGGCCTTCAAAATGGTTAGCACCCTAGACTCCATGGTTGGTTATAGAAACAAACGGTATGAAAACCTTGGAAAGGCTGCGGCCAAGATGGATGATGCGGCAAATTTTATCCCTGCAAGGCTTTCCATTTTCCTTGTGGCGTTGGCAGGTTTACTCTATTTTCAAAAAAATCCATTTAACACCATGAAGGGAGCAATAAGGGATGCCAAGGTACAAAGCAGTCCAAATTCAGGATTTCCAGAGGCTGCCTTTGCGCGTGTACTTGGTATAAGTCTTGGTGGGCCAGCGGTTTATGATGGGGCATTAAAGGATCATCCCATTATTAACAAAAGCGCAAGGCCCCCAGGCCCTGATGACATAAGGCGTGCAATTTCTCTTCTATATATGAGCGCAATGGTTCTTTATATTTTGCCATTTGGTCTTCTTTTGCTGGTTTCATGAATGAAACAATGATTTCAAGGGCCTTTTTCTTTTTTCTGGCATGTTTTTTTCTTGGCGCTGTCTACCTTTCTTTTGAACGTTCATTGTGTGAGACCCTCGAGGCAGAATCAGCCCTTACAGCCAGGGCCTATGTTACAGGTCAGGCACATTTTGTAAATCAGTTAAATGGCCAGGAAGACCTTGATAAGCCGCCCCTTTACTATTGGATGATAGCAAGTTTTTCCCTTTTTTCTCCCAACTGGGAAGTGGCAGCAAGACTACCCTCCATTGTGGCCTTGCTCCTGTTTCTCCTTCTTCTTTTTAAGATGTCACGAACATCTAATCGTACGCATTTATTCTTTTTCCTGTGGTCAGTGATGTTTCTTTTCTGCCCAAAGATACTTTGGATGAGCCAGGTGGCCCGCATGGACCTCATATTCTCGGCATGGTGTTTTACCGCCCTCTTTTTCTTCATAATAGGCGCAGGTCTTCTTAATAATGATAAAAGCAGTAATCGGATGTCCCATGTTATTAAAGGCAAGTATCTTGCGGGCCTTTTTGTCTCTACGGCTATAGCTGTCATGATAAAGGGGCCCCTAGGGGCCATTCTTGTCCTTTCTCCCATCATTCTTTTTGTGCTGTTGGAAAGGAGATTTAATCTCTTAAGACAACTGTTTCTATCGCCTTATTTCCTCCTTTTCCTTGTCCTTTGTCTTCCCTGGTATGTCTTTGTCACACTAAAGACGGATTTTCGCTTTTTTCACCGCTTCATCCTGGAAGAAAATCTTGCAAGGTTTACAAATCTTCTTCCTGGGGACCTCAAGGAGTTCAACCATTCTCCCCCAACGAGGTATGTAACTTATTTTCTTGTAGGCTTCTTTCCATGGTCCCTGATGGTCCCCTTGTGGATGATTCACTTCGTAAAAAGATGGAAGGAACTGGAACCATTTACGAAATTGCTTTTTATCTATTTTATTTTTGTCTTTTTGTTTTTTTCATTGGCAATGTCCAAAAGAAGCGACTACATACTGCCCCTTTATCCGGCAGCAGCCTTTCTTGGTACAGAATTCATCCTTTGGGCTGGAAAACCTCTTGTTTTTCCTCGCTTGATTAGACTTGTTACCTCAATTTTTTTGGCAACATTTACCCTTTTGGCCTTGGCAGGTCTTTTTTCCCATTTCTTTGATGCTCCATCCGTTTTGGCCACCACCTTTTCTATAAAAAAATCTGCCCTGACCTCATTTATGCTGGCCATTTTGAAAGAACAGACCCTTTTATTCTTATTTTTGGCCTTGGCCTCACTTTTAACGCTCCTCTATGTGTCGCGTCCTTCCATAAAGGACAAACCCGGAGCCCTCTTTACCTGTTTCAATTTCCTGGCAGGTCTTGTAGTCGCTTCAGTCATGCTTTTTACTCTTCCTTCTATTTATAAGGGCAAGGACGCAAGGCCTTTTTGCAAAAAGGTTGAAATGATAGTGGGGAAAAGCCCAATTTTTTTTGGAGGATTTTGGGATGAAGAGTGCAGTTTTTATCTGAATAGGAGGATAATGAGAATCGATATAAATGAGGCTGCCGATATTTTTAGGGAGCGACATAAACAGGTTTATTTGATTCTTGATGGCAAAAGATCCAGACGACTTAAGGTTGAAGGTATAGACTTTCCTTTCAAATATGAGGACAAATCCCTTGTCCTACGTACCCTGATTCTCGTTTCAAACATCTAGGAAAACCGTAAAAATTTCAGTCAAAAAGGGCTGTTTTTTCTTCATATACTTTCCCTTTGTGCCGATAAAAATAGAAATATGTGGACCTGGAATATGTATGGAAGCCCAATTTTACACGAACCTTGCGCAAAGGGTGGACGAGATAAAGTATTTCCCTGTTCCTAACAGTATCGTCCTGAGCCTTTTTCGCACCATAACAAAAAAAAACTGCACCTTTGAAGATATAAGCTCCATTGTGGAGCCGGATGCATCCCTATGCTCCCAGCTTCTAAGGGTGGCAAACAGTGCCTATTACGGATTCAAGGGCAAGGTGAACACCATCGACAAGGCGGTGATGCTCATAGGGGTTGACGAGGTCAGGAACCTCTCCCTGGCCATCTGCCTGGTCAATCAGTTCAGGACAGGGATCCTTGCAAAGGGTTTTGACCTTAGAAGGTTCTGGATACACAATCTTATGACCTCTTTTTGTGCAAGGGAGATAGGTAAGGAACAGGCAATTTTTGACGAGGATGAACTTTACCTCATGGGACTCCTTCATGACCTGGGAAGGCTTGCCATGGCCCAGCTCATGCCAGACGAGTTCAACCTTATTGAACTCAGAGGAAGAAAAAAGCAGGCTTTTCCCTGGATAATTGAGCAGGAAATGGGAGTGACCCATACAATGATAGGACGTCTTTTGGCGCATCGTTGGGGGCTTTCTCCTCAAATTGCCAATGTTCTTGAGTTCCACCACGATCCGCCGGCTTCTGGGCATTTTTCAAGGGAGTGTGCAGTTGTCGCCCTGGCTGCCTACCTGGCTAAAAAGCTGGAAGCAGAAGGAGGAAGTGGGCCTGAACCTAAGCTTCCTGACACCAAGGTGTTCCTGCTTGCAGGCATCAGGCTTGAGAACTTGGATTCTTTTTATGAAAAGGCAGCTGATATGCAGGATGAAATCGAGGTCCTTGCAGATATCATTGTTGGGCAAGATTAGAAATGTCAGATGTAAGCAAAATTGACAAGCAACTGGACTTGGAGGAAATACATTCCACTATCCTGGATGTGGACCAGGAAAGGCTTGTGCACATGCGAGCCCTTGGCATTGTGCTTCGTCTCATGGAGGCAGGTTCTAAGGCAAGGGACGAGAAGGAGCTCTATTCACTCATCGTCAAGATAGTAGCAGAAGAGATAGGATGCGAGAATGTTTCCCTGCTCCTTTACAGGCCTGACAAGGCTATCCTTGAGTTGACAGCTGCCATTGGGATTAACCAGCTTGTAAGTGGGGATGCTAAAAAATTTGATCGTAAGTTCAATAAGGGGCTTTTTTTCAAGGAAGGCAAAAGCATTGCCTGGGAAGTTTTTGATTCCCAGCAACCCGTTTTTATCAGTGACAGCTCTGAGATTGAAATCCCTTTAGTTGAAAATGCCAAACAGGTTCCAAGGTCACTGGCGTGTCTTCCCGTCTCATCCAAGGGCATACTGAATCTAAGTTCTTCCTTGAAGATGGAATTCACCAACGGGTTGAAGCGTAACCTCATAATAATAGCCCAGGTTATATCCCAACTGATTCATGGTCTGGGAAGGGGTGAAGTCCTGGCAGAGGGTCATTTTCATATCCAAAACATCGTTGAAAGCAATAACAGGGCAAGGACGTCATCTTCTGAGGATATGCCAGTGGATTACCTCATGGTGGCAATGGAAAATGCACCACAGGGGATATGCCTGGTGGATTCGGATGGACGGGTGCTGCATGTCAATGACTCTGTTTGTAATCTTCTTCAAAGTGATGAGTCATTTTTGAAGGAAAGGGGACTTGGGCGCTTTTTTATGGATGCCTCGGTATTCCTTGACTTTACAAAGACCATCAAGGGGGGAGCCTATCGAAAGCTTTCACAGGTCCGGCTCATCAGGCCAGATGGAACCACATTCCTGGCGGATTTCTTTTTTCATCCCGTCAAATCCAAGAAGGGGGAAAAGCGGGGTGGGATAGTCTTTATTCACGACCTTTCAGACCATCTACAAGATTCGGAACAAAGGGTGCGAGAGGAGAAGCTCAGGGCCCTTGGTTCCATGGCTGCAGGAATCGCCCACGATTTCAACAACCTCCTTATGGCCATACTTGGCAATGTCGAGCTCCTACAGATGGAGCTTCAGGGAAGCAAGTTCGAAGAAAGGCTCAAGAATATCGAATCGTGCGTCACTGATGGGGCCAAGACCATCAAAAGGATACAGACCTTCGTAAAGGGCAGATCTGGCGGCGGACATGGGGGTAAAGAAAAGGCAATAGAGACGGCAAACATTATTGAGGAGGCAGTACAGTTTACAAGGCCCCTTTGGAAGGACGAGTGCGAAAAAAAAGGTGTTAGCATTTCTGTTGAGCTGGAGCTTGACAGGGAGCTCACGGCAAATATTCCAGCCTATGAGCTCAGGGAGATAATAATCAATCTGATAATAAACGCTGTGGATGCCATGCCTTCAGGAGGGAAGATAATGATAAGATCGTACAAAAAGGACGAATATGCTGTGGTCGAGGTGAGAGACACGGGAGTTGGCATGGACGATGAGGTATTGCCCCATATCTTTGATCCATATTTTTCAACAAAGGAGAGCGGTAGTTCAGGCCTTGGTCTTAGCATTGTATTTGGACTTATATCAAACGTTGGTGGAAAGATTGACGTCGTATCACAAAAGGGTTGCGGAAGCACTTTTATCCTATCCATACCAAGCAGTGAGGAAACCCGGGAGGAAATACAGGTCAAGCCTGCTGAACATCATGCTGACGATGGCAAGCTAAAAATAATGGTCATTGATGATGAGCTGCAAATAGTTGACCTCATAGGGTTGATGCTTGGAAGCCTCGGGCATGAGGTTACAAGCTGTTATGACCCCAATAAGGCCGTAGAGGAGATTAAGAAGGGAAGGTATGATCTGGTCTTAACGGATCTTGGAATGCCTGGGGTGAGCGGTTGGGAGATCGCTGCAAAGATACGGAGCATTTCGCCTGATACCTATGTAGTTTTGATGACCGGCTGGGGCGCATCCTTTAACGAAGAGGACCTTAAGGAAAAGGGCATTGATGCACTTTTGACAAAACCCTTTAGACTAAACGACATCTTGCAAGTCATGTCAAAACTTTTCAAGACAAGTTTTCAGCAGCCGTAGCCATTCATATTGTAACCAAAAAGTTCAAAACTTCTGATTAACCTGCTTTTTTCTGCTGGTGTATGTGACTGAAAAAGGTCTTAAACTTTTTAGGATCCGCCTTGTCTCCGCAAACGAGGGCCTTTAACCTTTCTCCTTTCTGTGTTGTTAAGACGGGAAAAAGAGACGATCCTTTTTATGTCCTGGCCGCATAACCTTTTCATTATATGGGGCCTCCTTGTTCAAAAGGCCCCCAGGAAGTCAAAATATTTGTCCAGTTCACTAAATTTTAAGGAGCGGCAGTGAGTATTAATCTCCTTTTTGTGCCACGAAAAAAAAATTGCCATAAGAAGGCACAAAGTCACGGAGTTAAGACTCTGAACATCCTTAGCCCTTTGTCTCTTTTCTTGCCTCTTTTGCGCCATTTTCAAGGTTTTGCCACAGCTTGAAAAGGAGCTCTTTGAGCATCTCTATTTCTTTTTCCTTAAGGCCCCGAACTGCTGCCTCATGAACCTCCTTGCCCTTTTGCATAAGCGTGTCCTTAAGCTTGTGACCCTTTTCGGTAAGAAAGATGTGAAAGGCACGTCTGTCAGAAGGGACACGGCGTCTTTCAATGAGTCCTGCTTCTTCCAGCCTGTCAAGAGTCCTGACAAGGGTAGGGCTTTCAATGTAGAGTCTATGGGCAAGCTGAGTCTGGGTCAGGCCTTCTTCCTCAAAAAGCTTGGTGAGCACGCAAAATTGTGCACCGGTCAGGTTGAAATCTTCAAGTTTGTAGTCCAAAAGCTTTAAAAAGGCCTTTACCAGACGATTTGCAATAAACCCTAAGCAATTATCCACACTGAACGAAAACTCCGATGCTTCTTTTCTCTTGTTCATTTTTTTCTCCTGTCTATTTACAAATTTTATTATTCTCTCTATTACCTCTTCTATTGTTAATCTTGTAGAATCTATAACAAGGGCATCAGAAGCAGCTCTTAGCGGAGCAATGTCCCTTTCCGTATCTGCTTTATCACGTTTTTTAATTTGTCGCAATATAATATCAAATGAAATTATGTGTCCTTGTTCGTCAAGCTGCCTCTTCCTCCTCCAGGCACGTTCATCAGCAGAAGCAGTAAGAAAAATTTTGGCTTTCGCATTGGGAAAGACGATGGTGCCCATGTCCCTTCCCTCTACCACGACATTGGTTCCAGAGGCTATTTGTCGCTGAAGCTGGGTGAGTTTATCCCTGACTGCAGGAATTCTGGATATCTTTGACGCAGCTTTATCTATTTCAGGACTTCTTATTCTGTCTGATACGTCTCTGCCACCAAGAAATATTTTGCCGTTCCTAAAGAGGATATCTAGATGGGGAAGAAGTGCCTTGACCTTTTCCTCATCATCAATGGATATACCGTTTTCCAGCATGAAAAGGGCACAGGCCCGGTACATGGCTCCTGTATCCAGATACAAGAAGCCGAGTCTTTTTGCCACTTCTTTACCAATGGTACTCTTCCCGGCACCAGCTGGGCCATCTATTGTGACTATCAAAGGTGTGTACTCCATTTAGAAAGATTAGGCGGGCAAGAATATACACCTTTTTTAACCAGACTCAAGATAAAAAGCTTAATAATTCTGTTTTAAAAGTATTTGCAGGAAAAATTTGTAATTGAGTGAAAGAGGCAGCACGTATTGACGAAAACGTGCTGCCAAGCTTTTAAAGGGAACAATCAGTAAGGACTGTTTATAGCGGCAGGTCGAGGCTGTTGAGGAGCTTAATAAGTCTGTCTATGTCCTCCTTATTAGGGTGTCCTTTGGCCTCGTCCGCATCCTTTATCCATTCTGGTACAGGCTTTTGTTTTCTGGCCTCTTCAAGCAGCTCCTCGGGCACCTCTCCCTGACAATCAAATACACCCACTATCCTTGCTCTTTTTGCCAGTTCTTTGGCCTTGTTCATGGCCACCTTTACCATTTCAGACCCCGGTTTGGATACATGAGTGGCAAAGAGAAAGAGTTCCTTTTCGTCTATGAATTTTTTTAGGTATTCTTGTGCAGCCTTATCAGGTTCACCGTGTTCTATCCTGAAACCAACCGCCACAAAGGTGTAATCGTCTGGGGGCGGGGCCTTGTCGATGGGGTATATCTCTTTTTCATCCGGAAGATACTCGTAGATGGCCTCAGCCAGTTTCCGCGTATTACCCGTTTTGGATGAGTAAACTACCAGGTTCTTCATAGCACCCCCTCCTTTGGTGTTTTGACAACTGACGTTTTGTTGCCCATAAAACTATTTAAGTTCAAGATAAGTATGTTCAAAAGGGATTCAATATACGACAGCACAGAAAATCTAATAAATTCTTTTCTGTTAGAGTTGTCCAATGGTTGAAAATGCCCCCCCCATGACTTAATGTCTTTTTGAAAGACGGGAACAAATTTTCAAATTGCGCGTGGAGGTGCTGGTGAATCTAGATCAGTTCATGGGGAACCCTCAATACATTTTCTATGCAGTGGTTGCTTTGTGCTTGGTAGTTGTAACCATTTGTATTGTGATGCTTGTCTTGTCGGTTCGTTCTTTCTTGTCAAAGCTAAGAAAGAGCCTTGACTTTGTTGATAGGCGCATACAACAGATGGAGCCGATCCTGGATGGAGTGGCAAAGGTTGAAGAAAACATAAATGACATGATTGGTGATGCCCAGGAATATCTTGAAAAATTACAAGGTGATGCCTCCAAGGTTATGTCAGAGGCGGCAGAAACAATTGGAAGGTTGCGTCAGATAGAGCAGGTGCTTGAGGAAAGACTGGATAAGGACGTTCCCCCAATACTGGAAGAGACAAAAGAGCTAGTCAGCGGGGTAAACGAGATAACCAGGGACGTGCAGAGGAAGGTGAAGGCTGCCGATGAACTTTTCGAGGCCATTGAAGAGACGGGTGAGACAGTTCGAATGGTCACAGGCATCGTAAGGGGTGGCTTTACAGGGCTTGCGGTTCAGTTGGCAAGCCTTGCAGTTGGGATGAAGGCATCCCTGGAATATGTGGCAGACAATATCCACAAAGGAGGTGATGATAAATGAGCAACGGACGTTACTCAGCAGGAAGTGTCGCGCTGTCCTTTTTACTGGGAAGCGTGGTGGGAGCTGGCCTTGCCCTCCTTGTAGCGCCAAAGTCAGGTTCTGAGACCAGAGAGCTTATCAAGGAGCAGGCAAGTGCAGCAAAAGAAGAGGCAACCAAGGTTGCCGATGAGGTAAAGGAAAAGGCAACCGAGCTTCTTGAAAAGAGCAAGGAGGTGGTTGAAACCAAAAAGGCCGTATTGGAATCCGCCCTTGAAGCGGGAAAAGAGGCCATGGAGAAGGAAAAGGAACGGCTCCTTACAAAGATCAAGTTCGAAGAAAAGGAAAACAAGGCCTAAAACAGCCTTAACCAACCTAAGGAGTAGTTTAACAGGCCTTTAAAGACCCTGTCTTAAAAAGACGGGGTTTTTTGTTTTAAAACCCTTAAGGCAAGGGTATGGCCCTTGTCCATCCGAGCTTTTCCCTCAAGATTGTGAAATAATCTCTGGATGGCGATTTTACAAGCTTCAGGTGGCCGTTTTCCCTTGAAACATGAATTACATAGCCCTTTAGAAGATGCATTCCCACTTGCCCGTCAATATCAAGACATACCTCTTCCTGGATGTTTTGAACCTCAACCCTTATCTTTGACGAACCAGACAGTATAAGGGGGCGCGCACTTAGGGCAAACGGACAGATAGGCGTAAGCACCATTACTTCCAGGCCCGGGTGTATTATGGGCCCCCCTGCTGAAAGGTTGTAGCCTGTTGATCCTGTAGCGGTGGAAATTATGAGGCCGTCTCCTCGGTAGGTGGTAAGAAAGCTCTCCTGGGCCCACGTATCTATTTGGATTATTTTTGAAAGTGCTCCCTTTGTAATGACCGCCTCGTTTAACGCTGTGTACTCCTGGACAGTTTCCCCATTTTTATCAATGACCTCGACATGAAGAACCATCCGTTTGTCAAGCTCAAAGGAGCCGTTAACCAGCCGTTCCAATGCTTCATCCATTTCATCCGTGTGTACCTCGGTGAGAAATCCAAGGCCACCTGCATTTATGCCAAGAAGGGGTATTTGTTTCTCAAAGGCCTTGGCGGCAACGTGTAGGAGGGTTCCATCGCCGCCCACAACTACCAGTGCTTCGTCCTCAGATGTTATTTCGCCCCTGGAAACCTCTACCCCTTGGCTTTTGAGAAAGTCCTTCACCCTTTGGGCAACCTCACCAGCCCGTTCCGACCCCTGTTTGACAGTAAGGTTTACTCGTCTGATCATGAGTCAGGGCCCCACAGATACAAGGACGTAGGCCTGGGAACTAAAGTATTTTTTTGCAACTGCAGATACGTCTTCAGGACGCACTCCTTGGATAAGTACAGGGTATTTCTCCGAGAAGTTGTAACCAAGGCCTAGTAGTTCGTTTATGGCCATGTCCATGGCCTTTGAACCAGGGGTTTGAAGAGAAACCTGATATCTTCCAATCAGCCAGTTTTTTGCCCGTTCCAACTCGGAAGTAGCCGGAGGCTGCTCCTGGATTTTGTAAATTTCACGCCAAAGCCCCTCTTGTGCCCGTTTCTTTTTATCAGGGGAACAGGCGATATAGGTGGCTATGAAACCATAATCTAAGCCAAAGTTCAGAAAGGATGTTACAGAATAGGCAAGGGATTCTTTGTCCCTCAACTCCTTGAAAAGCCTTCCTCCCTGGCCTGCAAGAATGGCGTTAAGCACCTCCAGTGGATATCTGTCCTTATCGGTTACGGACGCACCCATGAACCCAAGCACAATGTGTTCCTGCTGTTTCTCCCTGTGGATGCTTGCTACCTTGGGAGTGGTAAGTATTGATGGAGAAGGTGGTGAAGGGAGAAAGGTCTCCGACTCGTTTTGCCATTTCCTTAAAAGGGACGAAAGTTCGTCTTTTAGCCCTGTTGTATCAAAATCTCCCACAACAGCAATTATGGCCCTGTCTGGCACGGCAAATTCCCTGTATGTGGAAGCCAAGTCATCCCTGGAAAAGCGAAGGACGTTTTCGGGCGTACCCAGAACATTCATGCCATAGGGATGGGGTGAAAAGAGAAGCCTTTTGAACTCCCTGATTGCAACAGAAGGCATGTAGTCGTCCTGTCTCTTGATGGCTGCAAGCACCTGGGGTTTGAGCTTTTCTATCTCCTTGTCCGGAAAAGTGGGAGAAAGAAGTATTTCAGTCAGTATTGCAAGTCCCTTTTTGAAGGTATCACTGGTAAATTTTGCACGTAATCCAAAGGAATTCTGACCAGAAAAGCCGTTTATTTCAGCCCCCATGCTATCAATTATCTCTGAAAGGGTTTGGGCATTGTGAAGGCTTGTGCCCTTTGTCCACGCCTTGGCAATCATGTTGAAAATTCCGTTGTTGGAAGGGTTTTCATACCTGAGCCCTCCTGGCATGACAATTCTTATGCCTACTGTGGGAAGGGCGTGATCTTCTAGGCATAGCAATGTAACGCCATTTCCAAGGGTGAAACGCCTTGCTTTTCCATGGGCCCTTGAGGTCTCCAAAGCTTCTTCTTCGAAATTGCCTGTCTCTGCTCTTTGGACAGCCTCTTGAAGGTCCTTGTCATCAAAGGTCACATCTGAGGTCTCGGGAAATACCACGGATACGTTAAGCCTTTTTGTATCGAGGTATTTTTGTGCAACCTTCTTGAGCTCTTCTACAGTGACTGCCTTTACCCTGTCGATATATTCTGCCTCTTTTTCAGCATCTCCTGCCAGGACCTGGAAGACTCCAAGCTTCCTTGCCTCTCCTTCCATGGTTTCCTGGCTATAGATGAAATCTGTTAAAAGTTGGGTTTTCGCCCTTTTAAGTTCCTGGGTGGATATCTCCTCATCCTTGACCCGTGATAGCTCAACTAAAATGGCAGTAAGAACCTTTTTGACATTTTCTGGTGTTATGTCTGCTGTGATCTCGAAAAGCCCTGGGCCCCTGGGCGTGAAGGCCGATGCCCCAATCGAGTGAACAAGTCCCAACTGGTTCTTTAGCCACGCAACAAGACGAGAGCTTTCCCCGTCTGAAAGTAGCGAGGAAAGAAGGTCAAGGGCAGGTACGTCATCCTTTGTAAAATCGGGTATGCCGGAAAAGGACAGGGCAAGGTAACCTTCGTTGCAGTCCATGGAGGTCCTGATCATCCTGGGGCCGGTCTGTTCAGGCTCCCTGGGGAAGGAGGGCTCAGTGCACTCCGCTTTTTTCTCCCTTCCAAAATATTCGCTTATCTTTGAGATGGCCTCGGTTGCGTTTACGTCTCCGGCTACAACGACGGCCATATTGCACGGTCTGTAGCGCTGTGCCATGTAAGAGAGTATGTCCTCTCTTGTGAATGACTTTACGGTTTCTTCATAGCCGATAATTGGCCGTCTGTATGGATAAACCTGGTAGGAGATCTTCATGAGGTTTTCAAAAAGCCTGGTGTGGGGGTTGTCCAGCCTCATTTTCATCTCTTCAAGAACAACCTTTTTCTCCCTTTCAAGCTCATCCTTTTCAAAGGTTGAATGAAAGACCGCATCCTCCAGCACATCAAGAGCAGTCGAGAGGTGATCCCTTGGAACAACGCAGTGATAGACAGTGTAGTCATAGGAGGTATATGCATTTATGGTTCCCCCCAGGGATTCTATTATGGAGGCAAGCTCGCCAGGTCCTCTCTTTTCCGTCCCCTTAAATATCATATGTTCTATGAGATGGGTGATTCCGGCCTGCTCCTCGGTTTCATAGGCACTTCCAGCCTTCACCCATATCTGTACGGCCACCACAGGGGCCCTGTGGCTTTCCTTCACCACAGCTGTAAGCCCGTTTGAAAGAATCTTCTTAAAAAGGCCAGAGACGGAGGAAGAGGTCATTGCAAATGCCGAACAAGACAGAAGGGCAGGTACCAGCGTAAGCATGAAAATCAAAAAAAGGGTCCTGTTCATAATCAAAACTCCTGTATCTTTATCAGGTCAAAGTATTTAGGAAGTTGAGACTGAATGGCCATTCAACTAATCCTTGACACAGTGCGTGAATTTTGGTACACACGAATTCAATTTGGAAAAAATATTAATAACTTTAATGTTCTCTTCACGCAATGCTTATCCTTTTGACCAGTGCCAGCAATAATCATTATTAGGAGGGGAGCGCCTTATGAGCGAGGGACTTTTTAAGGAGAAGGTCAAGAATTTTTTCAAGATTCTTTGCCAGACTGAATGGAATGCTACTGCGGCAGGTCTCATAGTTGCACTTTTAAGTATCCTTATAATGGCGTGGTGGAGGCCATGGGGAGCTGTTGGAGCTATCAGAAACTGGGGAGAGTGGATCCTTTACGGAATAGGCATCTTCCAGGATAAGCCTGCAAGTGTTGTTGTAAGTTCAGGTTCAGTTATCGGTATAGGTTTCCTGGCCGGCGCTTTCATCTCTGCCTGCCTTGGAAACGACTTTTCTTTCAAGTTCCCTCCTCCATGGGAATTTATTAAGGCTATTATTGCGGGAATACTGATGGGCGTAGGTTCTGCTTTTGCTGGCGGCTGTAACGTTGGAGGGATGTACAATGCCATAGGAAACCTGGCAGCCAACGGGTTCACCATGTGGCTTGGCCTGGTGATAGGCGTGGTTGTTGGACTAAAGTACATCTACTGGGAGATGGAGCACATCACCTGGGGAACCTCTGGAGGAAAGAATTTCGACTTTCCTTATGCCCTCAAGATTATTGTCGGCATCGCTGGCATTGCAGCCCTGATCTGGGGGGCGTATCGCTACGCAGGTCAGAGCGATAACTATATCTCCTCTCTAAGTGGTATTTTACTAATATCCGCAGGGCTTGGCTACACCATGCAGAGGGGACGTTGGTGCATGGTTCAGGCATTCAGAGAGCCGCACATGACAGGGGATTGTACCCTTGCCAAGTCCGTGGCCCTTTCCATACTGATTCTGGCAATCGGTGCTGCCGTGCTTAAGTATGCTGTACCCCAAAGGGGTTCTGCAGTTGCCGTTCAGTCTGTGTTGAGCGATGTAATTGATGAAATCGACCCTGACGAGGTCAAGGATGAAGAGCTTGCCGATACCCTTGAGGATGTTGTGGATGCAGCAGATCAGGCAGTAATTGCAGCAAGGCGCACCCTTGATCCGGTCAACTACGTCCGCGGGACCTTCGGCTGGGGAGCTGTTCTGGGTGGTTTCCTCTTTGGCCTAGGTGCCATGTTTGCTGGAGGATGCGGTTCTGGTACCTTGTGGCGTGTTGGTGAGGGACAAATGAAGCTGTGGCTAGTGGTACCATTTTTTGGGGTCTCAAATGCTTTGATGACAAAGTGGTTCAGGGCTATTCACATGGAAGGTGTTGGGCCAACACATGAGGGAAGCAAGCTTGGTATGCATCTTTACCTGCCTGACGCCCTGGGATATGGAGGTACCTTGGCAATAGTGGTTATTGCCATGGCCCTTTGGTACATTATCGTTGACTGGAACGAGGATTCTAACAAGCTAATAGTAGAGATGTAATTTCAGTGAAAGACTGAATAAAATTATATAAATAGAAAAAAGGAGGAAACATGAGCGACATTAAAATTGCCCCTGAAGGCCTAGAGGTAGCACGCACACTTGATGCAAAGGGTCTAAGCTGCCCAATGCCTCTTCTTAGGACCAAGAAGGAGATAGAAAAGATCAATTCCGGAGAGATTCTTGAGGTCCTAGGTACAGACCCTGGCTCAAGAAACGATATCCCAGGCTGGTGTGCAAGGGCCGGACATGAGTATCTTGGCGAAAGGGAAGACGAGGGTTTTATCCGTTTTTACGTAAAGAAAAAATAACGAAATCAGGTTCTTTTCTTTAAAAAGTACCAAAGAAAAGGGAGGTTTTTGACCAATGGCTACCGATCCGAATAAACTTGGAATCTTTGTGACCTCTCCCCAGTACATGAGGCATGTAATCGGCGTTGCCGCTGCCGCCACAAGGGCTGGGAAGAAAGTAATGGTATTTTTTACCTTCAAGTCAGTGCACCTTACAAAACATCCCGATTTTGTGAAGCTTGCCAACATGTGTGAGGTGGAAGATCTTGCCATTTGTGCAGATAGCTACACATGTGAGGGATATGATGTTGAAAAGGATGTGCCAAAGGGTCTGACCCCGCGTCAGATGAGAACCCAGGCCTATCATGGTGCCATTATAGACGAGTGTGGTAAATATCTGGTCCTTTAATGCAGGAGGCTTAGAATCATGGAATCCAAAAAATGTTATTTTCTTATGCAAAACAGGATGTATGCAGGTGATGCAGTGCGTTCGGCGCTGGGGCTTGCCGTTGAAAATCACTACGCCTATCCTTGCTTCATGTATAATGAATATCCACGCTTCTCCGATTACGTAAAGGAGAACATTGACTGGATAAGGGACATGGAAGGCGACGTTTTCACCATTGATGGCGAGGACGTCGAGGGTGTAGAACTGACTAAACTGAGCATTGAGGAGCTGGGGGAAAGGCTGAGAGAGGCCGATCTCATAATTCCCTATGGCCTGCCCAAGCAGAGCAAGACCCCACCGCCAGCATGTTCAGAAGAGTAAAAGGGGGAGGATGATAAAATGAGCGAAGAAAAAAAGATGAAGATATTGCACGTTTACAGGTCCGAGCCCAATGACGATACCAAAAAACTGGTTGAGATACTCAGCCGTGACAGGGACGCTATGGAGTTCAAGCTTTACGAAGGCGATCCCAATTACGACATACTTGTACAGATGATTTTCGATGCCGACCAGACGGTTAGTTGGTGGTAAGTCCTTATTAACAGATTGAAAAGTTTTTGAATTTGAGGCCCCAGCTAATTTGCAAATTAGCTGGGGCCTTTTATATTTGTTGGTCAATAAATCCATAGGGGAAAACTTGTGTCTAAAAAATCCTTATCAGGTATCTTTGCTTGTTTATTTCTCTTTTTTCCTTTTTGTATTGGTAACCTTCATGCCAAGATATTTATCGACATAAATTCACCCTATTTTCAGAAGATACCCATAGTTGTTGACTCGCCAACGCTTTCAGCCCTGACTTACGAAAACAGGCAGGCCTCTCAGGAGGTGGTCAAAACGCTTTCTAAGGATCTGCTGTTTCAGGGTTTTTTTTCCGTGTTCAACTCCTTGCAAGAAAGCCAAGGGGAGAAGATCGATTACAAGGTAACTACTGATTTTTCTCGCCGTGGCAGTTCCGTAACCGTGGTAATGAAGCTCTATGACCTTTCAAGTGGAAGCATGGTTGTGGGGCGAAGGTACATTGCCACCATTTCTGATCTAAGGAAGATAGCACACCGCTTTGCAAACGAAATCGTTTTGGCAATCACTGGCCACCCAGGCCTTACCCTGTCCAGGATAGTTTTCGTATCTGAAAATACAAGCGGCAGGGAGATATTCTCAGCCGATTTTGACGGAACGGGCATTCGCCAGGAAACATGGCTTCATACCATAGTCATGTCCCCCAGGTATTCTCCAGATGGCCGTTTTTTGGCCTTCACCTCCTTTAAGTCAGGCAGGCCGTGTCTCTATCTGAAGGATATCTCGTCAGGTAAGATAAGAAGGCTGGCCTGTTTCCAGGGAGTAAACATGTCGCCTGCCTGGCATCCATCAGGCAAGCGTTTGGCAGTCACCCTTAGCAAGTCTGGGAGCCCTGATATCTACCTGGTGGACCTTGGAGGCCATGTACTCAGAAGGCTGACCAGGGGGCCTGGGATAAACGTCTCCCCATCTTTTTCGCCAGATGGAAATAAAATTGTCTTTGTATCAGACCGTGCCGGCGGCCCACAGCTCTATGTTCTTGATCTGGCCACTGGCCGGACCAGACGGCTTACCTATTCTGGAAGTTATAACACGGACCCCATGTGGTCACCAAATGGTGATAGAATAGTCTATGTCAGCAGGATTTCAGGAAAATTTCAGGTCTTCACCATTTCTCCGCAGGGAGGAGACCCGGTTCAGCTCACCTTTGAAGGGAGCAATGAAAATCCATCCTGGTCTCCAGACGGCAGACAAATACTCTTTTGTTCAAACAGATTAGGTGGTAATAAACACCTGTTTGTCATGCAGGCAAACGGGCAGGATCAGAGGGTACTCCTTAAATATGGTCGACGTGACTACTTTCCCTTTTGGGGCCCAAACACCTTTAAGTAGAGGTATTTTTTATGAAAACGATGCCAGATTGTGATGGATGTGGGAGGTGCGCTTTACTTTTTTTTCTGTTGGGAGCCTTGATTGTGGGTGGATGTGCTCCCCAGGCCCAGATAGACATGCTTGACAGGAACGTGTCCGGTCTCCAGGTGGAGACCCACAGGATTAGCCAGGAGGTAGAGATTCTGAAAAAGCAGATGTCACAAATTCAAGGGCAGGCACAAGAAGGAGGCAGGAGGTCCATAGCAAGACTTAGTGCCAGGATAGACAGCCTTGAGAGCGAACTTATGCGCTTAAACGGGCTGGTTGATCAGCTTAAGTACAACCAAGAAAGGGAAGAGGCCGAGATTTCCCAGATCAAGGCGCAGCTTCAGTCCAGGCAAGAGAAAGTACCAGCAGGGCAAGCTCCGGTAGTGACACCGCCTGTAAGTGGGACTTCCGAAGAGGTTCGTACAGAGACCAAGGTGACGCCAAAGCCCCAGCCGCCCAAAAGACCCCAGGACCTCTATCAGGAAGGGCTAAAGCTTTTTAAAATGAAAAAATACAAGGATGCAAAGTCGGCCTTCAGGGATTTTATAAAGGAACATCCCAACTCTCCCATGGTTGCCAATGCCCATTTCTGGATGGGAGAGTGCGAATACAAGCAGTCAAGATATGAAGAGGCCATTCTGGAATACAACAAGGTCATAAGCAAGTTTCCCAAGAGCAACAAGGTGCCAGATGCACTGCTAAAGCAGGGTTTTGCCTTTGCAAAACTTGGGGATAAGGAAAGCGCAC
>JALWYS010000088.1 GCA_027003115.1 Deltaproteobacteria bacterium | reverse complement strand
CTGATTTAATGGCGATATGGTAACCACCATTATAATCGACAAGAGAGGACTCCTTAACTAAAATATAATAATTATTTCAATATATTATCCCGAACATTTTCTGAAAAATTAACTCCGAAAGTTGAGTAAAAAAACTGATACCACCATTCGATGGTACAATATCTGTTCAATATCAGTTCAATATCAGGTTTATAGCGTCAGAACATTTTTTCTATTACACGCATGCAAAGACGATAAAAAGTAAGAGGGGAATATATTTTAGCAAAGACTCTGCGGAAATTGTTAAGGAGCAGGTTATGAAATGCCATGAGGTAGATTATAAGATCATTGGTAACGATTTACAGGTGGTAGAAGTGGAGCTTGACCCTGGCGAGACTGTGGTTGCAGAGGCAGGAGCCATGAACTGGATGGAAGATGGCATCTCCTTTGAGACCAGGATGGGCGACGGTTCAGAGGCAGCGGAGGGGTTTCTCGGAAAGGTATTCAGTGCGGCCAAAAGGGGCCTTGCTGGGGAATCCATTTTCATGACCCACTTCACCAACGTATCCAAGGGAAAGAGGCACGTTGCCTTTGCAGGGCCATATCCTGGGCACATAGTCCCTGTGGATCTTTCAACCGTGGATAATGTGCTTTTTTGTCAGAAGGACGCCTTCTTGTGCGCGGCCCTTGGCACAAGAATTGACATCGCCTTTACAAAGAGGTTTGGAACAGGTCTTTTCGGAGGTGAAGGGTTCATCTTAGAGCGCCTTGAAGGAGACGGCATGGCCTTTATCCATGCAGGGGGTGCTGTGGTGCAAAAGGAGCTCAGTGGCGAGACACTCAGGGTGGATACCGGATGCCTTGTGGCCTTTACAGGCGGGATCGACTATTCAATTGAGAGGGCAGGGAGCCTTAAATCCATGTTCTTTGGTGGTGAAGGCCTTTTTCTTGCCACCTTGAAAGGTTACGGCAGGGTTTTTCTCCAAAGCCTGCCATTTTCAAGGCTTGCAGATCGCATTCTCAGAAATGCCCCAAGCGCAGGGGGCAAAAGCACAGGTGAAGGCTCTGTCCTTGGCGCCCTTGGTAACCTGCTCGACGGAGACAACAGGTAAAAAAGGTTTGGAAAAGAGAGGACTTATACAGGTTCGGCATGCTCAAAAGGATATTTAACCAAATAATCAAGGAGGAGACAGGTCCGTTTCTTCCTTTTGATGGTGCCTGCTTTGAGCCAGTAGATGCCAAGGCAGACGTAATGGGCCTTTTCAATGATCTAAGGCTGCATCTGGAGCACTTTCGCCAGGTCACAGAGGAGAATCCGTTTGCAAACCCCATTTTACTCCTGGCAGTCTACATTGCCCGCTGGATTGAAAAGGGAGACCTGACTTTCTCAGCCCTTGAACAGCTAATTCAGTTTCTGGACAGTAGGGCCTTTGTGGCCAGGGCCGAGCGGCTTAACAGGTACGTGGGGCAGGTTGATCCTGTGGAAAATCTCAAAAGCATGGAGAGGTTTTTAAAGGGCCTTTGCGGCTTTGATGGCAAAAAGGCCCGGGATTTTCACGCCTTTGCCAAAAAGGTGTCAGAAGAGATATTTGGAATCGTGGTTACTGCGCATCCAACATTTTCTCTTCGGGAGGAGCTCCTCAGGACCCTGGCCGAGCTAGCAAGCGGTCGAAACATGGCAGGTGCCCAGCTTACTGATGCGCAGGTTCGGGAGCTTCTTTTAAAGGCCCTAAGAAGTGAACATCTTTCAGATCCCAGGATCGATCTTGAAAAGGAACACCGCCTGGCCCTTGAGGCCATAGAGAACATGCAAAGGGCCCTGGGAAGGTTTTATGACCTGCTTTTTCGTCTGGCTGCCGATCTTTTTCCAGATGGGTGGTGGAACCTGAATCCCAAAATCTTAACCCTTGCCTCCTGGGTGGGCTACGACCTGGATGGAAGACGTGACATTGCCTGGCCACGCACCTTTGGATTCAGGCTTGAGGAAAGAAAACTTGCCCTGGAAAAATATTCAAGAAGTATTCAGACAGTAATAGATATTTGTCCTATTGAGGAGAAAAGTGAGGCCTTGAGGGGCGTTCTCGCACGGATCTTACGTCTTCTTACTGAGAATTTTTCAGATCTCCAGGAGGAAATAGACGTATTCAAGGAAATTTCCCTGAAAAAGACAAAGGACCTTGAGAGGCTTAAAAACATCTCAAAAAAGATGTACAGGAGCCTCTCTCAGAGGCTCACCCGACCAGGCCAGCTGGTGAAGCTCGTGGACGAGGCCGTGGCCCTTTCGTCAAACTACCCTGAGATACGCCTTCGCCTTTGCATACTAAGGGCCGAGATATCCAACTTCGGACTGGGGGTTTCCCATATACACGTACGTTTAAATGCAAAGCAGATACACAACGCCATAAGAAGCCTCATAGGCATGGAGACAGACCCTGAAGATCCAAGCAGCAAAAAGACCTATCTAAAGGCCGTGGACGGGCTTCTTTCTGGGGTGAGTCCTGTGAGCATAAACTTTGGCTCCATCATGGCAGAAAGAACAACGGCAAAGCGCCTTTTCATGCTTGTTGCCCAGATGTTAAAGTATGCAGATTCTGAAACTCCAATACGTTTTCTCATAGCCGAGACGGAAAGCCCCTTTACATGCCTTGCAGCCCTCTACTTTGCAAGGCTCTTTGGTGTAGAGAACCGCATAGACCTCTCCCCCCTCTTTGAGACCCCAAGGGCATTGGCAAAGGGGGCTACCATAGTGGACGAGCTGCTATCAAACCCCTTCTACAAGGACTATGTCAAAAAAAGGGAAAGGCTTTGTATTCAGACGGGTTTTTCAGATGCAGGCAGACACCTTGGACAGGCAGCGGCATCCTTTGCGATAGAAAGCCTGAGGCGTCGTCTGGCCACTATCATTGAGAAACACGGACTTTCCGACATAGAGCTTGTCATCTTCAACACCCACGGAGAGTCCATTGGCCGTGGGGCACACCCGGCTGATTTCCGTTCCCGTCTTGCCTACGTAATGTCGCCAAAAAGCAGGGCAGAGCTTAAAAGGGGCGGGGTACGACTAAAGGAAGAGCTTTCCTTCCAGGGTGGAGACGGCTATGTCTACTTCATGAATCCCAGCCTTGCCCTTGCCGTCATTGCTAGGCTGCTAGAGTTTGCCTCAGAAGAGTCAACAGATGGTGACCCCTTTTACAAAGAGCTCGATTACGTGTTCGAGTTTTTTGCAACCATTCGCCAGTTCAATGAACGCATTATGGCAGACCCGGATTATGGGGTCCTGTTAAACGAATATGGAAAGTACCTTCTTTACCCGAGCGGCTCAAGGGCCGTGAAGCGGGAGTTTGAGATAAAGAAGGTGGTGACTGTATCTGCAGCACAGATAAGGGCCATCCCCCAAAATGCCATACTTCATCAGCTGGGCCTTCTTGCAAACACCATCGGCGGGGTAGGTCAGGCCATAAAGAAAAACCCCGAGCAGTTTTCATGTCTTCAGCAGAAATCGGACAGGTTCAATCTGCTTCTATCCATTGTGGAATACGGGCTGTCATTTACTGATTTCTACGCATTTTCAGGCTATCTACACATCATTGATCCGGGTTTTTGGCTCATGGCTGCTGCCAAGGCCTCAAACCACCAGCATGCAAACGAGCTTATACAGGTGGCAGACTTTCTTGAGCATTCCGTAAGACATGCAAACTTTGCCCGGGTGGGCAGGGTCTTTTACAGGGATCTTCTGGATCTTACAGAGGTCATGGACGAGCTTCACTGTAACGAAGGCCACAGAGAGGTGTTTCCCTATTCCAGGGAGGGATTGTGGATGGATAGGGAAATGCGGGATCATCTGGAAATCCTTCACGCCGTTCGGCTCAGCCTGATCCATCAGATATTCACCCTTGCAGTGCAGGTTCCAGAGTTCAGCCCCCAAGCAGGAATAACAAGGGAAGAGGTCATTGAAAGGATTCTCCATCTGGATGTTGAAAGCGCAGTGGCCGTGTTGAAAAAGATTTTTCCACTACTGGAATCCACTGAAGAGACACAGGATTTCGGAGAAAGGGCAACATACCAAACAGAGCAGTATCTGGGCTACTTCCAGGAACACCAAAATATCTTTAATCCCTTAGAGGCCCTTTACAGGCTTATTCAGCGCATTAGCGGAGGAAATACCCACATTATAGGGGCCTTTGGATAACAAGGTTACTTTTCGATTCAAGATGTTCTATTGTGTGAAAAAGAGAGCGTGATCAGAAAAAATGTCTCAAATTAAAGACCTGATTATAAAATTGGCCACCCAGTTCATTAACATTCCTGCCGTCAGCATTGACGAACATATTCATGAGACCCTTGGCATGGCGGGAACATACCTGGGAATGGACAGGGCATATCTATTCGAATATGACCTCGAAAAGGGCACCATGACCAATACCTACGAGTGGTGCGGCGAGGGCATCATGCCATTTAAGGACCAGCTTCGGAATATCCCGTTGAGTTCCTATCCAAAATGGATCGGTCACCACTTTGCCGGAGAGATCATCCGTATTCCGTCCGTGAAGGATCTCTCCCAAGGAAATCTCAAGAAAACCCTTGAAATGCAGGGAATAAAATCCCTGATAACTGTCCCGCTCATGGACGATGGCAAATGTTTGGGCTTTGTGGGCTTTGATGCAGTCAGAAGGGAGATCAACTGGAATGAAGACCATATCAGTCTGGCCATGATGATTGCCGAGATTTACCGCAATGTCATAAAAAGACGGAACATGGAAAAGAGGCTGGCAGCCACACAAAGACAATATGAGGAGCTGGTGGAGGGTATCCCCGTTGGTCTTTACAGGAGAAAGCCCGGTCCAGGCGGCGAATTCATAATGGTCAATGGGGCCCTTGCCAGGATATTGGGCTTTGAAAGCAAGGAGGAACTCATTGGTGAAAAGATTGCAAGTTTCTGTGTGGACATGGAGCGCATGAGACAGTGCGGAGCCGAGCTCGCCTTGACTGGGGAGATAAAGGAAAAGGAGGTGCGTTTTTCAAGAAGGGACGGGGAAATTTTCTGGGCTTCAATTTCTGCCAAGGAATACGTAGATGAGGCTGGGAATCCCGTCTACGTTGAAGGGCTTGTTCAGGACATAAGCGACAGGAAGAAGGAGGAGGAAGAAAAGGAGAGGCTTAGAAGCCAGCTTCAGCAGGCCCAAAGGCTTGAATCCATTGGGCGTCTTGCAGGCGGTGTCGCCCACGATTTCAATAACCTCCTTGTTCCCATTCTGGGCTATAGTGAGCTTCTTCTTGATATGGTTGGTGATGATGAAAGGCTCAGACGATATGTTTATCCCATAAAAGAGGCTGGAGAAAAGGCCAGGGACATTGTTCGCCAGCTTCTTGCCTTTGGAAGGAAGCAGGAGCTTGAAAAGGCCCCTGTGGAGCTAAATGAGCACGTTTCAAAGTTCAAGAAATTTTTGGTCCATACCCTCAGAGATGACATAGAGGTTGTGGTAAAACGTTCCAGCGAGCCCCTTGTAGTGGAATGCGACGTGCGCCAGCTGGATCAGGTGCTTCTTAACCTTGCCATAAATGCCCAGGACGCCATGCCAGACGGAGGGACGCTTGAGATAACAACTGGTGTGAAAAGGCTGGAAAAAACAGCGGATGATTTTGGCTCGATTCTTCACCCAGGAACCTATGCGGTTTTGACCATAAGGGATACGGGTGTGGGAATGGACAGCGAAACCCTGGAGCAGATATTTGAACCCTTTTTCACCACAAAATCCATGGAGAAAGGCACTGGTCTTGGGCTGGCAATGGCCTATGGCATTATCCAGCAGCATGGCGGAAACATTAGGGTTGAAAGCAGGCCTGGTGAGGGGGCATCTTTTCAAATTTTTCTGCCGCTTTTTTCAGGAAACGTCAAGTCTGGAGGCTTACGTTTCCCGTCTAGCGGATCTAGTAAAGGCGGTGAGACCATACTGCTTGTGGAGGACGAACCTGCTGTTAGGGATTTTGTGGCCCATGCTCTCAAAAAAGACGGTTACAAAGTAATCAAGGCAAGCGGTTACAAGGAGGTGGTGAAGATACTGGAATCTCTGGGTGAGCCACCAGATTTGCTCCTTACAGACGTTATAATGCCTGGGCTTAACGGCATTGAGATGTACAGACGCCTCAAGGAGGATTATCCATCACTCAAGGTGCTCTACATGTCTGGAAATGCCCCGGAAACTTTTCATCTTGAAGAAGAGAATTTTCTACAAAAACCTTTTTCTGTAAAAAGCCTCAGCCAAAGAGTGCGCAAGGTGCTTGATGAAAGTGATGTGGCGAGAGGCTTGACTGGGGCCAGGGAGTGTCAGGAGTAGGTTTTTTTAACCTCCCCAAGAGTTTTTTTGTTTTTTTATTTTGCTCGCCCAAAAGAAAGAACCAAAGAAAAGGGCGCCCCGTTGCCGCTTAATCCCTGCGCGTGGAAGCAACAGGCCCTGGCGGGCTGAAAGGGCCATCCTGGCCGTCAGCCCGTGGCGGCGTCCATGCCGTCACCCCTTCGGGGCCTTACCGGGCCTGTTACTCCCATGCTCGGCGCGGCAAAAGGGGTGAAAAAGCATCTGCGGGTTTCATGGTTAGCGCAAAACCAGGCTATGATGGGGAAGCCAAGCAGGGGGGTATTTGTAATGAAGAAATAATGCCTTCTGGCTAGCTCACGGGAGAAATTGATTGTTTTCTGAGCCTTATGGAGGCAGGGGTGACCTCAACGAGTTCGTCGTCATTTACGTAGGAGATGCAGTCCTCAAGGCTCATCTCCACTGGCGGGGTTAGGATGACGGCCTCGTCTGATCCTGCCGCCCGCATGTTGGTAAGCTTTTTTCCCTTTGCAGGGTTCACCACAAGGTCCTGGGGTCGGCAGTGCTCTCCAATTATCTGTCCCTTGTAGAGCTCCTGGCCAGGGCGGATAAAGAGCTTCCCGCGTTCCTGCAGGTTGAAGAGGGCATAGGCCACACTTGTGCAGTTTTCCTTGACAACTAGCACGCCATTTACCCGGTTTGGTATCTCTCCTGCGTAGTCTCCCCAGTGGGAGAATACGTAGTTCATGACTCCCATGCCCCTGGTGTCTGAAAGAAACTGGGAACGGTAGCCAAGTAGGCCTCTTGTGGGGACGATGAATTTCATCCTCACCATGCCGTTTTTTAGCTCCATGTCCTTCATGATGCCCTTAAGTCTTCCAAGCTTTTCAATGACCACGCCCTGGTAACGCTCATCCACATCAACTGTAAGTTCCTCAAAGGGCTCAAGAAGCCTGCCTTCCTCCTCCCTCATTATGACCCTTGGGCGCGTAACCTGGAACTCGTAGCCCTCGCGCCTCATCTTCTCAATCAGGATGGAAAGGTGAAGTTCGCCCCTGCCTGAGACCTTGAAGCCTGCTGAGTCTGTAAGAGGCTCCACCCTCAGGGCCACATCTGCCAGGGTCTCTCTTTTAAGCCTTTCTTCAAGGTGTCTGGAGGTGAC
Organism: Deltaproteobacteria bacterium; assembly: GCA_027003115.1. Classification (GTDB taxonomy): domain Bacteria; phylum Desulfobacterota; class Dissulfuribacteria; order Dissulfuribacterales; family QOAL01; genus JAADCZ01. The sequence continues at coordinate 12,276 of JALWYS010000088.1, read as the reverse complement.
AAATTTGCCTTCCATCCCTGCAAATGGGGCATCGTTTGGGATAAAGTTCATGGAGATGGTTGGCGGGTCAATCTCAATTAGTGGAAGGGGCGAGGGGTTTTCAGGATCCGTAAAGGTTACGCCCACGGTTACATCCTCCATGCCTGCAACGGCCACGATGTCGCCAGTAGAGGCCTTTTCCAGGGGAACCTGCCTGTTTCCCTCAAAACCAAATATCTTGGTTATTCTCACAGGGCTTATGGAGCCGTCCCTTCTTGCAACAACCACAGAGTCGTTTATTGAGAGCGTGCCGTTTGAGAGCTTCCCGATCCCGAGCCTACCAAGATAGGGCGAGTAGTCAACCGTGTTTATCTGAAGCTGAAGGGGGCACTTTGGGCTGCCCGAAGGGGGAGGGACGTGTTGGATTATCATCTCGGAAACAAGCTCCATGCCCATTCCAGGTGCGGCCCTTTCCTCTGGTTCCTTGAGCATGTAACCCTCCTTGGCAGAGCCGTAAATCACCGGAAAATCAAGGATGTGGTCTGGGGCGTCAAGCCTTGCCAGCAGGTCAAAGACCTGGTCCACGCACCAGTGGCAGCGGGCCGCCTCCTTGTCTATCTTGTTTATCACAAGGAGGATGGGAAGGTTTGCCTTAAGGGCCTTTTTCACCACGAAGAAGGTCTGGGGCATAGGGCCTTCCTGGGCATCCACAAGAAGGAGCGCGCCGTCGGCCATGCGTAGAACACGTTCCACCTGCCCGCCAAAATCTGCATGCCCTGGCGTGTCGATTATGTTGATCCTGTATTTTCCGTGGGTATAAGAGCCGTTCTTGGAGGCAATGGTGATGCCCCTTTCACGTTCAAGGTCCATGGAGTCCATGAGCCGCTCCTCGACCTGCTGATTCTTGCGGAACATGCCGCTTGAGCGAAAGAGCTGGTCCACAAGGGTTGTCTTTCCGTGGTCAACGTGGGCAATGATTGCCACGTTCCTCAAGTATTTCTGATCCGTCATTTGTATATACTCCTTTATTGAAGAGGGCCCGTTTATGGGTCGGTTTCTTTCTTTTAAAAAGCCGCTTTCCCCTTTCACAGGCCAAAAGCCGGCTTTTAACTTCGGACAAATGATTCTCAACTGCTTTTTTTAAAGGGAGTTTAAGCTGAGAATGGAGCCTGGGGGAATGTTTAAGCCTTGCGGCATGGAATAATAAACCAGGTACCAGGAAAGGCAAGGCAATAAACGTTTTTTATTTTGGATTTTTGTACGTATTACAGAGTCAAAAGGGGTGAAGGTGAATGGGCGGGAAAAAGCAAAGGCTATGCCAAATAGGTGGCGTTAGGGTTCAAATAAGGAGAAAACCCATCAAGAACCTTTACATCCGTATCTTGCCCCCGGGTGGACAAAATTCGGTGAAATTACGAGCCCCTTGTGGCTTCAAATGCCGAACGTTTTTGCTGTTGGAACCCGTCACCCTTTAGGTGAATGTTTTCGGGCATTATATTAACGATAATCTGCTGAAATTATAAAAGAAATCATTTTGTTTGGCGTTTGAAGTGCATAATTTGGGTTTAAGGATTTCTTCCTTGAAAATAGAGACCTTTAACCCCTGCTCGATACAAATATACTTCCCCTTGATGGGTTTCTTCCCGTTATTATCCTAAAATTTCCCTGATTTTTGTGATAAGTAGAGATAAAGAATGTCAAGGGGAAGATGGTGAAAAAGATTTCCAGGCCAGACAGATACAGGGCTGCAACCGTCATGAGGGAGGTTGGGCTTCCCATCCTCACCTCCATTGTCATTGGGGTTGTGGCCGGGCTCGGTGCCGTTCTTTTTCACTTTCTCTTACGGCTTGGAAGCATGGTGCTATGGACCACTCCCGAGGAGCTTTCCTTGCTCCCCGTGTGGGCAAGGCTCCTAATACCTGCCGCTGCTGGCCTTTTCGCGGGAATAGTAATCACAAAATGGGCACCGGAACTAAAGGGTCCAGGGGTCCCGCATGTCATGAAGGCCCTTGCCATCGGAGGCGGAAGGATCAGGCACAGGGTCACGATCCTTAAAGCTATTGTCACATCCACCCTCATCTCCGCTGGGGCATCGGTTGGACGGGAGGGCCCGATAGTTCAGATAGGCGCCTCCACTGGCTCCACCATATCGCACCTTTTGTCCCTTAATCTTGAAAAAAGGCGTCTTGCAGTGGCGTGTGGGGCTGCAGCAGGCATGGCAGCAACCTTCCAGGCCCCCATTGCAGGGACCATGTTCGCCGTTGAGATACTTCTTTTTGATCTCGAAGTGGCCTCCATGAGCAACATCGTCATTTCTGCAGTAATTGGCACTGTGGTGGCAAGGCAGATTTTGGGGGTAAGGGCAACCATTCATCCTGCAAGTTTTGCCCTTGTAAGCCACTGGGAGCTTTTGATTTACCTGATTCTTGGCCTGGCTGCAGGCGTTGCCAGCCTCATGCTCATATGGAGTCTGTTCAAACTGCCGCGTTTGTGGCAGAAGGTCCCTGGTCCTGAGTGGCTAAAACCAGGCCTGGGTGGGCTTTTGGTGGGCCTCATGGGGCTTTTTACACCTCAGGTCCTCGGAGTTGGCTACGGTGAGATACTCAAGGCCCTGAACGGTCAGGTGCTGATTTCCGTGGCCTTGGTTCTTTTCCTGGCCAAGATAGCCGCTACAAGTATCTGCATAAGCTCAGGCATGAGCGGTGGGATCTTTGCACCATCCCTCTTTACTGGCGCAATGCTTGGCACCGTGATTGGTAGTCTTGCAGTCAAGTTTCTGCCAATATCTGGGGTAAATCCTGCTTACTACGCCTTGGTAGGGATGGGGGCCGTGGTTAGCGGCACCACTCTTGCACCCATGACAGCGGTACTTACCATCTTTGAGTTGACCTACACTTATCAGGTCATACTTCCCCTCATGGTTGCCTGTATCCCAAGTCTTCTGGTTGTGAGGCTCGTTCATGGTTACTCGGTTTATGAAACTAGGCTTCTCATGGAGGGGGTGAAACTTGTGAGGGGGCACGAGGTGAACAGGCTTAGGGATATGAGGGTTTCTGATTTTATGAGCAAACTTACGGAGTTTGTCCATGTTGACACCCCTTTTTGTGAGCTGGTGAACCTTCTTGAAGAGAGCAAATTTCCACATTTTGTGGTCCTGGATAAAGAGGGAAAACTTGCAGGTGTGGTAACGGTGAGAGACATAAGAAGGTATCTGGTGCACCGTGAGGCCTGCCCTCCAGATCTTAAGACCGGGGAGGTGATGAATCCAAATCCAGTAACCATCAGGGAAAACGATAATCTTGAAACGGCCTTCAACATCTTTGCAGAGAAGGGCTTTTCATTTCTACCTGTGGTCTCATCCACTAATTCAACAAAGGTTGTAGGGATATTGAAGGAAAGTGATTTTCTAAATGCCTATCATGAAAGGCTTGTAAAGGAACGGGCCTTTTCCGCCTTCCCTCCTTTGACATCCTCAGATAGATAAATAGGAAAAATAGTACAATCAAACTCTAGCATTTTATTGAATTTGTTGCTAAGAAGACAAGAAAATTTATTTGATTAATTTTATCACATAAATTTTCTTAATTTTCTTAAGAAGGAGGAGAGAAAATGGGTTTAATGAAAGAATTCAAAGAGTTTGCAATGCGTGGAAACGTGGTGGACATGGCCGTTGGTATCGTCATTGGTGCTGCCTTTGGGAAGATTGTTTCGTCCTTTGTAAAGGACGTTCTTATGCCCCCAATTGGTCTTGTTCTTGGTGGGGTGGATTTCTCAAACCTCGCAATAGTCTTGAAGGAGGCGGTCGGAAAGACACCGGCAGTCACCCTCAAATATGGAAGCTTCATTCAAAGCATTGTGGATTTTACCATTATTGCATTTGCTATTTTCATGGTGGTTAAGGCCATGAATTCCATGAAAAAGAAAGAAGAAGAAAAACCAGCAGAGCCTCCAAAGCCCTCCAATGAGGAGGTATTGCTCACAGAGATCCGGGACATACTTAAACAAAAATAGTTTTCCCCCTGCCTGGAAATCTTTAAATGGGCTGGCCTTCGCCAGCCCTTCTTGACTTGAAAAATTTCATCTGATAAAAACGCCACATGTAAATTCCTGCCAGCAACTTCTTGCTCGCTGGTGTTTTTCATTTTGGGCTTTGATCTCGGCTTCATTCGGGAATAGGGAGTTTCTTAGAAAGGCGTTTCATCATTGTTACAAGTGTCAGATTAGTTTTTTTCTGTTTTGTAATTCTGGGCTTAAGCCTATTTTTAGAGGCTCATGCCCTTTTTGCAGCACCTGTTTTAAGGGTTGATCCAGGCCTTTCCAGGGTTGATGTTTCTCCTTATCTTGAATTTTTGGAAGAAAGAGGCAAAAGTCTCTCTGTCCGCCAGGTTTCAGCTCCTCCTTTAGATAAAGACTTCAGGCCCACCAAGATCATAAATTTTGGCTTTGACAACAAGTATCCTTGTTGGCTCAGGTTTAAAGTAAAAAACCCCCTGGACAAACCAGTCGCCTGTCTCCTTGAGATAGCCTTTCCCTTTTTGGACTACATAGAGCTCTATGAGCCAATAGGAAATGGCTCTTTCAAGCTCCACAAAGCTGGCCGCGCCCTTCCTTTCCATTTGAGGGAAATAAAACACAGGAATTTTTTGTTCCATGTCAAGATCCCTAAAGGCTTGACTACCTTTTATGTCCGAATACAGACAGAAAGCGCAATGTATTTCCCCATGACATTGTGGAATGAGTATGTTTTTTGGAAGGCTGACCACGAGGCCCAGTTTGTGCTTGGGCTTTACTACGGAATCATGCTGGTCATGGCCCTTTACAACTTTTTCATCTTTTTCTCCTTAAGGGACAGGGCCTATCTGTTCTATGTCCTTTACATAGTATCCTTTGCCCTCTACCAGATGACGGCAAACGGCCTTGCATACGAGTACCTATGGCCGAATGCTACCTGGTGGAACAGAAATTCCACCCTTTTCCTGGCAGGGGTAACCATGATCTGGGCCATTTTCTTTACAAAGGATTTTCTGTCAACACGTAGCGCTGTGCCTTTCCTTGACAGGGTGCTAAACTGGATAACCCTTGCAGCAGTGGCCCTTGCGGCCCTTTCCCTTGTTATAAGCTATGGCATCATGCTAAAGGTCACCCTCGTTATCGTGGCCTTTTTCGTTACGTTTCTGCTTCTTTCTGGTTTTGTCTGTATGAGGCGTGGCCAGCGTTCGGCCCGTTATTACATACTTGCCTGGACTGCCCTTTTGACCGGGGTGATGATACTCATTCTCTGGAACGTAGGGTGGCTGCCTTCCCGGTTTTGGAGCATCTATAGCATACAGTTTGGCTCGGTGCTGGATGTGGTGCTTCTTTCCCTTGCCCTGGCAGACCGTATAAACGAGCTTCGAACCGCCAGGGAGCATGCCCTTAGGGCGGTAATGGCAGAAAGAACAAGGGCCCAGGAGCAACGCGAAGAGATGGTGCGGGAACTTCACGATGGCATAGGCGCCATTGCAACAAATATCGGCCTCCTTGCTGAAAAGGCAAGGCTTGCAAGGCCTTCTGGGGAGGTGGAAAAGGACCTTGAGACCATATCCCAGCTTGCAAAGAGGGGGCGTACGGAAATCAGGTCTTTCATGGAATGCCTGGATGAAGGAGACCAGAGAGCAGGTGAATTCATATCTGACTTGCGGTACCTTGGAAGCCAGCTCCTATCAGGAAATGATGCCTCCTTTGCCCTTGATGACAGCGGAAGTTCAAAGGATGTGAAACTAAGCCCTTTTGTAAGGCTAAACGTTATGAAGGTGTTCCAGGAGGCCCTTACCAACGTGCAGAAACACTCTGGAGCTTCAAGGGTTGAGGCAAGAATCAAGGTAACCGATCATGATCTTGAGCTTGTTATAAGGGACAACGGCTGCGGTTTCCTTAATTCAAGCAACAACCGGGGCAGGGGGCTTAACAACATGAAAAAGCGAGCGGAAAGCATGGGAGGCCGCCTTGAGATAATGGAAGAAGGCAAGGGAGGCGAGGTAAGGCTTCGGGTTCCGCTCTTTAAAGGGGATACGAAAGGAATCTAAATAGATATGCGCCTTTTGATAGTGGAAGATGATGAGCTGCTTTTGCAAAACCTCAAATTTCTTCTTGGGGCAGAAAAGGACATTGAGCTTCTTGGTGGCTATACCACTGCCGAGGATGCCTTATCGTGCCTCAAAAAGGCAAGACCTGACATAATCCTTCTCGATCTCGAGCTTCCAGGCATGCACGGTATAGAGTTCATACGAAGGGCAAAGACCAGGATGCCTGATGTGGAAATCCTCGTTCACACCATATATGGGGATAAGAAAAACGTCTTTTCCGCCATCAAGGCTGGTGCAAGCGGCTACATATTAAAGGGGGCTACGCCACGTGAGTTGATTGAGGCCCTTTACGAGCAATACCAGGGGGGCGCACCAATGTCTCCGCGCATAGCAAGGGCGGTCATAAGGGAGTTCCACGACTACCAGGCAGAAGAGGAATTCATATTGACGAAACGGGAAACCGCCATCCTGAGGCAGATCGAGGAGGGTTACACCTACAAGGAGATTGCCCAAAGGTGCAACATAAGCCCTAACACCGTCCATACCTATGTCAAGAAGATTTACCAAAAGCTTCATGCAAAAAGCAGGAAAGAGGCCATCCTAAAGGCCAGGAGAAAAGGAATTATCTGAATTGATATCTACTAGTGTACTAGGTAGCGGACTTTCCCATTTTCAAAAACGAAGTTCATACCCCGTTTTTACCCATACCGGGTGATTTCTAATTTTTTACTTTTCTTGTAATCTTTCCATCATCGGGGAAGAGGGGCCAGCAGCAGGAAAAATTCTTTTAATTCTCAAATACCTTTTGTTTGCTATGTAAATGCACATGGTAATAGGTGTAGGAAGTATGTATTTTAGATTATCCCTTTAGTATTTTTATTTATTAAGAAGCCCACCGACTAGCTTCTTTTTATTCAACGATGAGGCTAACCGTTCTTAGTCTCATAAGGGAAGAGGTTTGTCTAATTATTGTTAATTATTGTCTATAGTTGTGCGTTTGAATTAGTGAAAAAGGTTTCCATTTTTCCTTTGTCTTTGGAAAAAAGTTTCCATATCATTAGTTAATGATTAAAAATGTAGTGAAAATTCGAGGCCAAGTGATATATTTTAGCTGTTTAGTTTGGCACTTTAATTGCTATAGCTTTCCTAAATTAACATATTAGGAGGAAGTATCATGAAACAGTCATTGAGCTTGTCGTTATTAATTGTAATATTAATTGCTTTTCCTGCTTCATCTAAGGCGATTACAATTTCATTTCAACCTGAAACTGTGAATGTCATAATGGGAGACTCCTTTTTGGTGGATCTTATCATTGAAGATCTCGGAGATGGGACCGCTCCATCGTTAAGTACCTTTGACATAGACATACTTTATGACCCAACTGTTCTGGGTGTAGATGACACTGACACCGATTCAGATGGTGTAATAGATAGTGTAAGTATTGATCCAACTGGTCAGTTAGATATTTGGGGGCTTGGATATAATTGGCCTTCTGCCAGCATAACCAGTCCGGGCAAATTAAATGTTTATGATCTCTCTTTTGATTCCGAATCTGATCTTAATAATTACCAGGCTAACAGTTTTAAATTGGCTACAATTACCTTTGATACGGTTGGTGTTGGGAGTAGTATACTTTCAATAGGTTCTGTAACCTTGGGAGATGCGGCAGGAGATCCTTTAAAAGTAGATCTTCTTAAAAAGGGTTCTGTAAATGTAGCACCAGTTCCTGAACCAGCTACCTGCCTTTTAATGGGGGTTGGACTTGCTGGGCTTTTCGGGGTGAGGAGGAAGAGCTTTAAAGCTTAGATCTATAAAAGGGTAAGGTTATAGTGCGTCCTTATTAAAATTTACTTACCTAATTGTAAGGAGGAGGAACATGTTTTTTACCAGTATTTTAAAGAAGCCTTCTTTACTTTTGTTTTATACTATTTTTTTTCTTTTAATTAACTTATCACTATGCATGGCAGATGTTTTCATGGCTCCAAAGGATGCCAGTCCTGAAAGATGTGACAATGGACCTGGAACAAGGTTTAGTTGGAGAGATTATGCAAGTTCTAAAGGCGTTCGGCTTGCACCGATACGAGATCAGGGTCATTGTGGAAGTTGTTGGGCTTTTGCTCCTATAGATGCAATGGAAGATATATTAGCTCTTAATAATATCAATATAGATTTATCAAGGGAAGTTTTAGTAGGAGATTGCGGTTGTGATGGTAGCTGTAATGGAGGTTATACTGAACCAGCACTTGAATTTCTTAAAGTCAACGGGACATTTGATGCCCAAGATGATTCTTCTGCGCTATTTTATGACTCCGGAAATTGTATAAATTCGATCATGGGTGTTACCTATTGTTCATTAAATTGTATCTGTGTAATAGCAAAAAATTGTTCCAAAAGTTGCAGATCTTTGTGTTCGTATTTATCCACATATCAAAGCTATAAAATTAACTACCAAAAAATTAAAGGTGAATGGAATAAGGGTCAAGATTATGTTATAAATCAAATAAAAGAAAGTTTAATAAAATCTGGTCCACTAGTGATGGCTTCCAGAGCGTGGCAGCATGTATTAGAGTTAGTTGGATACGATGATTATAATGGTACATGTTTAACTCTTTATAAAGAGCCTGGCTGTTGGATTCTAAAAAATAGTTGGGGTGACCTCACTAAACTTTCTCAAAATAAGTCCGGATATATCATGTATTATATGCAAAATGGCTATGTTTACATTCCTTATCGTAATCACGTTTATAGTGATTTGATTGCTAATGTTTGGGCTATTAAATCAATAGAGAGGGAATGAAAATGAAAATTATTAAATTATTAGATAAATTATGTCGATGTGTATATCTTGTTGAACTTTTTAATATTATATCTTTCGGAACACTAATTAATTTAATAATTGTTTTTTCTCCTATCAACGTGTATCCTATGATGAATCCTGCTGCAGTTTACTGTGATGCACTTGGATATACTTATACAATCACCAGAACCGAATTTGGAGAAAAAGGACTTTGTGAACTGCCTAATGGTGAGACCGTAGATGCTTGGGATTTTCTCCAAGGCAAGGTGGCCCCAGAATGGAGTTACTGCGCTAAGCAGGGGTTGTCTTATCGCCATTATGATGAATCAGATGATTCTGCCCCCTGCAAGGACTGCTTAGTCTGCATATCAGAAGATGGCAAGGAAGAAGAAGTAACTACATATATGGGACTGAAGTTCGTCGCCGGTGAATGCGGTGACGGCACATGTGGCATGCCAGAAAATTACAGCACTTGCCCCCGGGACTGTCCTTCAGGGGGAATAGATGGATATTGTGATAAAGTGCGAGATGGCAGGGTAGATCCTGATTGTGCTGAAGGCGAAGACCCTGATTCTATACTGCCCGGAGACTTAGATCACGATGGTGATGTTGATCGTAGTGACGTGAATATCGTTATGAGTCATAGGAACAAGTCTGCTGAAGAGTGTCCCGAATGTGATTTAGATGGAGACGGAAAGATAACAGTACTTGATGCTCGTAAGGTGATTCTCATGTGTACATGTCCAAGGTGCGTTTGTTCGAACTAAAAAACACAATTTAAGGAAGGCGTGCCGACGGGTACTTCGTTCCGCCGCGGTACGCCTTGTTATTACCGAGAATCGAATTTTTCGCCTGAAAAGCACAAATCAACAAGATGTTTCTCCGGCCTGGAGCCTTCTTCCATTATTGTTTGGTACGCCTTATAACAGGCTTTCCCCTGAGGGGTGTGCCTACCTGATAGAAAACCCAGCATTTTATAGCCATTGGGGTAGTAAGGGTGGTAATGAAGGGCCTTAAATAAAAAACTCCTGGCGACCGCAAAATTACCTTTCTTGTACTCCAAGTATGCCAGCAGATGATAGGCCTTGTAAATGTCTTTCCAGTATCCAAAGCCGTTTATGAATTTTGTCTCTGCTTCCTCGCAAGTAGGCAGTTGGCCGGATTTTTCCAAAACAAGAGAAAGCCTTGTATAATTAGCAAGTCTGTCTAAGCTTGAAATCCCTGCAATACAAATTGCAATAAAAATAAAAAAGGAAGCCACTCTATGCCAGGCTTTCATTGTAAATTCCCTCAGTAAGTAACATTGCCATTACCAGCAAAAAACGCTGAAAAGGCATCTCAAAAGGGTAATCAAAGCACATGAGACCTGTCCAAGCTACAATTTGGACAAACAAAACCGCAGCTTCAAGAGAACCATTTTTTTCATAGAGTTGCCAGCTCCATTTAAGAGATTTAAACAGTAAAAACAAAAGGATAAAAACACCCACCGGACCAAGTTCACAGAGTAACTGCAGATAGTCATTATGCGTTCTTCTTACCTGGGTGTGTTCTGTGAAATAAACATGTTTCCCGTATTTTCGGTAAACAGGGTAGAAAAAACCCCAGTTGCCGGCACCAACGCCAAGTGGATTTTCCTTGAGCATTTGAAAGGAATTACTCCACCAAAACCAGCGCTCTGTTTGAAGAAAGAGAGAAGGTTTTTTGGTAAAAACAACGGTTTTTTCAAGTCTGTCTTTTATATAGTCATTTTTATAAATGCAAGGGATGGCAAAGCCTGATATTAAAAGCAACAACAGGACGCCACATATGATAAATTTTTTGGGAATAAAACGGAAATATCGTGCCCCGATCACGCCTGTCGCCATGCTTCCCATTAGGATTCCAAAATAGGAAGTTCGGCTGCCAAGGATCAGAATATAAAAAAGCTGTAATGAAAAAAGAACGATCAAGAAAAGGAGGGCTATGTATCTTTTCTTTTTTAGAAAATCAGAGAGCGGAGCAAGCGTTAAGAATATTGTGCCACATACGGCTAAACCGGCACTGTGTCTTGCACCAAAGGTGGATGGATATGGAATTCCAACAGGAAAGAGCTGAGGGAATCGAATTCCATGCCACTGACAAAGGCCAACAAGTACAGCCACAGCCATGGAAACTAGAAGCCCACCCAGAAAGAGGAGTCTAGATTGCCTTTGACGAAAATAATAGGCCAGCACACTTGCCAGAACGGCAAGATTAATGTATTGAAAGGCCTCGTAAAGGACTGCTTCCTTAACAGGAGCCCATGATAGAGAAAGCAGGGAAATGAAGAACAGTACCATGAGCCCTTTAGCAACAGTAGATTTTTTTGCCTCGCCCACGGTAAAAAGCAGCCAGGCCAGCGCACCAATTAGATAAAGTTTGGGCTCCCTGTACAGGGTAAACGCATTTTCCCCCATAATTTTTCCAGGAACCACCAGGAGAGGGGGCAAAAGGCCAGCTAAAAATACCAGAATATTTTTAAGTACAGTTGAACGTTTAATTTCACGTCCTTTCAATTCTTGATGGTTCTCCCTTTCTCTGAAAATATTAGATCCCTCAACGTTCGTACAAAAGCCCCACAGTTATCCAGCATCACCGCATGGCCTGAATCAGGCACCTTTTTTACCGTAGCCGTAGAGCGCAAGTCCGGAGGTGGGGAAAACCCAGGCTTTGTTAGATCGCCTCTAATTAAAACGAACTTTTCTGCATTGATGTTCTTGAGTGACTTGTAGGTTCGCGGGTCAAGGGCTGACCTGACAAGGCCCTGGCAGCACCTTTCAAAGGCAAGGCCAGATGTTTGATACATGGCCCTTGCCACGATTTTTGAATTGTGACTGTCTGGATTTTTGAGGTGTATTTTTGCAAAACCTTTCGGAAAGAGCAGGGGAAATGGCCTTAGAGCAGAAAAAACGGGCCAGGGAACCCTGGCAAGTCTTTTTGATATGGGAACATCCTTTTCAGTAAGAACTGGTTCAACAAGGATCAGTTTTTTTGACCTGACAGACTTCCATAAATTTATTGCAATTGGCCCGCCCATGGAAAACCCAACGATTGCACGTGTGTTCAACAGCCCCAGGCTTTTTATAAAGCTGGTTACGACTGCGGAAAATGCCTCCATGGAATAATCAAACCACCTGGGTTTTGAAGAAAGGCCATGGCCAGGAAGGTCAAGGGCTAAAAGCGAAAACTCCTTTTTAAGATTTCTGTCTTCCATGACATGGACCCAATAGTCGCTGCTGCAGGCAAGTCCGTGTATGAAGATAAGGGCGGGTTTTTTAGCAGTTCCCGCCATCTTGTAAGAAAGCCTGATTTCCTTGGTCTCAAAAGGTACATTAATAAAGAGATTTTCCATGTGTCCGGCTGAAATCTTGAGGAGAACTACGTTTTGCTTTTTATCCGTTCAATGATGCCTGTGG
>JALWYS010000087.1 GCA_027003115.1 Deltaproteobacteria bacterium | reverse complement strand
CATTCTTCCCAAGGGATGCGGAAGCGAAAACATGAGCAGGCTCAGGATGCTCCCCCCATCTGCAGGCATGGATGGTGTCATGGATTTTGTTGTTGAATGTGTGCGTAAGGCAGGTCCAAACCCCTGCCCGCCTGGAATAATAGGGGTCGGTATTGGTGGGACCATGGAGATGGCTTCCCTTCTTGCAAAAAGGGCTCTCCTTCGTCCTGTTGGAAAAGAAAGCAGCAGCATGGAACTTGCCAGGCTTGAGCAGCGACTCCTAGAAAGGATAAACGGCCTTGGTATAGGCCCACAGGGACTTGGAGGCAAAACCACCACATTGTGGGTCGCCCTAGAGAAGTATCCGTGCCACATAGCAAGCCTTCCTGTTGCTGTGAACATCCAGTGCCATGCGGCAAGAAAGGCAACGGCCCTTTTTGAAAAGGGCAAGTGGAAGATTCAAGGGCAGTCAGGCATGTACTTTGAAGATGATTTTTTAGATGCATCTGGGCTTCTGGAAAAGGCCATTCCTTTAAATCTTCCCCTTATAAAGGAAGAGGTGCGTTCTCTCAAGGCTGGCCAGTGGGTCAGACTCAGTGGCAGGCTCCTTACTGGCAGGGATCAGACCCACAGTAGGCTTTGTGAAATAATAAAAAGCGGGGCAAGTCTTCCAGTGGATCTCAAAGGGCAGCTCATTTACTACGTTGGGCCTTCTCCTGCCCCTCCAGGGCACGTGGTGGGGGCAGCCGGGCCAACCACCAGCTACCGGATGGATGCCTACACCCCAGCCATTTTGGAACAGGGGGTTCTGGGGCTTATGGGAAAGGGTAAGAGGAGCCTTGAAGTCCGAAAGAGCATTTCCGAACATGGGGCGGTCTATCTTGCCACCATAGGTGGTGCCGGGGCGTATCTTTCACAGGCCATAAAGGAGGCCAGGGTGGTGGCCTTTGAAGATATTGGTCCAGAGGCCCTTTATGAATTTTACGTAGAGGACTTTCCTGCCATTGTTATAAACGATTGCCAGGGACACGACTATTACGAGATGGTTCAAGGTGGGGCTGAAGATTAAAAACCGCCTATACTTGTGAGTGGCAGGTTTTTTGTCTTTCAATTAAAAGTGCTTTAAGGTTAGAACCTAGTGTTAGTGTGAAAGAGCGTTTTTTTATGCCAAGATCAGACTTTTTAAAGAGCCTTTTAATCTAATATCACGCATCCAGCCCTATTATTACAAGAGGAACTGCTGGCACACCACGGCCTTGTCTAATAAGATTATATAATTCCCCTTCATAATAAGCGACACCCGAACTCATTTGAGATTGTAAAGATTTCATTGGTAATATTTCGATTCCAACATCTATTTTATCGCCAACATAAAAGGCTAGATGTTTAACGAAAAGGTCATAAGCTACGAATGAGTATTTCCCGAATTGGACTTCAATAGCAACCCTGTCCTTAACAAAATCGGTTTGATTGTAGCTATATATAGGCTTAAAGCCTGCTTTTTCTATTTCTTTTTTCTGATGGTCCGGGCTCATAGAAATGGTTTTGCGTATCAATTTAGCATCTTTTGTAACCCAGTAGCTAACTCTGCTTTCTGCCCATCCTTTTTCTTTTAAGAGGGTTTTAAAAGCCTTGTTCATTTCAACAGGACTATAAAGTAAACGTCCCTTCATATTTTTTTCTTTAGAGATCTTTGTCTTGCAAGCAAATGCATTCACTTGTTTTATAACATCTTGAATTTCATGCCATAGGCTAGGTT
>JALWYS010000086.1 GCA_027003115.1 Deltaproteobacteria bacterium | reverse complement strand
CACCATGGTTGCCTCCTACCTTCTTGACCCCACCAAAAGGCGCCACAACCTGGACGAAATTGCAAGGGACGTCCTTGGCCACAAGATGATTTCTTACAAGGAGGTGACCAGGGACCTTGAAAAGGGCATGGATTTTTCTTGCGTGCCTGTTGAAAAGGCCATGGAGTATGCCTGTGAGGACGTCCATGTCACTGCAGTTGTAAAGGAAAAGTTCCATGAGGCCCTGAGGGAGAAGGGTCTTTGGGAGCTCTACTCCAGGGTGGAGGTGCCGCTTATTAAGGTGCTTGCCAGGATGGAGATGAACGGCATCCTTGTTGACAGGGAAGGGCTCAAGAGGCTTGGTGAAGAGTTTGCCGCAAGGCTTAAAGGGCTTGAAGAAAGGATTTACCAACTTGCAGGCTGCACCTTCAATATAAACTCCCCAAAGCAGCTTGCGGAGATACTCTTTGAAAAACTTGGCCTTCCCCAGCTTAAAAAGACAAGGAAGAAGACAGGTTATTCTACGGATGTTGAGGTGTTGAGGTCTCTTGCAAAGATTCACCCCCTTCCAGAGGTGCTTCTTGAGTACAGGAACCTTTCAAAGCTCAAATCCACATATGTTGAAGGGCTTAAAAAGGAGATCAACCCGGAGACCGGCCGTATCCACACCTCATTCAACCAAACGGTTACGGCCACCGGGAGGCTTTCATCAAGTGAGCCAAACCTCCAAAACATCCCCATCCGTACGGAAGAAGGCAGGCAGATACGGGCCCTTTTCATTGCAGGTGAAGGAAACGTCTTTGTGGCTGCAGACTACTCCCAGATAGATTTAAGGGTCCTTGCCCATTACTCTAAGGACAAGAATCTCCTTGAGGCCTTTAAAAGGGACGGAGATATTCATAAACGCACAGCCTCTCTTATTTTCAAGGTGGAGCCGCAGTTTGTCACCCCTGAGATGAGGCGGGTTGCAAAGACGGTGAATTTTGGGATCATCTACGGAATGAGTGCCTATGGTCTTGCAAAGGAGCTTGGGATTTCGCGCAAGGAGGCAAAGGAGTTCATAGATGCCTACTTTGAAAAGTACCCGGGAGTAAAGAGATACATGGAGGAGACAATCTCTCTTTGCAGAAGGCAGGGCTTTGTGGAGACCATCCTTGGAAGAAGGCGCTACATCAAGGACATCCGGGCAAGGAGTCGTAACATCAGGCAGTTTGCAGAACGAACTGCCATTAATACCCCCATCCAGGGAAGTGCAGCAGACATTATAAAGCTTGCAATGCTGAGGGTACACGAGCGTTTTGAAGAGGAGGGGCTTGATGCCAGGCTCCTTCTCCAGGTCCACGATGAGCTGGTGGTCGAGTGCCCAGAGGAAAAGGCCCAGCAGGTTGCCTCAACCCTCAGGCAGATAATGGAAGAGGTGGTGAGACTCAGGGTGCCTCTGAAGGTTTCTGTTGGAATCGGAAAGAACTGGGATGAGGTCAAGTAACTTTAACAAGTTCCCTAAATGATTCAGCTAACTATCCAGCCAATCAACTTTTTTTCAGGTAAAATTCAACTTGATGAAAGGGGTGGAGCGCAACTTCTTTTCCAGGTGACACTGAGCTGCGGATGTCCCACATGTGCTGGGGGGCGCTTTGATCCTGAAAGGTTCAAGGTGGGGGTCACGCTTTTAAAGAAAGGGAAAGAGATAGGAAGTTTTCCTGCAAGATACAGCGGTAAGATAAGCCAGTTCGCGTGTGATATCAGCGGGCTTGAACCTGGTGAGTATCAAATTGAGATAGGTGCCCTTGATCCCGAAACAGGCTCAGCAGGGAGACTTAACTCGAAAGTCAGGGTCGAGTAGGTTTTCTTTAAGGGCCTTGTGCTGTTGCAGCCAGGTGGTCCTGGGGTTATAAGAAGTGGAGCAGAGGCGTAAGCAAAGGGTGAAAGCAAAGAAACCAAGGGAGGAAGCAAAATGTCAAAGATCAAGAGGGCAATTATCAGTGTTACGGACAAAAGTGGCGTTCAGGAGTTTGCAAAGGCCCTTCAGGAAATGGGGGTTGAAATTGTTTCAACTGGAGGTACTGCCAGGGTCATAAGAGAGGCAGGTGTTACGGTAAAGGACGTTTCAGAACTTACTGGCTTTCCAGAGATGATGAACGGCAGGGTCAAGACCCTTCATCCAAAGGTCCACGGAGGAATCCTTGCCCTCAGGGACAATCCTGAGCATGTGGCACAGATGAAGGAAAACGGTATCCCGGAGATTGATCTGGTGGTAGTTAATCTCTACGCCTTTGAAAAGACCGTTGCCAGGGAAGGTGTTACCCTTGCCGAGGCCATTGAAAACATAGACATTGGTGGCCCAACACTCTTGAGATCTTCTGCAAAGAACTTCAAGTTCGTAACAGTTGTGGTTGACCCCGCTGATTATGACAAAATTCTTAAGGAGATGAGGGAAAATAACGGTGCAACCACCATAAAGACCCGCTTTGAGCTTGCCAAGAAGGTCTTTGCCACAACAAGCGCCTATGACGCAGCCATTAGTAAATACCTTGAATCCATTGACGTGGATTCAGAGCCATATCTGAACGAGTAGATTTTTGACTTTAAGGGGCGGCCTTGGCGGCTGCCCTTTTGTCCTTTCCTTTGAATTTCCCATGATATGTGTGCCTGTTTTTGGAAAGAGTTTTGATGAGGTATGTTCAAGGGCCAGAAAGGCCGCAGACTTTTGTGACCTCTTGGAGCTTAGGCTCGATCTCATAGAGGGGCTAAACAAAGAGCTTTTGAAAGAAATTATTAAGGCCATGCCTCTGCCGGTAATTGCCACCAACCGGGCCTTATGGGAAGGCGGAACCTTCAAGGGTAGCGAGGAAGAACGTATCGGTCTTCTTGAAGAGGCAGTGGTCTCTGGCGCAAGATTCGTGGATGTTGAGTTTGCCACAAAGGGTAATCTTAAAAGGCATATAAAAAGGGTGGCACAGGAATATGGCGCAAGGCTCATTTACTCCCACCACGACTTTGAAAAGACCCCACCCTTCAGTCAATTAAGGGGCCTTTTTGAAGAGATGGTCTTTCAGGGGGCAGATGTGGTCAAGATAGTCACCCAGGCTACGGACCGGCTTGACTTTCTTGAGCTATCCCACCTTTATCCCATGGCAAGGCGCCTTGATGTGGATATTATCGCCTTTTGCATGGGGAAGAAAGGTTGTTACAGCAGGCTCTTTTGTATGGAACTTGGCGCCTTTTTATCCTTTTCTGCCCTTGAGGAAGGGGCTTCTTCTGCTCCCGGGCAGATTCCTGTCAGGGAATTTAGAGACATACTTTCCAGAATAAGGTCAGCCTGTTCAGGCTCTACTAACAAATGAAAATTCTTCTTATAAACGATGACGGCATACATGCCATGGGCCTTTGCGCCCTTTACGAGGCCTTTCGCTCTTTTGGGCATGAGGTAACGGTTGTTGCTCCAGACAGTGAAAGGAGTGCAGTTGGTCATGCCATAACCCTTTCTGACCCCATTAAGATAAAGCGCATACTCAGGTCAGGTGACGAGTTTGGTTGGGCAATAAATGGTACGCCTGCAGACTGCGTAAAACTTGCCGTGAATGCCCTTCTTCAAGACAAGCCAGACCTAGTTGTCTCAGGCATCAACAAAGGGGCAAATACAGGTATAAACATTCTCTATTCGGGAACTGTATCTGCTGCAACCGAAGCAGCAATCCTGGGAATACGTTCCATTGCAGTTTCTATAGATAGTTTTGTAGATTTTGATTACTGTTTCGCAGCCTTTTTGACAACCAAGATTGCAAGGGCATTTATGGAATCGGAAACAGAATGCCATTCCCTGAATATCAACGTTCCATCAAGGCCGGCAAACCTCATAAAAGGAATAAAGGTCACAAGACAATGCCTTCAGCCTTTTAAGGAAAGGTTTGAAAAACGTAGAGACCCAAGGGGTAATATATACTTTTGGCAGTGCTCATCTGATATTGACTGGAAAAAAACCAAGGAAACGGACATATTCTGGCTTAAAGAAGGATATGTCACAATTACTCCTCTCAAATTCGATTTAACCCATAGCAAATGTCTGGATAGGGTAGAGTCAATTTTCAGAGATATCTCTCTTTAAATTTCAAATAACTTCCTCTATTCATCTTGACACGCCTTTCAACCTCATATAGCCTTAGTAAATAAAATATATAAAAGGAGGAAGATATGGCAAGAAAGAGAAGCAGACCCTATACCAAAGAAGATGTTGAATTTGTTCACAAGAACTATGCCGAAATGACAGCAAGTGAAATCGCAGAAAAACTTGGAATCAGTAAGTTCCAGGTTTCAAAGATTGTCAGTGAACTCAGGAAACACATAGATCTTCCCAAAAAGACCGCAAAACGTCCAAATCCCATTATTGAATATCTGAAATCAAAAGGTCTTCCCATAAAGGAAGAGGTCAAGACCATTAAAAAGAAGGTTACAAGGGGAAGAAAAAAGAAATAGAAGGCTGAAAAAACGATTGATATCGAAAAGGCAAACAGCTTCATGTTGTTTGTCTTTTTTATTTTTAAAAATTACCTATCTTTGATAATAGATGAACAAAGGGAATAAAAAGACATAAAATGTTGACCGGGGATTAGGCCATGAAGATAAACGATTATAGATTTGGAAGAATCAAAATCGACGGGAAAGACTTTACCAGAGACGTAAAGATCATAAATGGAAAAATAGTTCCAGACTGGTGGCGAAGGCAGGGACACCTTTTGCAACTTGATGACATCAGGGACATAATAAACGCAAAGCCAGAGGTGCTTGTGGTTGGCACAGGTGCAGCAGGAGTTATGCGCATTCATCCAGAAGTGAAAGAACATTTGAAAAAGAAGGGAATATCGCTTCGTGCTGCAAAGTCGTCAGAGGCAGTGGAGATATTTAACAACCTTCTGGAAGAGCTTGGACCAGACAGGGTGAGTCTGGCAATACACCTTACATGCTAAAGAAACCGCCCGCCTTTCTTGTTGCAGGCACACGCAGCGGTTGCGGCAAGACCACCATAACTCTGGCCTTGATGGCAGCCTTTACTGAAAGGGGACTTCGCGTTGCCCCCTTTAAGACAGGTCCTGATTTCATAGACCCTGGCTTTCACCAACTGATTTGTGGCAGGCCAAGCCACAACCTGGATACATGGATGATGACTGAGGAAGCAGTCAGGGGCATCTTTTGGGAAAACATCTCAGGATGTGATGTTGCCGTTATAGAGGGGGCAATGGGCCTTTTTGATGGCGCATCGGGTGTGTCTGAAAAAGGCTCTGCCGCCCATGTTGCCAAGGTGCTTGGAGTCCCTGTGATCCTTGTTGTTGACGCAACCAGCATGGGAAGAAGCATCTGTGCATTGGTTAAGGGCTTTCTTGAATATGACAAGGATCTCAAAATAGCAGGTGTCATAGTCAACAAGGCAGGAAGCAGCAAGCACAAAAGGATAATCAGGCAGGCACTTTCAGGGCTAAACATTCCTTTTCTGGCTATAGTTGGACGAGACAAGGAGGTCACCATCCCTTCAAGGCACCTTGGGCTTGTTACAGCGCTTGAAGGTACAGGGAACAAGGAGTTTTTTGACGGACTTAATGGCCTGGTTACTGAAAATGATCTTGGTATTGACCTACTTCTTAGGCATGTATCAAGGTTCTTTGGAGAAAACTGTAAAGAGGAAGACGAACAAGAAATCCAAGGGGTTTTTGGGGAAGATTTTACAGAAGCTGTAAAAATAGCCGTTTCCTTTGACAGGGCCTTTTGTTTCTACTACCAAAGAAATTTTGACATCCTGAAGAGGCTTGGCGCAAGGCTCCTCTTTTTTTCACCGCTTTCCGGAGAGACCTTGCCGGAAGGAAGCTGCGGGCTTTATCTTGGTGGAGGCTATCCGGAGCTCTATAAAAAAGAGCTTTCAGAAAATAAGAGGTTTATTGAAGATATAAAAAAGGGGGCGGAAAAAGGGCTGCCAATACTTGCTGAATGCGGCGGATTCATGTTTCTTGGAAAGGGCCTTAAGGAGGAGGGCAGACGCTTTTACTGGTGTGGCCTCTTTGACTCCTGGTTTGAGATGGCAAAAAGATTTCAGGCCCTTGGCTACAGAAAGGCACTAATTGAAAGGCCATGTATTTTAGGGGGAAAAGGTACAACTTTTAAGGGGCATGAGTTCAGGTATTCTTTCCCCACCTCCCCTAATGATGTTTCAAGCAGCGTGATCAAGGCCCTTGAC
>JALWYS010000085.1 GCA_027003115.1 Deltaproteobacteria bacterium | reverse complement strand
TTTCACACCTGGAATGGTTATGGCACATCCTTCTCCGCCTCCTATTAAAAGGGGAAGGGGCATGGGCCTTGGCGTATCAGGCTCGTTTTCTGAGACTATCTCAATATATCTTCCCATTTTATTGTCTTTTCTTAAATCCTTTGCCTGCAAGTAAGTGTAAGGGTGGTGTTTGCTTCAAAGGGAGATACCTTAAGCTCTGCCCTTTCGTCCCTGAAACCGGGCCTTCTTCCCAGGACCGTATAGACTCCTGGCCTTAGTTTTATGAGCCTTGAGTGAAACCTGCCAAGGCGGCCAACCCTGTATATGATCACATCGGTCTTCCCGTCTGAATAGAGGTGTACCTCTTTGGGTGTGTCAAAAAGTTCAAGGGTGGTCCTTGCCCTACCTATAATATCTCTGGTTTTAGGGCCGCAGTCAGGATTCGAGATGGATGCCGCAATGAGCTTTTTTATCTTTTTCTTAAAGGCAAGGTTTCCTAGAAGAAAAGGGTCCTTATCTATCCTTTTAAGTTTCTCCATAAGTTTTGACAGTTTAAGAGCGCTTTTAAGTCCATCTCTGGCAGTCACTGACCCAGGCTCTATCAAAAGCGCCTTCTTAAAAAGGGAGGCCGCCTTTTCCCACTCTTCCTCATCCATTGCCCTTTGGGCCTTTTCAAGGAGCCTCCTTAGCCTGCTGGCGTCTTTTGCTGCCTCTATCTTGCCTTTAAGCTCAATGAGGGCAGGGCGATTAGGAAATATCCTTTTTGCATCCATAAGAAGGGCCTCTGCCTTATGGATTTGCCCATTATGGACTGCCTCCATGGCCTTACCCATCAGTCTTTCAAATTGTTGATCCTTGTTTTCTAAAGTCGTGCCTTTCCTCTTGGCTTTCTTATTCTCCTTTTTGTCTTCTAAAACCTGTTCCCTGGACTCTGCCTTTAAGATATGGGGGCGAGGCGGATGGGTTGTCTCCTTTTCTTCGCTTTCATTCTTTTCTCCCTTGGGGCCGCCATGCTTAACCTCTTTTGCCACGGACGCAGTGAGGGAACCTGGCTTGCTGCCTTTTGGTTTTTCGTCCCTTTCGGTGGTTATGCCTGTAAGTCTTCCGACATCTTCCTTTTTCTGGGCCACCTTGGTTTTAACGGCCCTTGGAAGGTAAAATACAACCAGGAGACAAAGAAAGAGCAGGAAGAGGAGTGACAAAAAGAGGGGCACCTTGTTACCTCTTTTTTCCTCTTTCCCCCTTTTTATTTCAGGTGGCTTTGGGTCAGGAAATGGTGGTGTTTCCCTTTTCATATTTCACTTGGTTATTTGAGGATCTTTTTGCGAGGGATTTTCTTTGGCCTTGGGCCTTTTATCTGGTGTTGTGTCGCTTTTGGTTTGGAGCTCCGGGTTTTCCTGCCCTAGAATCTGTGGCAGATCTTCTATGGAGCCTGTCTCTTGCCTGTAAATGTCTCTTAAGAGGCTTCTCCATGTGGCGTACTGCTCCTTTGCCGTGCCTGTAAGCCTTAGGGTATCGCCTTTTACCTTTACGAGCAGGGGCCCTGCATCTGATGAAAGAGACTCACCAAGCTCCTTAATGGCCTCTTCGTTCATCTTTGCATCCTTTCTCATCTGGTGGCCCGTGTATATGGCGGCAACTCCCCCTGCTGCAAGTATCTCCCGCACAGGGGCCACTGCCCTTGCAGTATCGTCGTCTCCTGTAACTCCAAGGAGCACGGAACCTGCAATGGCTGCAACCCCGAGGAGCTGTGTGGCAAGGGCCTTGTGCCTGATTTTCCTCATGGTTTCTAGTTCCTCAGAGCGAAACTTTCTCCAATCCTGGTAAGGTGTCCACAACTGCTGGTAAAAATTATCATAGTACGCAGTAAGGACGTCCATGAGCATTTCGTCCCTGGCCCTTATGGCGCGCACTCGTTTGTACATTGGGTCATCCTGGGCAGGAAGGCCTGTGAGAATAAAGCGGCCGTCCTTGTCCCTCTGGCAGTAATAACCAAAGGGCCTTTCCGCCATGGACATGGCAAAGCGCATTTCAGAAAGCCTGTGAATGTTTACAAGTTCCCCTGTTTTAAGCTTTAACCTGTAGGCGATAAGATCGTTGGAGATGGCATTAAAAAGGTCCTGAAAGGCGTCTGCCTTCTCCATCTTCACCTCTTCCCGTTCCTTTCTGGTACAGGTTTCACAGTAGGTTTTGTCTATCCATACAATGCCCCTGGCATCTGTGGCCTTGATTTTGAGGGCAAGCCTTTCGCCGTCTGAGTACTCGATTCGACCTGTAATAAGCAGGTCCTCCATTACGTCCCCTTGGGGCACCACCCAAACAGATCCCCAGTAACCGGAATTTTGAAGGGTGTCCTTAAGGTGCACTGCAAAAAAGACTGCCTCTGCCTGACGGATTTCCTCGGAAAGCCCCATTCGCTCCTGAGGATCATCTGGAAGGCTACCGGGGTCAAAGACCTCTATGGCCACATTCAGCAGTTCGGAGTCAGGGATTTCCCCTGAGGCCGTAATGGCTGAAACATCATTCTTTATGCTGTTTTGCCCAAGGGAGGCGCAGCCGCCAAGAAAAGATAGTAAAACAAGGAGAAGGGCAGCAGAGGCAAGTCTGTAAATTCCCAGGAGGCCTTTCATTTTTGGCCCTCCTTGTATTTTCTGTATTCCTCCCAGAGTCTCTTTTTTAGTTCAGGGTCCTTTTCCCTTTCGGCTGCCTCACGAAGCTGCCTTGCAACAATGTCGTCATCTCCTGAAAGGGTGCCAGGTCCATTTGCCTTGGCAGATGGCACAGAGGCATCCTGGATCCTTGTACCTGAAGGGTTTTCCTGGGAATTTCCCCTTTCTTCGGAAAGGCCCTTGCCCTTTTTTCCGGTGCCGCCTTCCCTTTCAGAATTCCTTTCCTGACTCCCCCTTGTTCCATCATCTGTTCCTGTTTCCATCCCGGAGGCAGCCATAAGGCCTCCTGGTGATTTTCCGTAGCCTGATCCTTTTCCTTCAGAACCTCCTCTTGCCTGCATGGACTGGTTTTCTATCCTCTCCTGCTCCCTTTTTAGAAGGTCATCGAAGTCTCCCAGGGACCTCAAAAGCGCCGTGTCTGCCTTTTTGATACTTTCATCAGGAGGAGGTAGTGTCTTGGCTGTTTCTGATGGCACAAATACCATAACAGGCGGGCAAGGAAGCCCTGAAATCTCTTTAATGCCAAAGCCTGAGGCCAAGGTCTCGCACAGGGATGCAATCCTTTTATCCAGATAGGAAACAAACTGGTTTTTATCCGCATGGTTTCCGTTTCGTTTTAGGTCTCTTACCGCCTTTTCCCTGGTGCGGCTCAATATCATTATCTCCCTTTTCAATTCGTTTTTGTCCAAGGGTTGAGCGCTGGGGCAAGGGACTAAAAAAGGCATTGAAAGAACTGGCAGAAACAAAAGGATAATAAAGAAATTGGGTTGTCTAATCATTTGATTTTTCAATAAAAACGACTATTTTTTTATGACCAACAATTAAAGCAACCAAGGGAAGGTTAACTATTAAGCACAATTTTAGTCTAAGGAGTTGGCAGGAAAAATTCAAGTTTTCCTCTGATCTCCTGGGATAAGGTCTTTCCACTTCTGTAGCCTGGCAGGATTTTTACGGAATTGACACTGGTTGGGTAAGATGTTAACAAATGTTGCACCAGTGCCGGAGTGGTGGAACTGGTAGACGCGCTGGACTCAAAATCCAGTGGCCTTCGGGCCGTGCGAGTTCGACTCTCGCCTCCGGCACCAAATTGTAGTTCATATCAGCCCTAACAAGCCCTGGATTAATAAGGCTGAAATTAATTGTTCATTCCTTCAAGCAGGGCATTGCTGTAATCATTGCCCCAACTGGAAATTTTCCGCTTTTTTGCGTGTTATTCGTGTTATTAGAGAGTTCAAAAAAGTGAAGCCTTTTATGTTAATTTTGAATGTTATTTCCCAAAAATGGTAATATTCTCTCGAGTTGGAAGTTTTTCCGTCAACTCTGACTACTAATGTTGTAAGCTGTGAATCTTATTGAATTTCATGGAAAAGCCACAGAAATTAATTCATTGCAAGATCAAAGGGTTACGAAAACTCACAACTCAGATTCCAGGATTTAGCCGTTGCATTAATGTTTTGCTTTATGACTATTCCTTAAGGCCTCAAAAAATGATTGCCAGGTTTTGATAATGGATAAAACAAATCGTAAATCATCCGGTTTCTTGCTCTTCATCATTTTCCCCATGATTTTCTGCCTTCTTCTGGCAGGTTGTGCCTCCAAAACAAAAAATCCAAAGGCCCAAACGACTGAAAAAAAGGCAAAAACCCTATCTCCCCAGGAAAAGGAAGAGGAGGCGCTTGAGGAGCAGGCCATTTCAAACCCCACCTTTGGCATTACTGCCGATTACTTCAGAAAGACCGAGTCTTCAAAATCAAAGATAAGGCTTTTTGGAAGCAGCAAGAGGGAAAAGGAGCTCGAGGAAAGGCTTGCAAAGCTTGAGCAGCGCCTTAAGGGCCTTCCTGAGCGTGCAACTGACGTCCACGGCCTTCCAGTGCTCAGAAGAAAGGTGGTGCTCATATCCCTTCTTGGAGATCTGGGCCTTGACGTTCTATCACTTCTGCCTGCTGCCCTTAGAAGGACCGACGGGATAGTTCCAGTGGATTCAAACCAGCTTGCCCACCTCCTTAAGGAGCATGGTTACAGCGTAAGCGACCTTGCCTCTGCAGCAGTAAGGCGCGAGATTGCAGCCATTGCCGGTATCCAGGCCTACATCTTCGTATATTTTCCTCAGGGCAACGCTGCCACTGCAAAGGGCCAGAGATCAGCCCTCCGCCTGGACGTCATTCATGCCACCGAAAATGTATTGATCGGCTCCTACCTAGCCACCATATCCCAGTTTGACAAGGTGGCAAAGAAAATATCCGAGGACGTGGTCAGGGGAACCGAATGGTCATGCCGTATCGTCAAGGTGGAGGACGGCTACGTATATCTCAACGCCGGAAGGCTGACGGGTCTTCAGCCAGGGGACAAGCTGAATGTCTATTCCAGGGGAAGAGAGATAATAGACCCAATAACCAGGCATTCCTTGGGTTACGGGCTGGGCTCGCTTAAGGGGACCATAGAAATAGAGCAGCTTTTCGGAACAGACGCCTCAAAGGCTCGCATCCTTTCAGGCGGGAACTTTTCAACAACAGATATCGTCAAGATGTCCGAACTTGCGGAATAATTTGAGATTCAGGAGACAACAATGCACCCTCTTCTTTCAAAAGACATTGGGCAAAAAAGACTGCTTCTTGGAAACGAGGCAATAGTCCGGGGTGCCATAGAGGCGGGAGCCGCAGTTTCTGCCGCCTATCCGGGCACTCCATCGTCTGAGATTGCAAACAACCTCTTTTTCATCTCCCTCCAGGGGGACTGGCCCCTTTACTTCGAGTTTTCAACCAACGAGAAGGTGGCCATGGAGGTTGCCGCAGCGGCAGCGGCCGCAGGGGTCCGCTCCCTTACCTGCATGAAGCACGTTGGCATGAACGTTGCCGCAGATGTGCTCATGACCCTTGCCTACGTGGGGGTAAAGGGAGGGATGGTCATAGTTACCGCAGACGATCCTTCCATGCACTCAAGCCAGAACGAGCAGGACAACCGCACCTACGCCAAGTTTTCCTGTCTTCCCATGCTTGAGCCAACTTCTCCCCAGGAGGCCAAGGATATGACCATAAAGGCCTTTGAGCTCTCAGAGGCCCTTGAACTTCCTGTAATTCTCCGGACAACCACCCGCACATCCCATGTGAGGGGGCCGGTTGAGCTTGGCCCTCTGCCGGAGAAGGTAAAGCAGAAGGGAAGGTTTGAGAAGGACCCAAGGAGATGGGTGCCTGTTCCAGCAGTGGCGAGGATTCGACACAAGGTGCTTCTTGAAAGGAGTGAACAGGCCAGAGGTTTTGCAGAAAACTCACCTTTCAATAGCACCATGGGAAGCGGGCCCGTGGGCATAGTGGCCTCAGGCGTAAGTGCCTGCTACGTGGAAGACGCCATTTCGGAGCTTAATATTGGAAGTGAAGTGAGTTTCTTGAAGCTTGGTTTTCCATTTCCCTTTCCTGAGGCCATGCTCAAGGATTTCATAAACAGCGTTGAAAAGATACTGGTGGTGGAGGAGCTTGAGCCCTTCCTTGAGGACGAGATAAAGATACTTTGCAAGGACATGGGCAGGGACATCCCGGTCCTTGGAAAGGGAAGCGGCCATTTTTCAAGGATGTATGAGTTTGACCCATTAATGGTCAAGAAGGCCATTTCAGACG
>JALWYS010000084.1 GCA_027003115.1 Deltaproteobacteria bacterium | reverse complement strand
CAAAATAGAACTGTCCGTCCTTTACCCTCCAGCCTGTAAAGCACCTTGCAACCTGGACGATATCCTCCTGGGTGTACCCGTTATCCACACCCAGGGTGTGAAGCTCCATGATCTCCCTTGCATAGTTCTCGTTTGGGCTGTCCTTCCTGTTAGACACGTTGTCCAGGTAGTAGAGCATGGCAGGGCTCTTTGCGCTTATTTCAAGAAGGTCCCTGAACCGTCCGAGGGCATGCTTCCTGAAAAGGTTGTTTTCCTTAAGTTCGTATTCCACGTGATAGTGGCGGGTGATGTCCGTGTTGAAGTGATTTTCCCAGAACCACGTCATGACCTCAAGGAGCTGTCTCCTACTGTAGATGCTCCTTGCAAGTTGAAGCTGGATAAGGTCATTTTTTTTCTCCGGAACGAAGGAGCCAAAGCGACTCTTGAACCAGGAGTCATCAACGCTTGTGGGGTTGAGCTGGGCTGCCAGATACCCTTCCGCCCCCTCTTTAAGTACCTGGTAAAGTAGTGCGGGGGTGGCACCAAAGGTGACCCTGTTTACGAGCTGGAAGGGGTTAAGCTTTGTCTCATAGGTGGTTACTTTGAACTTGTAGCTTGCGCTGTTTCCGGTGGTGTCCTGGCCGCTTACCAACACGTCAATGTCGCTGCAAGGTGGAAGCTCCCCTTTATTAAATGCAGCCATCCATCTTCCCTTAGAAAGATCCACCAGTGCGTTTTTTGTCGCCCCTGCCTTTTCATCTTTCGGGCATGAAAGCTGAACGGTTACCCCTTTTACGGCCGTCTCCTCTGTAATGTTTCCTGAAAGGGCAAATCCGTGCCTTTCAAGTTTCTGGCTGCCTGATGTATAATCTAGGGTTATGACAGGTGCTTGAGAGTCAGCTACCGCCATGAGACTGATGGTGGCGTTTGAAGAGTTGAGCATGCGGTCTGTGGCAGTGGCCGTGATGGCAAGTGTTCCTGGGGTGATAAGGGCCTTTTCAACGTGCGCTTGCCAGGAGTTTGTGACCCTGTTTACATGCGCGCTCACAAGTGTGGAGTTTCCAGATCCCACCTTGATGAAAAGGCTAACCGAACGAATCTCCTGGTTGTCCGTAACCTTCCCTGTAAGGTCAAAGCCTTCCGCCGTCACCTTATGCCCGCTTTCATGGCTGCTAAAGCCTATCCATGGGGGCTCTAGGTCAAGGTCAAAGTCCCCATCCCTGTCTACGGCGAAATCAACAACCCCTGGGCCAGTTATAAGGGGGCTGAAGTAGCGTTTTTTGTCTCCAAAGGGCTTATCTGCCCGAACGACATATCTAGGACCGGAGCCAAGCCTGTAATCATCAAAAATGACCATGCCGTTTTGGTCTGTTTTGCCGCTTTTAAGCCACTCAAGCTTGTTGTTTTCCTTAAGACGGCAAAGGACGAGCTTTACGCTGGCAAGGGGACGTTTATTTTTCCGGTCTGTAAGCCTTACAGGTATAAGCCCCACCTTGAAATCAAATGGCCCTGTCTCGGTAATATCCGGGGTGTAAACGTTTCCACCGTTGTAGGGTTTGCAATACAGGCGATAGATCGCCCCGTTTCCAAGGCCCTCCAGGTCAAAGACCACGGTTCCGTTTTCATCGGTTTCGTGACTTGAAATCCATTTCTTCTTGCCGTTTGTTAATATCTTGACTGCGGTCACCTTGAGGCCTTGAAGAGGCTCTTTCGTAAGACCATTGGTGACGCTTACCACAAGGGGCTTGTTGCCCACGTTGAAGGTGAAAGTTCCCTCAGTGGAAATGGTATCTGAATACTTGTAAGAGCCGTCCTGGGGGCTCTTTGCTGCAAGGAGATATGTCCTTCCTGAGCCCAGGCCTTCTGGATCAAAGCGTATGACGCCGTTTTCATCTGTTTTTCCAGAACTTACCCAGCGGTGTTTTCCGTCTTTAAGTACCTCCTTGAGGGTTACCTTGTAGTTCGAAAGTATGCTCCCATCTGCCCCGTTTTTCACCTCTACCCTCAGCCTCCCAACCCTGAATGTGACGTCCCCAGGGGCAGATATCTTCTGGCTGTAAGAGGTGATGTTATTGAAGACCCTTGCAGAAAACAGGTAGGAGCGCCCTTCACCAAGCCCATCAAGGTCAAAGACAACAAGCCCCTTTTCATCAGTCACCCCGCTTTTTGCCCACTTGGTTTTGCCTCCTGAAAGGATCTTTTTTACAATGACCTTTGTGTTGGTAATCGGGGCCCCGGTAATGGCGTCCACAAGAAAGACCCTTGCGGTCCCTGTAAGGGCAAGGGCGCTTCCTGAAAGAAGAAGCAGGGCAAGGGCCTGAAGGGTTAATAAAAGAAAGAAAAATTTTTTTGTCTTTTTTAATTTTTTAAACATTATCCCCGGTGACATATAAATAATTAAGAATGAATCAATTCGGGTGCCGTTTATATGGATTGTCCCCATTTGTTAGGAGATGGCCGGCCCTTCGTTGATAATAGGTTGGAGAGGCTCTTAGCCTCTTACAATTAAAAAGAGGGCATAACTGCAGGGAATTTCATACGGAATCCGTCCTGAAAAGACCATTTCCGGCAGATAAGATCCGCTTATTGCATCAAGAGGTCGGTAAAACAGGAAGTGTAGGCGGCATGGATAATGCTACATAATAGGTTTTAAACCAGTTTTTTACCGGAGAATCCCCATGAAAAGGTATATGAAACAGGCTATCTGTCTCTTTTTCTCTTTGTTTTTTGTGGTCTTGCTTTTGAATGTTGCATGTGCTGCGGTTTATGAAGTTGGGCCAGGTTTTCCTTACGAAAGGATTGGTCAGGTGCCGTGGAACAGTCTTGGCCCTGGGGACAAGGTCCTGATTCACTACAAGGCCAGCCCCTATCATGAAAAATGGGTCATTGCCAGGGCTGGAACAGCGGAAAATCCTATTATAGTAAAGGGCGTTCCAGGGCCTTCAGGGCAGCTTCCAATAATCGACGGAAATAATGCCGTAACGAGCCAGAGCCTCAACTTCTGGTCTGAAGAAAGGGGAATCATAAATATTGGTGGCTCAAATATTGGCAGCCAGTTTCCAAGAAACATCGTCATAGAAAACCTGGATATCAGAAATGCCAGGCCTCCCTATACCTTCAAGGATGATCACGGCTCTACAAAGAGCTTTTCCAAAAACGCTGCAGCTATCTACATCATAGAGGGAGAAGGGATTACTATAAGAAACTGCCGGATACATAACTGTGGAAACGGGCTTTTTGCCTGCCATGCCTCGGGCTCCATCGTCATTGAGTACTGTTACATATTCGACAATGGCATTGAAGGCAGCTACTACCAGCACAACACGTATACCGAGGCAAAGGGCATTGTTTACCAGTTCAACCACTTTGGTCCACTTCGGTCAGGCTGCGGAGGCAACAACCTGAAGGACCGTTCTGCCGGCACGGTCATCCGCTACAACTGGATCGAAGGCGGAAACAGGCAGCTCGACCTTGTTGATTCAGACTATCAGGAGCTCATAGATCTCCCCTCTTACAGAAGGACCTTTGTTTACGGAAACGTGCTTGTTGAGCGGGGTAATGAGGGAAACAGCCAGATAGTCCACTACGGAGGCGACTCCGGGGACCTATCAAGGTATCGGAAGGGTACCCTCTACTTTTACAACAATACTGTAGTATCCAAAAGGACCTCAAATACCACCATTTTCAGGCTTTCAAGCCAGTACGAAACCTGCATTGCCACAAACAACGTCTTTTTCGTTACTGCCCCGGGAGGCCATCTCGCCATTTCAAACAGGGACGGGACCGTAAGACTCAAGAACAACTGGCTTAAGGCAGGCTGGGTGAAAAGTCACGAGGGCTCCGGCTTTTCCGGAAAAATTGAGGATCTTGGCGGAAACATTTCAGGAAACGCCCCGGGCTTTTTGAGCCTTTCGTCAATGGATCTAGGGCTCACCCAGGGCTCTTCATGCGTAAATGCAGGAACTGACGATATTCCAGGGGCCTCCCCTGATCATCCAGTAAGCTTCCAGTACGTAAAACACCAGGCAGGCGAGCCAAGGCCCAAGGTTGGTGCCATGGATATCGGTGCATTTGAGAGGGCTCAATCCCAGTCAAACAGGAATCCGGTCATTGACTCCTTTACAGCAGTCCCTGTAGTTGTCAGCAACCCTGGCATTTTCATACAGTTTTCTGCAAAGGCGAGCGATCCAGACGGCGACAAGCTCACCTACAGGATTGAATTCGGGGATGGTTCAGTGGATTTCAATAAAAATCCTTCCCACAGGTACTGGAAAAAGGGGACATATCATGTCCTTCTCACGGTTTCCGACGGAAAAGGGGGAGAGGCAAAAAGGGCAATTGACGTAACAGTAAACGACATACCCCCAAGTCCTCCCAAAAAGCTTTCAGGGCAAAAAGAATAGAAGGGGCTGGAAAAACGGTCAATGTTTTGCGTGCCCCTATCGGCCGCCTGAGCAAATGGAAGGAGAAGGGGGAAATATGACCATAGAGTTCACTGATTCCAAGCATGCAATTGTTGATGTGAATGGAACCACGCTTCACATAGAAAAATTCAACATCCCGGCCTTTTGATAAGGGCGTTTAATAGAAGAGCCTGCTTATCCAGACCGAGCCAAGAATCCCTGCCGCATCGGCAAGAAGTGCGGCGCTCAAGGCGTGCCTTGTCTCCTTTATTCCAACGGAGCCAAAGTATACGGCAAGCACGTAAAAGGTTGTCTCTGTGGAGCCTTGCATTACAGAGACCACGAACGAGAGGAAGCTGTCCGGGTTTTTTGAAACGATTTCAGACATGATGCCAAAGGCCCCGCTTCCTGAAAGCGGCCTCATGAGTGCCATGGCCAGGGCCTCTGGGGGCATGCCTAAAAGCCCAACAACAGGCGAAAGCGCACCTATTATCATGTCCATGGCACCGCTGGCCCTTAGCATGCCTATGGCAACAAAGATTGCAACCATGAAGGGTATGATTTTTATGGCAGTGTCAAAGCCTTCCTTTGCGCCAATTGTCAGGCTCTCATAGACCTTTACGCCCCTGAGATACCCGTAAACAAGGAAAAAACAGATGAGAACAGGAATGAGCCAGCCTGAAAGGTGACTGATGGTGTCCACCGATAGTGTCATTGTTCCCCACGTCTTGAAAAGGCGCAAAAGTGTTGCAGCCAAAAATGCAATAACGGCTATGGCCACAAGGATTTTTCCTGCCCTTGAGCATGAAGGGGTTCGACATGACACCTCTCGCTCCTCATCATGTTCTCCAGTAATGGTCTTTAAAACCTCCGCCTCCGGTAATTCTTCTTCCTGGCCCCTTTTTTCAAACCACTTCGCGGCAGCTATAGCCACAATGGTAGAAAGCATGGTTGCAAGAATGGTTGGAAGCAGTATTGCAGCGGGCTGCTGGGCACCTGCTGCCGCTCGCACCGTTATCACGCCAAGGGGAAGAAGCGTAACATTTGAGGTATTGATTGCCAGAAACAGGCACATGGCGTTTGTGGCAACGCCCTTCCTACAGGAGAGCCTGTCGAGCTCCTTCATAGCCTTTATGCCCATGGGAGTGGCGGCATTTCCAAGGCCCAGGGCATTGGCGGACATGTTCATTATCATGGCGGACATGGCAGGATGATCGGGCGGAACCTGGGGAAAGAGCCTCACCATGACGGGGCGTATGAACCTGGCTATGGCCCTTAGCATTCCGCCGTCTTCTGCCACCTTCATAAGGCCAAGCCACAGGGCCATTGGGCCAATGAGGTTGATTGCCAAGGTTACAGCAGCCTTTGCAGAATCAAAGGAGGCCTTGGTGACTGCGTCCATCCTTCCTGTATGGGCCGCTGTGATGGTAGCCACGAGTATCATTCCCAGCCAGATGGCGTTTATCGCAGCTGGTTTCTCGTTCATGGTTTCCTTCCTAAACAGAGATGTTGACCTAAGTCAATGATGGAAGCGAAATAGTGTATATTTTAGATTAATTTAGTCCAGTTTTAAAAAGGAAGGTAAGAAATCCATGAAGATAATGCGAAAGATTATCCAGATAGATGAAGAGCTCTGTGATGGCTGCGGACAGTGCGTCCCTGCCTGTGAAGAGGGGGCCATAGAGATAGTAAATGGTAAGGCAAGGCTCGTTGCAGAAAAGTACTGCGACGGTCTCGGGGCCTGTCTCGGAGAGTGCCCAACAGGGGCGCTAAAGATAGTTGAGCGAGAGGCAGAGGATTTTGATGAGGAGGCAGTTCATGAGTATCTTTCAAGGAAAAAGGCGGAAACGGTTCAGCCAGTGGCCCACAGTTGCCCATCTTCAAAGGTCATGAATCT
>JALWYS010000083.1 GCA_027003115.1 Deltaproteobacteria bacterium | reverse complement strand
CTTGCCCACTTTGCCATAAGGCACAAGCTCCTGTTTATTCTGCCTGGGATATTACTTTTCATAGTAAGTATGAGGCTTGTCATGCCCCTTGCAGGAAGGGACCTTATGCCTCCTATGGATACGGGTATTGTCAAGATATCCTTCGAGGCCGCCTCTGACACGTCCCTATCAAGGGTTGAGGAGATCTCAAAAAAGATCGAGGCCATCCTTTTAAGGATGCCCGGGATTGAGCGTATATCCACCGTTGTGGGTTCAGAACCCGGGGTGGTGAGCTTTGGAACGGGCCAGATACCCCAGCAGGGCCTTATTACAGCGCACTTCATAGACAGGTTTCACCGCAAGGAGACCATCTGGCAGATGGAAGAGGAGATAAGGCGAAAGGCCTCAAAAATCGTTGGTCTAAAGAACCTCGACGTATTTGATTTTGGCGCTACCCCCCTTTCATCCATAGCTGCCCCTGTGGACATCATGCTTACTGGCCCTGACCCGAAGGTCCTTGATGGGCTTGCAGACGAGGTTGTAAAAAGACTCATGAAGGTGAGGGGGCTTAAAACCGTGAGCCGATCCTGGACTGCAGACAAGGTAGAACTCCTATTGAAGGTCAACGAGGAAAAGGCCAGAATCTACGGACTCGACCAGGAAAGCATAAGCCGTCAGCTTACAAAGGCAGTAAAGGGAGAGCCTGCCACGGTCTTCAGGGTCCCTGGAGAAGATGGCTACACCATAAGGGTTAGGTACCCGGCCAAAAGGCGCAGGAGTTTGTATGACATCGAATCAATATATGTCTCATCCAGCCTTGGGCCTGTACCCTTGAGGGAGATTGCCAGGATAGAAAAGAGATATACCAGGACCAAGTTTACAAGGCAGAACCTTTCTCCAAGCGTTGACGTTTACGGCTACCGTTCAACAGCTGCCATAACTCACCTCCATGAAAGGATAGAAAGGGCCCTTTCAGGCCTGAGCCCCCCCCCAGGCTATAGGCTTAGCTATGAAGGTGAGGTAAAGAACATGCAGGAGGCCGGAAAGAGGCTTAAAAAGGCCCTTGGCCTTGCGGTCATACTGCTTTTCTTCTCCCTTGCCCCAACCTTTCGCTCCTGGATAAACCCTGTGACCATCATGGTGGCAATACCCCTTGCCATGATAGGAGGTGCCTGGGGCCTCGTACTCGTAGGGCGCCACGCCTGCATGCCTGCCAACATGGGCATGATCCTCCTTGCAGGAATCGTTGTGAACAATTCCATCCTGCTCATAGACTTTGTGGAAAAGGCCAGGGCAAAGGGGGCTGAGCTCAAGGACGCCATAGAGCAAGCGGTGCGGGTGCGTACAAGGCCAATACTCATGACCGCATCTGGCACCATAGTGGGCATGCTCCCCATAGCCGCCCAGCGGGCCCTCGGCCTTGAAAGGCTCTCGCCACTGGCAGTAGTTGCCATAGGCGGGCTTGTTGTCTCAACCTTCCTGACCCTTATCTTTGTGCCCATCTTCTACGACCTATTTGACGGTTTAAGGCAAAGGGGCAGGATGTTTCTTGAAAGGAGAAGAGGGGAAGGAATGAAAAGGGCAGAGGACGCACGCATGTAAACAACTGGTGATCTGCCTCACACTTTATGGCCCGCCTCCAAGATAACGGCTCTTAGAACGCCAAATGACAGAACTTTTCGGCTATATCCGGATCTCTCAACGGCCTGTTTCCTTATAAATAGCGTGGTTTCAGGGACAGAGAGCATTTTATATTGTCCTAAAACATGCGGGAATTTGTTCAGGAATATTCACGTCTCCCACCATGA
>JALWYS010000082.1 GCA_027003115.1 Deltaproteobacteria bacterium | reverse complement strand
TTGAAGATTTTTTCCCACTTGGAAAAAGGCAGGTTGCTGGTAAGCATCACACTGGTTCGTTCGTAACAATGGGCGAGCAGAGTAAATAGTACCTCCATCTCTTCGCGGCTTTGCTGCACATAGCCGATGTCATCAATGAGAATCGCGTCATTTCTTGATATCTTCCTCAGCATCTTTGGAAGTTCGAGCTCTTTCTTGGCAACAAGCAGGTCTTGGACGAGCATGCTGCATGTGGCAAAGAGAATACGCCGCTCCTGGTGGATCAACTCCTGCGCAATGGCACATAGCAAGTGAGTTTTCCCACTGCCGGGCTTTCCGAAGGCAAGAACATTCTCGCATCTTTCCAGAAATGTTCCGTCCAGCAGGGAACTGACCTGCCCATTGACCTTGACTGGCAGGCGTGAACGGTCAAAGGCCTTTATATTCTTTTCCAGGGGAAGCCTGGACTCCCGAAGATACCTTGCAATACGTTTTCTGCGGCGTTCTTCGCATTCTCTCATTACCAACTCATGCAGGTACATCTCATAACTCAAGGCCTCACGCCTGGCCAGGTCCGCCTCTTCCTGAAAGCAGATTCTTATTGTGGACAGGTATAGCCTTTTGAGACTATCCTCCAGTTCTTGTATCTCGGCATTCATGCTCCCACCTCCATGCTGACGAGCTGGTCATAGGCAGAAAGACAAATCTCATCTATGTGTATGTCCGTTACTGATTTAACCTCCGCATTGCTCTCAAGAAGTTCCATTACCTTGCGGGCATTGACCGGCTCGCCATTGTTCAACAAATGACACAGGGCATCATCCACACCTGCTTCGCTTTCAGTGGCTGCAATCTGCAATATCAGCAAGTATTCTTTGCTTGCCTTTGACTGTGTATGATGATTGCATAAGTGATCATAGGCCATACGAAACCGGCTGCTGGGAAACAGATCGTTTCGGTAACGGTAATTCTCAAACGCCCCAGGCTTGCGCACCAGCCAGTCGATGATATGGCGATACTGAATGCAGTGTCTGCCCCTTCCGTGAAGCCGGGGAATCTTTTCCACGCACCGCTGGCCGTACCAGACCTCAAGATAATCGTGATACAGCCGCACAGTTACCCGTTCTTTAATCAGACGGCTGTGTACGGAATAGGTGTTGCGATGGACACGGATGGTGCTGCCGGAACTGACCTTGACATCAATACGGCTGCATGCTTCCTGGCGCCTTGCCGGCAACGGCTGCAACTCTTTCTGCTCCCGGCGAAATCGCTCTTCGCGTCCCTGGTTGAGCTGGCGTGTCAATCCCTGCAGAAAGGCCTCATACTCACTGCGTGTGCCAAAATCTCTACTGCCACGAAGCATCAAGGCCTGATCCACTGCCTTTTTAAACCGATAGTGCCTTTGCTCCACATCCCCGTTTTCATGAGGACATGCAGGATTGGTCCGTCGGCCCTTCAAGTTATAGTGCGCCAGCAGGCCCTGGTACCTTTGGGTAAACTGCTCCGGATTGTCCGGCCTGTTCACCGCCGCTGTCAAACGGTCCGTCTGGTGTTCCCGGGGCACACCACCCAACTCCCACAGGCAGTTTTGGAGCCCCTCGTTTAGACTCTCGAAGCTCTCTGAAAAACAGACACTGCATGCCTCCCAGTTGGAATAGGTCAACACAAAATGGTAAACCATATGCGGAAACCCCACCCCGGCTATGGTAACCCCAAGATCCTCCATGTGAGTGAAGTTTGACTGGCTCAACCTTCCCGGCTCATGCCTCTGGGGAAAATAGACCTCCCGTGACGGCCCCTCGGTTGCACGCCAGTTCTTTACACGGCGCTGAAAGGTACGTAGCTGGCCATCACTGAACCGACCAGGATGCTCACGCTGCAGGTAGTCAAAAAGCGTCTTTGCCTCAAGCCCAGGATTCAACTCAAGAAACGGTAGAACCTGCTCCCATATCTCAGCAAAGGGATCCTTCCGTGTCCGCCAATCACGAACACGGCCTGCCTTGAGTTCACTTGGCAACTGTTCCATGTCCCGGTACTTCCGCGCTGTCTTCTCGTCCATGCCACTTCGTGACGCCGCGACTTCCAATGTCTTGCCTTGCGATAACAATTTCTTCATTTTCCTCACCTGATTGTCTGTGACCACTTCTAACCTCCTTAAAAGGTAGAAGTAATCTGTTTCAATCATCCGGGAAAAATAATTGTCGTCAGAGGGGAATTATAATTGTCGCTGATCAGAAGATATATGCAGATTTACAATCACTACATACCTCAAAGAGCGCTTGGACATATCACCCCTGTTGAATGCCTGAAAAAATGGCGCAAAAAGAAACCAGAGTTGTTTG
Source organism: Deltaproteobacteria bacterium (assembly GCA_027003115.1). Lineage (GTDB taxonomy): Bacteria > Desulfobacterota > Dissulfuribacteria > Dissulfuribacterales > QOAL01 > JAADCZ01. The sequence goes on along the minus strand of JALWYS010000082.1, from coordinate 18,305 downwards.
TCAAAATGGTATACAATCTCGCGGGTCGCGACATTGTGGTGATCTCTAGGTGATTCTTTCTATTTTTTAAGCCTGAGTCTTTCTGTCTCTTTTCTTATCTGCTCAAGCTTTTTAAGCTCAAAGGAAATTTTATCTTTTTCCTTTTTAAGCTTTTCTTTTTGTAGAAGGCACTGTTTTTTTTGTTTCTTGATGATAAATGCCTCGTGTCTGCATTTTTTGTATTTTTCCCGTTGTTTATCATAGGCCTTTAATACCCTAAGGAACAATGGATAACGCGCCTTACAACTTTGCTCCTCAAGGATATCCCTGTACATCTGTTTGTCTTTATCAAGGAAAATGAGAAAAAAGGATGCCTGGCAACGATCCCGGTCCTCCTTTATGGCATTTTTTAGTATGGAGATGGCCTTTTTCCCCTTGTGTTCAGAGAAAAGGAATTCCGCCTCCTTGATGGGAGAAACAGTAATTTTAGGCCGAAGATTAAAATTGCTTGGGCAACAGCCATATAAGATTATTGTGCTTAAAGCGGCAATAATATGAAAACCGCAGTGCCTCTCTGACTTACAACTGCCAATTCGTCTGGTGGCGGACTTTCTATCCAAATTTTACCTCCATGGGCGGAAACTATTTGTCTTGCAATGGTGAGGCCCAAACCACTACCACTTTGTCTGGGTGCTGTCTTTGCCTGGTAAAATTTTTCAAAGACACGCGCTTGTTCATGGGATTGGAGCCCGGGACCGGCATCAATGACTGATATCTGAACGAAAGGTTGTTTTTTCTCTGTTTTCTTCCTGATATCAACCTTTATGGTGCTATTTTCAGGGCTGAAGGTGATGGCATTATCAAATAGATTCAACAAAACCCTTTCCATCCTCTTGGGGTCTATATCTATGCTAACATCTTTATCGGAACTTTCCACTGAAAGCTTTAGATTTTTTGCTTCAAGCAGTGTGGCCACGTTTTCATGTATTGACAGAATAAATTGTTCTAACAATACCCTCTTTCTATTTAGATTCAACAACCCTGCCTGCATTTTTGAAAGGTCCAGGAGTTCCTCCACAAGGGCCTTGAATCTTTCCATGCTTGTATTCAAAACTTCAACGAGTTTCGCCTGCCTTTTGTTTAGCTCCCCTATGTCTGGTTCCCTAAGAAGTCTGGTAGATTCCAGCATGGCAGCAAGCGGGGTCTTAAGCTCATGACTGGCAACCGCTATAAAGTCAGATTTCAAGGTATCGAGTTCCTTAAGGCTTTTTGCCATGTCATTAAATGAGCTTGCAAGCTCTCCTAATTCATCCTTGGATATGACCGGGATTTTATGATCAAAGTCTCCTCCTCCTATGGCCTCTGTCCCTTTTTGTAAGTATTTAAGGGGTTTTTTGATGTAAATGTAAAGTACCCAAGGCACGAAGAGGGCAACCGCAAATGCCACGAGCATCAAGATCAAAGTACCATTCTTAACTTGGCTTATGACCCTTGAGGTCTGCTGGGAACGACTTCTGAGGCTTGCCTTCTGTATGAATTCTGCCTTTTTGAGAAGTTGCATAAGATGGAAGGCAAGCCCCTTTATCTCCTGTTCCCTGGCCTCGTCAGACCGTGTTGGTGCATGAGTTGCCCCTGCCTTAATCCCTACTTTTTCATAGGCAATTATGATATCCCTAAGTAACCTTAGGGTGTTTTGGAATTCAGTCAAATTATTTTTGAGCGCCTTGGAACCCCAGGCGATTTTCGGAGAGAGCTTGTTTTCAAGGCCCATGATGATCTGTTTTACCTGTTTCAGCGAATCCAACTTGTGGAGTATGACAAGTCTTCTTGCTTCTGCCTCAAGGGATGGCACCAGATTTTTCGCATATTCCACAGAGGACGAGATTTCCAGGCTTTTTTTGAAATAGGTAGAAATGGTGTCTTCAATTTTATAAATGGAATAGAGTGAAAAAACGCATGGGACTATCAGGATTGTGAGAAGAAAGAGATATCCAGCAAGTAATTTTTGGTATAAACTAAAAGTGAAAGAGATCTTCATGCCATTTCGTTGCTTGCCATTTAAAATAGTAAAAAATATTGATCTAAGGAAATAACACAAGGTTATCAGTATGACAAAGAAAAGCCATCCTAAAAACAAAGTAATAAGCAAGACCAAGGCCAGAATTCTCCTGGTTGACGATGAGGAAAATATTCTGGAGGTCATGAAGATAAGGCTTGAGCTCCTGGGCTATGAGGTACTTGCCACATCCGATCCTCAGAAGGCACTTGAAATATTTAAAGAAAATCCTGATATAGAGATACTTCTTACGGACCAGAGAATGGACAATCTTACCGGTCAGGAGTTAATGGCGAAATGTCTGGAAATAAATCCCTATCTGCAGACCATCATATTCACTGCATATGCAACAATTGAACAGGCGGTGGAGGCCATGAGGGCAGGGGCCTTCTCCTATGTGACCAAGCCGGTAGACCACAACGAGCTTGAGATAAAGCTAGAGCAGGCCCTGGAAAAGAGGTCTTTATTGAGGAAGGTTCACGATTTTGAGGGGCTGATAGATGGAAAGAGTGAATTTTGTGGCATAATTGGCAAAAGTTCCAACATGAAATCAATATTCAAGCAGATACTCCAGGTGGCGCCAACGGACATCACTGTCAGCATCTTTGGGGAATCTGGTACTGGTAAGGAACTGGTGGCAAGGGCCATTCATCTTCATAGCTCCAGGGCCAAGGGCCCTTTTATTGCGGTTAACTGTGCGGCAATTCCTGAATCCCTCATGGAAGACGAATTTTTTGGTCACGTTAGAGGAGCCTTTACCTCCGCAGTGGGTTCAAAAAATGGTGTGTTCGTGTCTGCTGACACCGGCACCCTGTTTCTCGACGAGGTAGGAGAGATGGCAGAGTCCATGCAGGCAAAGCTGCTCCGTGTGCTTGAAACAGGTGAAGTTAAGCCCCTGGGAAGTGACAGGGTGCGAAAGGTAGATGTCAGATTGATAGTTGCAACGAAGCAGGATCTGAAAAAGATGGTTGCCGAGGGAAGGTTCAGGGAAGACCTCTTTTACAGGATCCATGTTGTGCCTATACACATGCCTCCCCTCAGGGATAGAAAGGACGATATTCCACTTCTCTTTGGCCATTTTCTTAAAAAGGCAATGAAAAAGACAAATAAACAGATAAACTGGATAGACGAGGACATATTGGAGGCCTTCAGGCTTTACGACTGGCCTGGAAACGTGCGGGAGCTGGAAAACATGGTGGACTTCTTGGTGGCCATCTCTCAGGATGAGATGCTTGGAGCTGATCTTCTCAGCTCTACTCCCCTTGCAGGATTTTCTTCTAAGGTTCCGATAATACCCCTAAAAGACGCTCGTTTTGAGTTTACAAAAAAATATCTCGAAAACCTCATGAAGGTTACCAAGGGTAACATCAGTGTTGCGGCAAAGCATGCCGGTTACTACAGGGCAGATTTTTACAAGCTTCTTGAAAGACATGGTCTTAAGGCCGAGGACTTTAGGAAAAAACCCAGGAAAATCAGTACATCTGAACTTTCCGCCCTTTGAGGTCTTTCTGGATATTTTTTCTTATATCAATTGGCATGCACCAGTTGTTGCCAAAATGTGAAAAGATTGATAGTTTGAAATGAACTTCTATTCATAAATGGGGTGAACCTAAACAAGGCGGGATTTTAGAGGATTTTAAGTGGAATCAGCAATCAGGTATTGTTCCTTTTGCGTCAAAGAGGGCAAAATCCAATGGATTTTGTCTGAGCAGCGGGTTGACCTTGCAACCTGCCTTAACAAGGGTTTAAACAGGCCGTTTAAGTCGGAAGATGACCGATTTGAACGGCCTGTCAATTTTTAAAGTTAATCTAAGGAGGTTGTCGGTGATGAGTGATAAACCATTTATTTTGTGGTTTAATGAGATCGGGATTGATGATGTCCCTCTTGTGGGAGGGAAAAATGCCTCATTGGGGGAGATGTATCAGCATCTTTCCTCCAAGGGAGTTAAGGTGCCAAATGGCTTTGCCATTACGGCAGAGGCATACAAGCACCTGCTCAAGGATGCAGGGATCGAGGACGCCATAAAGGAAGCCTTGGCAGACCTTGACACCAGCGATATCAATAATCTCAGGGAAAGAGGCAAAAAGGTCAGGGAAATAATTTTAAATGCAAAGTTTCCTGAGGATCTGGAAGAGGAGATCAAGAAGGCCTATGCCAAAATGGAGGAGGAGTACTATCCCAATGTGGATGTGGCAGTCCGCTCCTCAGCCACGGCAGAAGACCTTCCAGATGCATCCTTTGCAGGCCAGCAGGAGACCTTCCTGAACATCACCGGCACCGATGCTCTGATAGAGGCATGTCACAAGTGTTTTGCAAGCCTTTTTACTGACAGGGCCATATCATACAGGCATGACAAGGGTTTTGGACATTTTGACGTATATCTCTCCATTGCAGTGCAAAAGATGGTGAGAAGTGATAGTGCAAGCTCAGGCGTCATGTTTACAATCGACACTGAAAGCGGTTTTGAGGACGTGGTTTACATTACCGGGGCCTGGGGCCTTGGTGAAAACGTGGTGCAGGGGGCGGTAAATCCTGATGAATTCTATGTTTTTAAGCCCACCCTTAAGAAGGGGTTCAGGCCAATTGTGAGCAAGCGTCTTGGCCTAAAGCAGTTCAAGATGATCTACACGGATGATCCAAAGGAGCCGGTCAAAAATATAGAGACTACACCTGAGGAGCGACATACCTTTGTGCTTTCTGATGACGAGATACTCAAGCTCGCCAACTGGGCGTGCATTATAGAAGAGCACTATGGCAAGGCAATGGATATTGAATGGGCCAAAGACGGTGATGGAGAAAAGGTTGGGACAGGAGAGCTTTTCATCGTCCAGGCAAGGCCTGAGACAGTGCACTCCCAGCGCGCAACCAACTACATGGAGACCTACAAGCTCCTCGAAAAGGGAGAGGTTCTGGCTACTGGAAAGGCAGTTGGAGAAAAGATTGGCCAGGGAAAGGCCCATGTGATTGAAGACGTCAGCCAGATAACATCCTTCAACGAGGGCGAGGTCCTGGTTACCGACATGACAGATCCTGACTGGGAACCCATAATGAAGGTAGCCTCGGCCATTGTCACCAACAGGGGCGGAAGAACCTGTCATGCAGCCATTATTTCAAGGGAGCTTGGCATTCCCTGTGTCGTGGGTACTGAAAATGGTACCGAGACCATTCCCACTGGTGAAGACGTTACGGTTTCCTGCGCTGAGGGCGAGGAAGGAAAGGTATACAAGGGCCTTTTGAAGTACGAGGTGGAAAGGATAGACTTTGCCAACGTTCCAAAGACAAAGACCATGATAATGATGAACGTGGGTATTCCCGAGCAGGCGTTTTCCCAGGGAAGGATACCAAATGACGGAGTCGGCCTTGCAAGGATCGAGTTTGTCATAAACTCCCACATAGGTATCCATCCTCTTGCGCTTATAAACTATGAAGAGCTGAAGAAAAAGGCCGAATCCGATGAAGATATCAGAAAGGTCGTTGAGGAAATAGACGAAAAGACCGCAGCATACCAGGACAAGTCACAGTTCTTCGTTGACACCCTTGCTCAGGGAATAGCAACCATTGCAGCAGGTTTTTATCCAAAGGACGTAATAGTCCGCATGTCTGATTTCAAGAGTAACGAGTATGCAAACCTCATTGGCGGCCAGCTTTATGAGCCTGAAGAGCACAACCCAATGATAGGCTGGCGCGGTGCATCCCGTTACTATTCTCCAGCATTTGAGCCGGCATTTGCCCTTGAGTGTCAGGCCTTCAAAAAGGCAAGGGATGAAATGGGCCTTACCAATGTAAAGAGCATGATCCCGTTCTGCCGTACCGTTGAGGAAGGCAAGAAGGTCGTTGGGGTCATGGAGAAGTATGGGCTTAAGCAAGGGGAAAACGGTCTTGAGATCTACGTCATGTGTGAGATTCCAAGTAACGTTGTTCTGGCAGATCAGTTCGCCGAGGTCTTTGACGGATTCTCAATAGGCTCAAATGATCTTACCCAGCTTACCCTTGGCCTTGACAGGGATTCGGAGCTGGTGGCACACATCTACGATGAAAGAAACGAGGCGGTTAAGCGCCTTATCCGTCAGGTAATTAATACGGCCAAGGAGAAGAAGAGAAAGATCGGTATCTGCGGTCAGGCACCAAGCGATTTTCCAGATTTTGCTGCCTTCCTGGTGGAGTGCGGTATAGATTCCATGAGCCTTACTCCTGATACTGCAGTAAAGACTAGGTTGCTTGTTGCAGAAAAGGAAAAGGAGCTTGGAATAAGTCCGGAGTAACAACTACGTAAAGCCAATCATTCCAATAAAAAGGGCGGCCACGGGCCGCCCTTTTTATTTTTGATCCTCGGAGCCTTTTAAAACAACACTCCATTTTTAAGGGAAATTATAATACCAAGGCCAGCAACTATCACAAACCAAGCGACCATTGCAGAAACCGCTTTTCTGCCTATAGACGGATCAAGGGTTGCTACCTGGCCAGACTTTACCCTGCCAGCCTCGAAGGCTGCCACTGCAGGGAAGTAGAGCACGAAAAGCCCCATAACGAAGGTTGCAAAAAAGAGTATGGTGCTTGGCCAGTCCGCATTTACCGGATAATTGTAAATGGAATAGCCTGCCTGGGACATGTGTTTCATCCTGAGTACCTCCCTGGCACAACACATGACGAACACGGTTAGAAACATGAGAAGTGCAGATGGAATGGCCCTTTCTTGGGGTCTGTACACAGAAGCCCCAATGTAGGCCGTGGTCACTACTCCAAGTATGGCTCCAGCCAGGAAAAAGGGGTTTCTGGCAAAGTGAAACTCCTGTGGTATGAGGCCAAGCCACCAAAATCCTGCACCAATTGTCAGGGCTGACGCCCAAAAGGCCATCCATGCACCCTTTTGGCCCACATATTCCAGGTATTCAGGGTCATAGTCCTCCCTTTCCTTGAAGTATGCGGAATAAAGCATAAGGAATACGCCAGTTACGGCAAAGGATGGGATAAGGATGTGAAGGAGCCTTCCAAACTCTATCCCGTGGAACTCACCACCCGAGTATGAAACCACGCCGTTTACAGAAACAATCCATTCCTTCCAGTGCTGTGGCATGAGCTGTTCCATGGAAAGCATGTGAATGAAAAGGGCGGTGAACAGAAGTAGGCCTGCGGCCACCCACGCCCAACCGGTTTTGGCAGTATCTACCTCTGCCTTCCTGTTCCCCAGGTAAAAGCCGTAGCCTGCATAAAACGCCAGGGTGATAACCACCAGGAACATGAGTGCCCAGAACGCACTCATTGTCGTGGCTGTATACCAGAAAGGATCGTAGATGACCTGTACGAAAAGCAAAGGGGCAACACCAAGGACAATGGCTATGGACATGCCAACGGTGATTACCCTCCCCAAGGCCTTTGAAAGCTTGAGGCCAAATCTGTCCCTTTTCCATATCTGCCAAATGGCCAAAAAGGTGCTACCTACAACCAGGTTTACCATTATTATGTGAAGGGCAAAGGTCAGGACCAGGAGAAACTGGAAAACTATTGGGTAAAAGGGAAGTCCAGCAGGGTCCCTCATGCTGTTTACATAGGTTGCAATATCCATGTCTTACCTCCTTACTATGGAAAAGAGATATTCAGAGGCTGCCTTTTTATCGAGATCGTTTCCAGCAAAAGGCGGCATGAAGGGGTAGTCGCCAAGGGACTCAAGAAGGCCCTCTATGTCCTCAGGAGACTCGGGTGCAAGGTTGGCAAGAAGTTTGGGCATGGGCCTTATCTTGCCGAACCTGTCAAGGGCGTGGCAGTTTCCGCACTGATAATGAACCACTACACTTCCTGCCCTGAGTAGGTCGGTTTTGTTGTCAGGATCAATCTTATCTGGCCTGAAGAATAGATGGCTCAGAAATCCCTCTTTGTTGAATTTTGGGATCTCGGCCTTTATGTGTTTAGCCGGGATGTCCCTTGCCACTATCTGGTTCCCATACATGTACTGATCAATGATGTAAGGCCTCCTGATTCCCTCTCTGAACCCTTCACCGGCGCCAATCCCCAGGAAAAGGACAATCAGAATGACTATACCTGTGACCGGCCTGGCAAGCCTGGGACGGATTACGCAGCAGATTACGAACCAAAGAAGTACGATGGCATAGGAAGCCCCAGCAATGTTAAGGAGGTGGCCAAGGTAGGGAAGGCTCTGGTCAAGCCAAAGCTCCTTGGCATGTCCTGGAAGCCTGTAAAGGTACCAGGCAGCAAAGGCGAGGCCTGCCAGCATTCCCAAGACGCCCCAAAGTCCAGCAGCCCTTACCAGTTCCCTCCTGATCTGTCTGTTAGTAAGGGTACTTGCAACAATTGCAGCATAGACCCCGGCGATACAAAACATGAGGGCGGTTCTTGTAAGAAGCTGCGGCCAGTACGTCCTGTTGAAGAAGCCGTCAAAAAACCCGCCTGTTTCCACCCATTTGCCCGATGTTAGCATGAATGCAAGGATACCCGTGATGATTATCATGCTTATCCATGCAGCCCATGCATAGAGCCAGCCCATCATGAGGTGGCTCTTTGGGTCTATCTTGCCAATGGTGTAGTAGTAAACGTATATGGATGCTATTTCTATGATGAAAAATACCCATTCTGTTGCCCAGCCCCATACATAGTTGTGAATCAGTCCGGAAATACCCCTTGGGCTTGCAACAGTGGCGGCATACCAGATACCCACACCGGAAAGAGAACCTATGACAAAACAGAAAATGAGAATAAGAAGGGAGTATTTCTTTATAAATTCCAAAAGCTCTGGCCTGTTCTCCTTGTATGCCTTTCTTTCCACAAAGACAATGAACCAAAAGGCTCCAGTTGCCAGATGGCATGGCAGAATGTGAAAGGTGGCAATCAGTGCGATTACCAGGCCAGAGGTGAAAAAGGGTACTTCCCAGAACGGATACATGGACATGACCTCCTTTGTTTAAGACCTGTTATTCATTGGCAAATGACCAATGACCAACAAGACCCAGATAAGCGCAGCCAGAAAGGCCGCGTGTGTCCTTATATTTCTTTTTATCGAACAGAGGCCAAATTTTGTCAAACTGCCATTTATGAAGTGTAGCCTCAGAGCCACCCCAAACAAAAAATCAAAATAAGAAAGTTATTACCCCCAAGTGTTCGTCCCTTCCATCATTGTTGTCGTGGATATCTGCGTTAGAAAGGTGCATATACCTGTAGCCTATTTCAACACCACTACTAAAGGATACGCCAAGGCCTGCAACAAGGGAAAACTGCTGGGCAGCCCCAAGCTGCCTGCCGTTTATGTTGGCCCGAGAAAGAAGGTGTACCCCTGCCCCGAGATCAAGGTAGGGCGAAAAGGATGAAAATTTGTGCCATTCGTATCTAAATACTGGTTGAAGGCCTATATCAAAAGCGGTTTCAGTTGTGTCAAGCACTCCAGCATCGAGCTCAACCCTGAAATAACCAGCGCCATGTTTACCAAGCTCCAGGTGTGAAGGCAGCCAATAGGCGCCCACAAGGCGGAATGAGGTAGATCCGTTAAAGGTTGAACCAATCTCTAGGGAGCCAGACCACCTTCTGTGCCCCTTTTCCCACTCCATTGCAAGGGCGGATGAGGCCACAAGTAGAGCCGCTCCAACAACCCCAAGCACAACAGCAAAGATGGAACATTGTCTTAAATGTTTCATGTCGTCCTCCTCCCTTCTCTCGCGCCCAATGTTCAGTGATCATTTAAGCCACAGTATTTTTTTGTTTTCGAGGGGTACCATTGCCTCTTGGCATCTGGGAATTATCCGTGGCGTGTAGTCTGAAAATGGACGATCAGTCACTATTACTGTCTGGTAAAGATAACCATTTATGGCTCCCCTCAGGGGCTCCTTGGGCTCCATTTTGTGTATTTCAGGTTCATCTCCATCCTCCTTTGGCTCTGCATAACACTCAACATCGACCACGTCAGGGGAAAGGCCATCAAGGTAAACCTGTATCCGTACGCTGTAGGTATTTTCCTGTCTGCTATATTCCAGGTTGCCAAAATAGATGTTTTTCCAGTGCCGTTCCAGGGACTTTTGCCACTGGAATATCTTTTCTCCAATCTCACCGTTGTTTTTGGACCTTTTTACAAAGGAGCTTGCCGCGGGTATGTAGTACTCTTCAACATACTGTCTCAGCATCCTGTTGGAGGAAAACTCAGGCGTAAGCCTTGACATGCTAGCCTTCATCATGGCCACCCATGACCTTGGGATACCCATTTCGTCCCGCTGATAAAAGGCAGGTATAACCTCTTTTTCAAGCCTGTCATAAAGTTCAAAGGCCTCCTTCTTGTCCCATTCAGGGTCTGAATCATGCTCCTTTCCGTCACCGATGGCCCATCCAACATCAGGGCTGTATGCCTCTGCCCACCAGCCGTCTAGCTCGGAAAGGTTGAGTCCCCCGTTTACCAGGAGCTTCATGCCACTTGTGCCGCTTGCCTCCCACGGGCGTCTCGGGTTGTTTATCCATAGGTCAACCCCTTGCACAAGCTTCTTGGCCACCATCATGTCGTAGTCCTGGATGAATACCACCTTTCCAAACACGTCTGGCCTCTTTAGAAAGGCAAACCAACTCCTTATCATCTCTTTACCAACATAGTCGTTTGGATGTGCCTTACCTGCTATTATCAGCTGGACTGGCCTGCCTTCTAGATTAAGTATTCTGGCAAGCCGGTCAGGGTCAGTGAGAAGGAGGGTTGGTCTTTTGTATTCGGTAAAACGCCTTGCAAAGCCAAGGGTCAAGGCGTTGGGGTCAAGGATCTCCTCATAAGAGTCCGCCTTTGTCTCAAGACCAGAGGCTGCAGCCTGCCATTTCAAGCGCCTTCTTACAAATTCAATAAGTTCCAGCCTGCTCTTTGCCCTAAGTTCCCAGAGCTCTTCATCCGAGACCGCTTCGATCCTCTCACTTATCTTTTCCAGGGTTCCAAGCCACCTGTCCCTTCCACATAAGCCTGACCAGAGTTTGTCAGAGTGTCTGGATTCCCAGGAGGGGACGTGAACCGCATTAGTGACATGACCTATGGGGATTTCCCTTGTGGGCCACCTGGGGAAAAGGGGTTGAAAGATGTGGCGGCTTACCTTTCCGTGGAGCCTGCTCACCCCATTTATGTGAAGGGAACAGTTCATTGCAAGATAGGCCATGTTAAAGGGCTCGGAGTCATCGTCAGGATTTTTTCTTCCAAGTGCGTAAAATTCCTTTTCACTAAGCCCTATTTGTCTTGAATAAAGCCTTGCATAGGGTGCCAGCATGCTGGCAGGGTAACGGTCAAAGGCGGCATCCACTGGCGTGTGGGTGGTAAAGATGTTTCCTGCCCTTATGCAGTTAAGGGCAACAGAAAAGGAACAACCGGTAAGATTCATGAAGCCCCTGATGCGCTCAAGGGCCGCAAAGGCCGCATGTCCCTCGTTCAGGTGGCAAACGTTGCAGTTTATTCCCAATGCCTCAAGGAGTCTCCACCCGCCGATTCCCAGAACTATCTCCTGCTGGAGCCTCATTTCCTCACCGCCGCCGTAGAGCTTGCTGGTGATACCCCTGTCCTGGGGGGTGTTTCTGGGGTCGTTACTGTCAAGCAGAAAGAGGCGTATCCTGCCTATTCTCACCTCCCAGGTCTTTAGAGTAAGGGTTCTGCCTGGAAGCTCAACCTTTATAAGAAGCCAGTCCCCCTTGTTGTCCAAAAGAGGCATGACTGGAAGCATGACAGGATCGTTGTAAGGGTAGAATTCGAGCTGGTTTCCAAATGCGTCCACTGCTTGGCGGAAATAGCCCTGCTGGTACAATAGCCCAATACCGTAAAGTGGAATTCCCAGGTCGTTGGATGTCTTAAGATGGTCTCCTGCAAGGATTCCAAGACCCCCTGAATAGATTGGAAGGGCCTCGCTAAGGCCGAATTCCATGCTGAAATAGGCAACGGCTGAAAGTGCAGAATCGGGGTATGCCCTTTGAAACCAGGCGGGTTCCTCTTGGACCTTTTTCATGACCTGAAGCTGTTCCTGGATGAGGTCCAAAAAGGCCTGGTCTTGTGAGAGTTGATCCAGCCTTTCCTGGCTTACGCTTTCAAGGATGAACCACGGATTTCCTGTTGCATCCCACATCTCGGCATCTATCTTTCGCCAAAGGCCCTCTGCCTGGCGGTCCCAGCTCCAGCGCATGTCAACTGCAAGTTCTGCAAGCCCGGTCAGTTTTTCAGGAAGCCTTCTTGGTAGATACCTGCTGGGATGCATAGCCCCTCCTTTTTAAAACAAAAACTAATGCCGCCTGGATGAAAGGCAAGGGAAGGCTCTGTAAAAAATTTCATAAGAAATAGGAAAATCCTTGGCCATTTGCTGTCTGGTTGCAGCTCAAACATTCCTGGTTAATATTTTAGGCATGGATATTTTCTTGCATATATGCTGTGGCCCGTGCGCCTTGTATCCCATAGGTGTGCTGAAGGCTCAGGGAGCACATATTACAGGTTATTTTTACAACCCTAACATCCACCCTTTCAGGGAGTTTGAAAGGCGCGTGGAGGCCCTGGAAGAAGTTTCGCGCACAAAGGATGTATCCATTGTCTGGGATGATTCTGGTTACGGACTCAAGGAGTGGCTATCTATCTTGGATGGTGTTACGGCCCAGAAGGAGCGCTGCCCGCTTTGTTATGAAATGAGGCTTGAAAAGAGTGCAAAAGAGGCAAGTAACAGGGGCTTTGAATACTATTCCACCACCCTTCTTTATAGCAAATACCAGAGGCACGGTCTCATCAGGGAGATAGGAGAGGAAAAGGCCCGGAAGTACGGGATAGAGTTTTACTATGAAGACTTTCGAAAGGGTTGGAAAGATGGCATAGAGGAGGCAGTGGCCCTTGGAATATACAGGCAGCCTTACTGTGGCTGTATCTTTAGCGAATCAGAACGCTATGCAAAAAGGATCAAGAGGCTTTCTGATAGATTAAGAGGAAAAAAGGGAGGTCTTTTGACATGAATCCCATGCACGAGCTGGGGAAGGTGCTACTAATTTTTGGCATTTTCATGGTGGTGGTTGGACTATTTCTCATGTTTGCTCCAAAGATTCCCTTTTTGGGAAGGCTTCCCGGAGACATAGTCATAAGACGTGGAAATTTCACATTCTACTTTCCCTTAGCAACGTCCATACTTCTAAGTGTACTATTAACCATACTTTTTTCGATTTTTCGAAAGTAAATTGAATGGATTTCCTTGGTCAATGTTTGCGTGCCTTGGTTTGAAGCATGTTGGATATGGATTTTTCCTCATCCTTAAAGTTTGATCTCCTGGACAATACTGCACAACGCTATTAAATCTTTCTTGCATCAAATAAAACCGAGTACTCAGGAGATATTTTAACAGTCTTGACGAGAAGGTCTCTTTTCAGAAACTGGTTTGGGGCCCTGGTATCAGCCCTTGCCGCCTACCCGCTTTTGTCCTTTTGGAACAGCCAGAGATACCGTCCACCCATAGAAAGGCGCATATCAAAGGCGCTTAAACCTGGACAGTTCCTTGTGGAGCCGGAGTTCGTCCTTTTTCAAACCGAATCCGGGCCCTATGCCGTATCCCGTACCTGCACCCATCTTGGATGCAGGCTCAACTATCTGGAGGAAAAATCTATTTTCCTGTGCCCGTGCCATCAAAGCCGGTTCAAGAAGAGTGGCGCCTATATTTCTGGTCCAGCAAAAAAAGACCTTCCCCTTTTTCAGGTCAAGGTCCTTGAAAACGGGGAGGGATACGTGGTGTACATTCCGCGATGAAAACCCTGTCCTACGGCTATCTCACCGGCGCCTTTTTGCTGCTATCCATCCTTAGCGGATTTGTCGTAGCCTATCAGTATGAGCCTGCCACCCCCTTTATATCCTCCGTGGCCATTGAGACCATCCTTCCCTTTGGCTTCTTCTGGCGCTCGCTTCATTTCTGGACGAGCCAAGCCTTTGTCATACTTCTCATGCTCCATGTCTTTGATCTCAGGAACAGGGTTAGCCAGGGGCGTGCGCCCTTCGGGCTGAGGCTTCACTGGACGGTAATATCAATTTCCGTTCCAATTGGAATCTATGCCCTCTTTTCAGGTTATGTTCTTCGCTACGATGCAACCGGTCAGGCCGCAGGGGCAATAGCCGAGCATCTGTTCGTTAGGATTCCCATGGTTGGATCCTTGGCAAACAAGGTGCTTATGAATATTTCTGGAGACGGACTTAACAGGCTTTATGCAGTTCACATCCTGGCAGGATTTGTCTGCTGGCTCATGGGAACCTGGTATCATCTTAAAAGGGTGCGTATTACTTTTGATGCCTTTGCCTTTGCAGTGGTTTTTAGTGCTTTTTTCTGTTTTATGGTTAAGGCGCCAATAGACCTTGCCGTCCAAAACACGCACCTAATCAAGGGCCCTTGGTTTTTCTTGGGGATTCAGGAGCTGTTGAGATACTTTGACCCCCTCCTTGCTGGAATCGTCTTTCCAGCCATACCAATTGCGGTGCTTTTTCTGTTCCCCTGGGTGAAAAAGACCCGTCTTCTTTACCTGATTATTCTCCTGTGGACTTTTGGATACTCAGGGGTTACCCTGGTTTCACTTTTAAGGACGGGTTGATATGGATCAGGTCGCACTTGCCTCTTTAATCTCATTTGCACTTATTCTTACCGGAGTTGCCGGGCTCCTTCTTCCCACTCTGCCTGGGGCGCTAATGATATGGCTTGGTATAGTGGCCTTTGGTTTTCTTGATCCGGCTGTCAACTGGCCAATAAGCTTTTACGTGGCAGAGGGCCTTCTTGCCCTTTCTACTTATATAATCGATTATCTTGCCACCATTTGGGGTGTTAAGAAGTTTAAGGGCACAAGGGCTGGTGCCATAGGGGCCGTTCTTGGTATGCTCCTTGTCTTTGTTGTTGGTCCCCCGGGTATCATCATAGGCCCATTCATTGGTGCAATAACAGGTGAGCTCATAGCTGGTGGTGAGCTGAGACAGGCCCTGACCTCCGGTTTTGGTTCCTTTGTGGGTTTTATTGTGGCAACCTTTCTTCGTCTTTTCATTTGTGGAGTCATGATAAGCTGGTTCCTTTACAAGGTCGTATCTACTGCGCAAATTCAATTACCGTTTTAGACTTTATCTTTAATCAACGCCTTCCCTTTACTGGCTACTCTTCAAGCGCCTGATTTTTCCCTGATTCGTTAATGAATGGTGTTCAAGTACCGATAAAAGAAATGAATCCATTTCAACCAGTTTTAAAGAAAGGAGAACCTCTTTTGGATGCCAAGATCATAAATCCCTTCCTTGAGGCGGCCATAAACGTGTTAAAAACCATGGCTATGGTTGAGGCAAAGCCAGGGAAGCCCTTCCTGAAAAAAGACTCCACCGCAATGGGAGACGTCTCTGGCATAATAGGAATAACTGGAGACGCCCAGGGTTCCATGTCACTTTCATTTGAATCCCCATGCATCTGTGCCATAGTGACAAATCTATTTGGCATGCCGGTAAACGAGCTCAATGACGAGGTAAAGGATGCAGTTGGCGAGATGACAAACATGATCTGCGGAGACGCACGAAGGCGTCTTGAGGGAATAGGGGTAACCCTTCAGGCAGGAACTCCCACTGTGGTTGCCGGCCAAAAACATTCAATAAGGCACATTCATACGGGTCCATGCCTTGCCGTGCCCTTTGAGACCCAGAATGGAAAGTTTGTGGTAGAGGTTGCCTTTAACGATTAGTTTTGGGCCTTTTTTCAGAAAGGGCCTGTGCAATTTCATTCTTGATGGACTTAACAGTCTCTTTGGGCCTTTTACTCATGCTTATCGGACGGCCTATGACAAGAAAGTCTGCCCCGTCTTTTATGGCCATATAAGGGGTCTGGATCCTTTTTTGATCATCATCCGCCCCTGTAAGGCCTGAAGGCCTTATGCCTGGCGTTATTATGAACATTTCATCTCCAATCACCCTTCTTACGGCCTTGGCCTCCAAGGCGGAACAAACAACACCCTGGCAACCGGCATCCCTGGCAAATTGGGCCCTTTTCGCAACGAGTTCTTCAACGCTCAAGGGAGAGTCCATCTCCCTTAGCTCGTCTTTCCCAAGGCTGGTAAGTACGGTTACGGCAAGAACCGAGTAATCCCTAGCCCCTTTTACTGCCGCTTGAAGTACGCTTCTGTGTCCATGGACTGTGGCAAAGGTGATATTTTTGCCATTTAACTGGTTACAGGCAAGCTCAACGGTTTTTGGTATATCGTAAAACTTTAGATCAAGCATGACCCTGTGGCCCCGCCTCTCTATCCATTCAACCAGGGGGAAGCCTGCTGCAAGAAAGAGCTGCAGGCCCACCTTGAAAAAGCGTATCTCCCCTTCAAGTCTCTTTACAAGGTCTTTTGCAGATTCTGCCCCTGGTACATCCAGGGCAAATATTATTCTTTCATCAAGGCTTATGCTTTGTCTGTCCATTTTTGGCCTCTTTTTTTGCAACGGGAATGGGGGTAGATTGTTTCAGCCGTCATAAGTGGAAAATAGCAGGAAGGAGCCGATGAAAAAAGTATTTAGTAAAAGGCTTTCAAGGCTTAGGCGATCCATTTCGGCAAGGGACCTTGACGCTGTGCTCATAACATGCCCGGAAAACAGGTTTTATCTAAGTGGCTTTCAGGCAGAGGACCTGTCCCTTAGCGAGTCAAGCGGGTGTCTTCTCATAACTAGGAGCGAGAACCTGCTCCTGACCGATGGCCGCTACAAGGAGCAGGCCCAAAGGGAGGCACCTCTTTTTCGAACTCTTTTGTACAAAAGGGGAATGCCTCTTCTTGTTGCACGACTCTTTCGTGAACTTGACATCAAAAGGTGTGGTTATGAGCCTGGCTTTATCTCGTGCCAGACCCTTAAAAGGCTGAAGGAGGCCGTTTACCCAAGGACTTTTACGGATTTTGGTGATCTAGTCTTTAGAATGAGGGCACAAAAGGACAGGCCTGAAACAGAAAGGATCAAGGAGGCCCAAAAGGTGGCAGAAGAGGTCTTTGAAGATGCCATTTCCATTTTAAGGCCAGGCGTCACTGAAAAAGAGATTGCCTTTGAAATATTAAAGGGCCTTTATCTTAAGGCTGATGGGCCATCCTTTCCGCCCATTGTGGCCTCTGGACCAAATAGCGCCCTTCCCCACGCTGTCCCTGGGAAAAGGCGCATCCAGCAGGGCGAGCCGATAATAATCGACATGGGCGCAAGGCTTGATGGTTACTGCTCGGACATGACAAGGACCATGTTCATTGGTGAGCCGGACGATTTCATGAAAGAGATATACTTTGTTGTCAAAAAGGCGCAGGAGGCGGCCCAGAATTTTATAAGGTCAGGTGTTAGGGCGAGAGATGCAGACAGGGCAGCCCGGGATGTCATAAAAAGATATGGCTACGAAAAGTACTTTTGCCACGGCCTAGGCCACGGGGTGGGGGTTGCCATTCACGAGGCACCGGCCCTTTCCTTTAGAAACAGGAAACATCTAAAGGCAGGCATGGTGGTGACCGTTGAGCCTGGAATCTACATTCCTGGAAGGGGAGGGGTAAGGCTTGAAAACATGGGCATTATTCGGCAAGATGGCCTTGAAATAATCACAACCAGAAAGTGGTACCATGACTTCAGGCCATGATCCCCACAAAGAGCTAAGCCTCACAGAGCACCTGGCAGAGCTAAGAACAAGGCTCATTCGCTCAATAGCCGCCGTGACAGTGGGTTTTTGCATCTCTTACGTCTTTATTGAGCCAATCTTTGCCATGCTTTCAAGGCCCCTTGAAAAGGTCCTCCCCCCTGGTACAAGCCTGATATTTACGTCCTATCCAGAGGCCTTTTTCACATATCTAAAGCTTGCCCTTGTCTGCGGGATATTTATTGCAAGCCCCTTCATCCTTTATGAAATATGGGCCTTTGTCGCCCCTGGGCTCTACGAACACGAAAAGAAATGGGCCCTTCCCTTTGTGGTCTTTTCAAGCATCTTTTTTGTTGGCGGCGCATTTTTTGGATACGTTGTGGTCTTTCCGGCAGCCTTCAACTTTCTTGCAGGCTATGCAGGCCAGGATCTCAAGCTGCTGCCAAGTGTTAGCGAATACTTCAGCCTCACAATAAAGCTTCTCCTTGGCTTTGGGGCGGCCTTTGAGCTTCCAATATTCATGGTGTTCATGGCGCTCATAGGGCTTATAGATGCAAGGATGCTCAGGAAAAACAGAAAGTATGCCCTTCTTATAATCTTTATTCTTGCAGCAGTGCTTACCCCTACACCTGATGTGGTAAACCAGTGTCTCCTTGCAGCCCCCCTTCTGATCCTCTACGAAATAAGCATCTTCCTTGTGGCC
>JALWYS010000081.1 GCA_027003115.1 Deltaproteobacteria bacterium | reverse complement strand
ATCCGGTGGTTACCAGTATCGAGGCGGCAAGGCATAAACGCGTCTCCGAGGAACCGCCGCCAGAAGAGGAGCTGCCCATTCAAAAGGTCAAAAAGGGTGCCCTTGATTTTTCCTCCAATAAAAAGGCCCAGAAATCAGGGGAATTCACCGGCTTTGAATCCCTTGATCCAGATGAGCTTGAAATCCCTGCCTTTATGAGAAAAAAGGCAGACTGATAAAAGGTCCATTTTCTGCCCGGAGAAGGCCTTTACCACTCGCCTGAAATGTCCTTTCTCCGGGCCGCCTTTATCCTGCTCCTGTGTTTCTTTTCCCTAAGCCGTCTTTCCCTTGCAGCCCTTGGGACAGAAGTCTTTTTCCTTTTAGGGCGTGGTTTAAGGGCCTGGTTCAGAAGTTCAACAAAGCGTCTGAGGGCCTCTTCCCTGTTTGCCCGTTGTGATCTGAATCTGTCAGACGAGACGGTGAGCACCCCGTTTTGGCTGATTCTGTTATGAAGCCTCCTTTTAAGCACCGTTTTCTGTTCTGGTGTCAGGCCTTTCGATGAGTTGATTTCAAATCTCAGGGTGGCCTTGGTATTCACCTTGTTGACGTTTTGCCCTCCAGGGCCGCTTGAACGCGAAAATGTGAAGCGGATTTCCTCATGGGGAATCTCTAGCTTTTTGGTGATTTTTACCATTTATAGTTCTGTCTAGTCTGGGCTTAATCCCTGTCTGGTAATCTCCCTCGTTGTCTTTTTAAACCGTCACCTGGGTTGACTTTAAATTTAAAGCATACCCGCCTTTGAGTGAACCTTTTTCCTCTAAAAGGTCACAGATATTAAAAGGAGATTGAAAGTCCAAATTTCAAAACTGCAAATAGGAGGAAAGGAAATGAAGATGCTAACTCGTTTATCTAGGTCATACGTTGTTTTTATTTTTACACTGATGCTTCTATTTGTATCCGCGGCCTTTTCGAATTCAGCAGAGGCACTGCAGGCAAGGCCGGATCTCATAGTGAGCTCAGTCGGTCTGACTAGTGATAACTGGATACAGATTACCCTGAAAAACATTGGCCCTGGCCCCATCCCTCTCTCCCAGTTCAACAGTGCAGCCGTAGGCCTTATTGAAGGAAACAGTGTAAGGGGCAGTTATGCCTTAAATGTCATTGATCCTGACAAAAACCTCATAAGGCCGGGTGGAAGCGTCACATTTATATGGAACTCCATAATTTTGAGGCCAGGCACCTACAAGCTGGGGGCCATAGTTGACAATACCAGTGCAATAGATGAGGTGCGGGAGGACAACAACGTGTACAGGCCCAGGACCTTCGTGGTGAAGGCGAAGCCAGATCTAGGCCTGTACGGATACATGAAGATTGGAAAGAGGAAGAAGCAGGTGGATTGGAACCGCACCGTAACCCTTACTCCAGAAGATGTGCTCCTTGTAAGCGGTGGCAAGGTGGCCTTTGATATCTATTATGGCTACCGGGAATACAATGGGGGCCCGGCCTCTGGTTTTAAGAATAAGCTATATTTCAATTCTTCTGTGGTAAGCATCCAGAGCAACCTTTCCCTTAGGCCAAAAGAGATTTGGCATGTGGCGACCCAGGCCTACCTTGGCCCAGGAGATGGAAGGCTTTGTCTAAAAATTGATGCAGAGGACAACGTTCGAGAGACAAGGGAAGACAACAACTATAGCTGCATCAATGTGGTGTTTAGCGGTTTTGACGCAAATGGAACAGGCTCTATCATTCATCCGCCCATTGGTAAGGTAAAAAACATTCCGAGAAAGCCGCCTCGTTTCGTCCTTCCAAACGAGAAGGT
>JALWYS010000080.1 GCA_027003115.1 Deltaproteobacteria bacterium | reverse complement strand
GTAAAAATGGGCAAGCATCAAGATTTTTCATCACTTCTTGGGCAGTTCCTCATGTTTCTGGACTCAGAAAGAAACTGCTCTCAAAATACAATAGAGGCCTACAAGAGGGACCTTGAGGAATTCGGCTTCTATTTAAAGTCTATAAAAAGGACGGTTCATAATGTTGAACCAAAGGACATAAGAAGATGGCTCATGCTTCTAGGCAAAAAGGGCCTTAAACGCACCACCATTTCCAGAAAACTGTCTTCCATAAGGAGTCTTTACAAGTTCTTAACAAGGTCAGGATATGTGCTCTCAAATCCGGCAGAGCCCATAGGCTTTCCGCTGCGCATGCGGCCCCTGCCTAAAAGCATCACTGTTGATGACATGAAAAGGCTCCTTGATAACCAACCGAGAAATGACTTTGTTGGTATCAGGGACCAGGCCATCAAGGAATTATTGTACAGTACCGGAATCAGAGTGAGCGAGCTCACAGGGCTTGATGTGGATGATGTGATTTTCTCTCCCGAGATAGTCAGGGTGCGGGGAAAAGGGAGAAAGGAACGGATCGTTCCTTTTGGGCAAAAGGCCAGGGAAAGCCTTGAAAGGTATCTTCCAGAAAGGGCCAATCTCCTTGAAAGGCTCCACCTGAAAGGGGAAAAGGCCCTTTTTATAAACGTAAGAGGTGGCAGACTCACCCAGAGAAGCGTTCAGCGCATGATCCAGCGTTTGGGCTGGAGCCTTCCAACGTCCGAGCGTCTGACTCCCCATGTCTTTCGCCACTCAATGGCCACTCACCTCCTGGAGGCAGGGGCGGATCTAAGATCAATTCAGAAGCTTCTCGGGCATGCCTCGGTAAGCACCACGCAGGTCTATACAAGCCTCGATGTGGCCAGACTGAAAGAAATCTTTGGAAGGTCCCATCCCCATGGCAGAAGGAAATAGCTTTTTTTATTTAAAAGGGCAAAGTATTGTTTGCTTGAAGTAGATCACATCATTCTCCAAGTCATATAAAACAAAAAGAAACCCAAGGACGGTCAAAATCAGATGGACATCAAGAATCCGGCCAATTTCAACCCGCCAGACGGGAAACAAATCAAGAAACAGTTCAGGTCTGCGCTTCCCATTGTAATATTGTTTCTTGTTGGCGTTATTCTATGGAACTGCTGGTACACTGTGGAACCTGAGGAAGTCGGGCTTATACTCAGATTCGGAAAATTTCAAAAGGAGACCCAGCCTGGACTCCACTTTAAATTTCCATATCCAATAGAGCAGGTGATAAAAATCCCCGTGCAAAGACAGCTCAAGGAGGAATTCGGGTTTCGTACTGAGGTGCCTGGGGTCAGGACCCGCTATTCACAAAAAAATTTCGAACATGAATCCCTCATGCTAACCGGGGACCTGAATGTAGCTGTTGTGGAATGGATCACCCAGTACAGGATCAGAAATCCATATTTCTACCTCTTCAAGGTAAAAAACCCCCGCCAGACATTCAGGGACATGAACGAGGCAATAATGCGCGAGGTGGTGGGAGATAAGACGGTTACAGAGGTCCTCACCGTAGGCAGGCAGGAAATTGCAGACGAGGTCAAGAAAAAACTGCAGGAGCTTTGCAACCAGTACAAAACAGGAATCGTAGTGGAACAGATCGTACTCCAGGACGCCAACCCGCCTGACCCTGTCAAACCCTCCTTCAACGAGGTGAACCAGGCCCAGCAGGAAAAGGAGCGAATGATAAACGATGCCTGGGCCGAGTACAACAAGGTGATTCCAAGGGCCAAGGGCCAGGCCCTTCAAACCATCCAGGAGGCCAAGGGCTATGCAG
>JALWYS010000079.1 GCA_027003115.1 Deltaproteobacteria bacterium | reverse complement strand
GCCTTAAAAAAGCTCGCCCTTTTCACGTTCCCCTTGGAATCAAAGGTTATCCTTGCAACCATGGCCAGCCTGTCCTCATTTGGTACAAGGCTGCATAGGCCGTTTGAGAGCTTTTCGGGAAGCATGGGGATTACCCTGTCCGGAAAGTAGACGCTTGTACCTCTTTCAAGGGCGTCCCTGTCCAGAAAACCGGCCTTTTCCACGTAGTGGCTCACATCTGCAATGGCAACTGTGAGCACAAAGCCGTTTTTGGTTCTTTTGACATGTACTGCATCGTCAAAATCCCTGGCGTTTTCGCCGTCAATTGTAACCAAGGGGAGGTTTCTGATGTCTTTTCGACCGGCAAGATCTTTCTTCTGTACCTTGTCTGGCAGCTCCTCTGCCTGGGATATTGCTGCCTTTGAAAACTCGCTTGGAAGCTGGTACTTATTTATGACTATCTGGGACTGTACCTCAAGGCTTTCTGGATCTCCAAGAACCTTTATTATTTCGCCCTCGGCCGTGGAACCGGTCCTTGAGAAGTGGAGAATCCTTGCCACCACGGCCATGCCGTCGATATCCCCATATTTTTTGGGGTTTGGTATGAGGACCTCGAGGCGAAGACGTTCGTTTTCAGGGATTATAACGCCAAGGTTTCTTCCTGTATGAAAGATTCCAACAACCTCCTGCAGGCCCCTTTCGTTGATCCTTATCACTGACCCTTCAGGCCCTTTGGCCGTCTCTTTCTCTATGCGGGCAGTCACCATGTCGCCATGGACAGCGCCCTTTAGTTTTCTCGGGGGAATAAAGACATCCGCCTCCTGTGCGTTTTCCGGGCGCACAAAACCGAAACCGTCAGGGTGAATGGTGATGGTTCCGGTGATGAGCCTCATCTGTCTTGTAAGTCCATAGCGGTTACCCTTTAGAAGAGTGAGCTCTCCTGAGCGTACCATCTCCTTGATGAGTTTCTTGGTTGCCTGGCGTTTTTCAGGAGGAACGTGGAGATTATGGATTATTTCCCTCATGTAAAGAGGGTGGCCGGCCATTTTCAAAACAGAGGCGATGGAGTCCTTTGATATCTTAATGTTTTTCTTCTTTTTTCTCCTCATGAATCTGACTATAAGTGGGCACAATATGAGGGTCAAGCAATACTAGTTAAAACTTTTTCAATATTTGCCCTTGAGACTTTGTGAAATTCAAGTAAACTTGATGTGTTTCTTTCTCAAGGGGATGAGGTGTTTTTGACTTTCTGAGACAAAACCGACCAATCAAAAATAAAAGGAGGTAATGTATGAGGTTTTTGGGACTAGGTTTAATTCTATCGTTTTTAATCGCAGGTTGTGCAGGGGTAGGGGTACAGGTTGATGATCAGCTTCATGCCACAAGGCAGGTTCTAAACGAGGCCAAGGCCAAGAAGCTTGATAAGCAGTGTCCAAAGGAATACAAAGAGGCAGAGCTACTTCAGAAAAAGGCTGTTGCCCTTTACAAGGCCTGTCGTGCGGAAGAGGCTGCACCAATTGCCAAGCAGGCCTTTGACAAGGCCAAGTCTCTTTGTCCCCCGGTTCCTTGCCCGCCCGCATGCAAACAGGGTCCTAAGGATAGCGATGGTGACGGGGTAATTGACTCCCAGGACAGGTGTCCCAATACGCCCAAGGGTGCCACGGTTAACAAGGTTGGCTGCTGGATAGTCAAGGGGCTGCTTTTTGATTTCAACAAGGCCGACATCAAACCCAAGTATTACAAGAATCTTCAGGAGGTAATTAAGGTCCTGAAGGCAAATCCTGGGCTCAAGGTCGAGATCCAGGGACATACCGACAACATCGGCTCTGCTGCTTACAATATGAAGCTTTCTCTAAGACGTGCCCAGGCTGTAGCCGATTATCTGGTTAAGCACGGTATTTCCCCTTCAAGGCTCAAAGTAAAGGGCTACGGATTTACAAGGCCTGTTGCGTCAAA
Organism: Deltaproteobacteria bacterium; assembly: GCA_027003115.1. GTDB lineage: Bacteria > Desulfobacterota > Dissulfuribacteria > Dissulfuribacterales > QOAL01 > JAADCZ01. The sequence goes on along the minus strand of JALWYS010000079.1, from coordinate 4,456 downwards.
TGATACCCCTGAGGGAAGGGCACTAAACAGGCGGGTTCAGCTAAAGCCGCTTTACTAATCAAGTACGTTCCATAAAAGATCTGTCGAGGCTGCAGCCGCGAAATGTGGTTGCAGCCTTTTTGTTTTTTTACAAACGCCTCCGTTATCCCGATAAAAATAAAAAAAATCCCTTGCATTCGAAGTTTATGCCCCGGAACCAATTCCGATCTTTGGCACAACCTGGAGGCCCTTTTTGAAAATTCCCAAGAACCTGGCCAGTGAAATCATATCCAGGTACAAGCAGGCGGATTTGCCCTGTTTGTCAGATACCCTCGTGAGGCTTTCAAGGCTCAATCCAGATTCAGAGTCCGCCTTTGAAGAGCTTTCGGGAATAATACTCGAAGACATGGGCCTGACCGGTAAGGTCATAAGAACTGTAAATTCCGTTTATTACAGACGGTGTGGACAGGAAATAACCACGGTAACCCAGGCCCTTGTACTTCTTGGTTTTGACACGGTGAGAAAGATTGCCTTAAACATGGCAGTCCTTGATCTTGCTGAGAAAAACAATGACAATCCCCTTTTATCCTTGATTTTTTCCTCTTTCACAGCGGCCTTTCTCGCTCAGGACCTGCTGGATTCCAGGCACGAAGCATTGGGAGAGTCAATTTTTGTCATGGGCCTTTTTCACTGCCTGGGAAGAATAATACTTTGCCTGCACGACAGCAGACTCTATGAGGCTTTGGCTGAAATGGAGTTCGAAGCAGAGGAAAAGAGGGAGGCAGTGGAGTCACTCTTTAGCGACCTTGGAAGAGGGCTAGGTAAACTTTGGGGGCTGCCCCGGTCCATGATTCAATCCATGGAGGGTGGGGAGGTAAATCGTGATTCAAATTCACAGATGATTGGAATGTTTCATCTAGCAGTTCGGGCTTCGCTTTCAGAAGGCGGCTCAAAAGTTTTGGCAAAGGTCCTGGAGAAGATTGCAGCAGAGACCACCTTTCCCATGGAGGCTATAGCCAAACGGATGAGCAAGGCCTTTGACAAGTCCCTCTCCCTCTCCCCATTATTCAAGAAGCGCACAACCCTTAAAAGGGTCAAGACGGTGCTTAAGAAATTTGACGGACTCCACGAGGGTGAAGACTTAAACGCACCCGTTGCTTCAGACCTTGATCAAATCAAGGGTATTTCACGATTCCTGAGGCTGTTGACCCATTTGACATCCACAATGATACAAAATTCCTTTAGACTGGAGGAGGTTTACCTGTTTGCGGCCGAGGCCCTCTTAAGAGGCGTGGAAATGGAAAGGGTGACCCTTGCCCTTCTTACGGCGGACAAGAGGTGGCTCAGGCCCCGCTACGTCATAGGAAAGAATACGGAAGGGGTAAAGGCCAGGCTCAATATGCCTTTTCCCCCAAGAAATCACGACGTTGTGCGCTGTTTTGAGCAAAACCGAATCAGTACGCTAAACTGGCATTTGGTTACCGGTAAGAATGAACTGACCAGCCAGATACTACCTCAGGGTTTTGTATGTCTTGCTCCAATAGTGGTCAATAATAAACCCATTGGCTGCTTTTTGCTGGATAGGCCAAAGTCAAAAAGAGAAATTCTTCCTGAAGATGTCCTCATGGTAACTGCCGTCAGGGATATGGTGGTTCTTGCAACCAAAAACCGCTGATCCTGGTCAGAATTTGGCCCTTTAAACTGCCATGGTTTTTAGGGGGAAAGGTCTCCTTTAGGGTTTGAAAAATTGAGCATAGGCTCTTAATCGTCCTTATCCTTCTGTATTCATCAAAAAACGGCGTGTTGCGAATTTGACAAAGTTTTTCATAGAATATAGTTAATAGCTAGGAAGGAGTTTTGTGGCTGCTGGTGCTTTTTGTCCTCACAGGGGTTGCTCAAAATGGAAAAAGAAATCGTTGACCTTTCATCAATCAGGGCCAGGGTCAAAAGACAGATAGAAAAGGCCGTTCCTGATGCACCCATAGATTACTGTCTCACATGCGGGCTCTGCGCAAGCGGTTGCCCAGCAAGCGGGATAGAGGGGCTTGACCCACGAAAGTTTTTAAGACTCCTTGTCCTTGGGCAGGATCAAGAAATCCTTGAAACCAACTGGATATACTCGTGCACCATGTGTCAAAGGTGCAAGTATGCCTGCCCCATGGGTATTGATGTTGGAAGGATAGTCTATGAGATAAGGGGTATGAGGCCCAGGGAAAAACGGCCAAAGAATCTCCAGCGTTCATGTGATCTTCAGAGGCAAAGCAACAGCACTGGCATACCCAACGAGGATTTCGTTTGGGTGGTAAATGACGTCCTTGAAGAGGTGAGGCAAAACGAGCCCCAATGGAAGGACTTACAGGCACCCATAGACAAGAAGGGCGCCCTATATTACCTGAACCAGAACGCCAAGGAACCAACGGTTGAGCCGGAAGAGATGGTCCCCCTTTGGAAGATACTCCATGTGGCAGGCATTGATTGGACCTATTCCTCAAAGTGGTGGGATGGGGCAAACTACTGCCTCTTCACTGGAGACCCTGAGGACTGGGAGTACACGGTCCGTAAGCAAGCAGAGGTGGTGGATGAGCTTGGATGCCGATATTACATAAACACCGAGTGAGGACACATGTTTTACGCAACCCTGGAAGGGTTGCGCCGCTTTAGCATTCCCCACAAGTTTGAATTCATAAGCGTGATATCCCTCTATGCCCAGCTCATCCGGGAGGGAAGGCTCAAGGTGGATTCCTCATGGAACAGGGAGGGACTGAAGTTTACCTGTCAGGATCCTTGCAAGCTTGTGCGTCAAGGCCTTGGGGATGTTGTGGCAGAGGACCTGCGTTTTGTCATAAAGGCAGTTGCAGGAGAGGAAAACTTCGTGGATACCTGGCCAAGGCTTTCAAACAACTACTGCTGCGGTGGTGGAGGGGGCGCCCTCCAGGCGGGTTTTGTGAAAAACAGGCGCCGCTTTGGCAAGGTGAAGTTTGATCAGCTTGCGTCAACCGGCGCAGACGTGGTCATCACCCCTTGTCACAACTGCCATACCCAGATACTGGACATTTGCGATTACTATGGAGGCAAGTGGAAAACCACCCACTTGTGGAACTGGCTTGAAAAGGCCCTGGTGCTTGATGATAAGGCTTGAAGACAAAGGCTGAAAAGGGAAGGAGCAGATGAGCAGACCCAAAGGTTCGGTACTTGTGGTAGGTGGGGGAATAGCAGGGGTCCAGGCGGCTCTTGACCTGGCGGACAGCGGCTTCTACGTGCATCTTGTGGAAAGAAGTAGCGCCATTGGCGGAAGCATGTCCCAGCTTGACAAGACCTTTCCCACCAACGACTGCTCTGCCTGTATCCTTTCTCCAAAGCTTGTGGAGGCAGGCCGCCACCTGAACATAAATCTCATGACCTTGAGCCAAGTGCTTGGTGTGGAGGGAGAGCCAGGAAGCTTCAAAGTAAGGGTTCGGAAAAATCCAAGGTACGTTGACTCTGAAAAGTGCATAGCGTGCGGCACCTGCGCCCAAAAGTGCCCCAAAAAGGTGCCAAGCGAATTTGATCTGGGCCTTGGCACCAGAAAGGCCATATATTTGCGCTATCCACAGGCCGTGCCTTTAAAGTACGCCATAGACCCAGATGCCTGCATCTATATCAAAAAGCCAGGAAGGTGCGGCTTCTGCCAAAAGGTGTGCCCGACAGGGGCAATAAACTTTGATGATAAGCCCAAGGAGATAACCTTAGAGGTCGGCTCCATTATCCTTGCCCTTGGATTCAGGCCCTTTGACCCGTCAGGGCTTGATTTTACAGGCTACGGAACGTTCAAAAACGTTGTCACCAGCATGGAGTTTGAAAGGCTTTTGAGTCCTTCGGGCCCCTGCATGGGCCACATGGAAAGGCCCTCTGACAAAAAGGAGCCTGAGAAGATCGCATGGCTTCAGTGCGTGGGCTCAAGGGACATAAACCGCGCCTGCCACGGCTACTGTTCATCTGTTTGTTGCATGTACGCAATAAAGCAGGCGGTGATTGCCCGGGAGCACTCTGAATCCGGAAGGCTTTCATCGTCCATATTTTTTATGGACATGAGGACCCATGGAAAGGGTTTTGAGGCGTACTATGAAAGGGCCAAAAAAGAGGGCATAGACTTTCACAGGGCAAGGGTCCACACCATACTTCCTGCGCCAAATGACAACTTAAGGCTCCGTTATTCGGGAGAAGATGGTGAAATAAGGGAAGAGGAGTTTGATCTGGTGGTCCTTTCCGTTGGCCTTGAAACAGACCCGGAGGTCATGAGGCTGTGTCACAGCCTTGATGTAGAGCTTGATCATGACAATTTCGTCTCCACCTCCCCCTTTACCCCTGTTGCCACCAGCCGACTTGGCATCTTTGTCTGCGGGGCCCTTGCCGAGCCAAAGGACATTCCCCAGTCTGTCATGGAGGCAAGTGCTGCTGCCTGTGGCGCAGGCTCCCTCCTTCATGAATCCAGGTGGAC
>JALWYS010000078.1 GCA_027003115.1 Deltaproteobacteria bacterium | reverse complement strand
TATATGTCTTCTTGTCTTTTTCTCTTCATACGGTGTTATCAAGACAAGAAAGGTTGATACCACCCCCGAGGTTTGGGCTTCGGCCGTACAGGCCTCCATAGATCAGAGCCAGAAGTGGGACCCGGCCTTTACCCTTTTTACACTAAACAGGTACAAGGAACTTACCCACAGGGCCAAAAAGGAGTTTCCAGAACTAAGGCTTGTAGTATGGCCCGAGACGGCAATGCCATTTTATTTTCAGGAAGATACCTCAATGAAAAGGGCCATACTGGACTTTGCCAGCAATGAGGGCCTTTATATCCTTCTTGGAAGCCCATCCTACACCTACGGAAAAGACGGCAGGGCATACTATCTTAACAGCGCATACGCCGTGGGCCCTAATGGCGTGGTCCTTGGCCGCTACGACAAGCACCACCTGGTCCCCTTTGGGGAATACATGCCTTGGGGGCCGGTTACCGCCTGGGCAAGGAAGTTTTTGCCAACGGCAGGGGATTTTATCGCGGGAAAGGAGCCTTTCCCTCTTAATGCAGGGCCTTTCAAGATAGGAACCATGATCTGCTTTGAGAGCATTTTTCCGGAAATAGCCAGAAAAGAGGTGGAAAAGGGTGCAAACATCCTTGCAGTCATAACCAACGATGCCTGGTTTGGAAGGACTGCCGCTCCCTACCAGCATGCGGACATGGCCATATTCAGGGCGGTTGAGACAAGGAGGTGGCTTGTGCGTGCGGCAAACACCGGGGTCAGCCGCATAATTTCCCCCCTTGGCGAGGTCTTGAAAGAGACTCGTCTCTTTGTGCCGTCCTTTGTGGCAGCTCAAGTCGGTTTTGGGCAGGAAAAGACGATTTTTGTAAGATTTGGCTCAGGGTGGTTTGTTGCCATTAATTTTTTGGTTATTATCTTTAGTATCTGTAGAATCAAGAAGGATAAAACTAAGACAAGAGGCAGCAAGGAGGCCAACAAGATATGAACGCAAACAGGGAAAATACCGTTCACATTGATATTCAGGATCTAAAGGCAAGGCTTGGAGAGGCCAGGAAAAAGGTTGACATGTTAAGAGGTTATCTTTGATGGAGAGGAGACGAGAAAACGCCTCTCAGAGATCGAAAAGGCAATGCTCCAGCCGGGCTTTTGGGATAGCAGCAAGTCCAAGGAGATACTAAGGGAAAGGTCTGTCCTTACCAAGCAGCAGGAGACCATAAAGGCCCTCTCATCCTCCCTTGAGGAGCTTGAGCTTCTCCTTGAAATGGGCCAGGAGGAGCAGGATGAGCCAACCCTCCAGGAGGTCAAAAGGGACCTTGGAAAGCTTGAGAAGGAGATAAGAAAGGCAGAGCTTCAGAGGCTCCTTGGAGGCAAGCACGACGTCAGTAACGCCATAGTCACTATCCATTCAGGGGCAGGAGGCACAGAGGCCCAGGACTGGGCAGACATGCTCCTTCGCATGTATCTTAGGTGGTGCGAGCGACACGGCTTCAAGGTACAGCTTCTGGATCTCATGCCTGGGGAGGAGGCGGGAATAAAGAGCGCCACATTCCTTGTCCAGGGAGAGTTTGCCTACGGCAATCTCAAGTCCGAGGCCGGGGTACACCGTCTGGTCAGGATTTCACCCTTTGATGCGTCTGGAAGGAGACATACCTCCTTTGCCTCGGTGTTCGTTGTCCCTGAACTGGATGACTCCATTGATATAGATATCGATGAAAAAGACCTTCGCATAGACACATACAGGGCAAGCGGCGCAGGGGGCCAGCACGTAAACAAGACAAGCTCTGCAGTAAGGATTACCCACATACCAACGGGTATTGTGGTCCAGTGCCAGAACGAAAGGAG
>JALWYS010000077.1 GCA_027003115.1 Deltaproteobacteria bacterium | reverse complement strand
ATGCAAACTACGTTATCCTTACTCATGGTGGCGTACCTCCTTTGCTGTCTCAGTTATGCAAAACCGATTTCAGCAGGGTACGCCGCCTTAGTCAATCAGTCCCGTACACCAAATTAGAGCATAACTCGGAGCATTTTTGCGAGGTCTATTTCATTAAAGGTCCTTCTGAGTTGCCTCTTGATGGCTCTTAAAACGTTGGGTTCGTCATCAACAAAAAGGAGTTTAGTGTTCAAGCCCTCTCTCCTTTATCTCTTCACACTTTGAACGCCACTGTTTTATCCTTTCCTCGTTTGCCAGGAGTTGCATGCGTTCTCGAGAAAAATTCGGTATGTCACCTTGACATTGGACCGGATTCATCTGGTGAGAGAACATATCAGCAAGGGAGATAATCGCCGGCAAGGAGTTCTTGCCATTTGGATATTGGTGGGGCCTGTGATGAAAGGTGAGAGCCTCCACTATGTCTCCTGGCAAGCCCCATATGCCTGAAAGATAGCCACCTACCTCGGCATGAGAGGCACTAAATGCCTTAAATTCCACTTTTCTGAGTTCTTTTTTCTTGCAGAGGCCATTTCAAGGACCTGTTGGTATTTTTTGGGCATACTGGCGGCCAGGACCAACTTTCCAAGGTCGTGAAGGAGCCCTGCAGTAAATGCGTTGTCTGCTTTTTCCTTTTCATTTGCAACGTTTTCCATAATAGCCCTTGCAAAAACCGCCGTTTCAAAACTGTGGTTCCACAAATTGGTCAGAAATTCCTTTGAAAGCGGGGCATTTTCGTACTGCGAGAAGACCTTCAGGGTCAAAACTAGGGATTTAATTATGTCCAGCCCTAATAGATGGACAGCCTTGGAAGGACTCTCGATATTTTTGTAATAACCAAAAAAGGCCGAATTCACCAACTGGAGAACCTTTGCACTCATGCTTAAATCCTTTTCGATTATGCCACCTATATCGTCAACCGTACTTTCTGGATCATTTATCTTATTCTGTATTTCAATATACATAGATGGCAGGCTTGGAAGACTTTCTATTCCGGAAATGGCCTGCTTTAACAGGGGATGTGTCATGAGCGCGTGTAACATACATGAACGCTTGATCACGGTTTTAAGAAGATCCGGCTGACAGGGCTTCATAAGAAATTGATGAGCAACACATACTGCCCTATAGGTTGCTTCGTCATCTGCCTGGCCTGTCAATACAATCCGTATGGTTTCTGGATGACGTTTCTTCACCTCTTTTAGCAGGGTGGCACCATCCATCCCAGGCATCCTCATATCCGAGATGATGAGGTCAACCGGACTTTGTTCCATGATTTCAAGGGCCTCCTCCCCGCTTGTGGCAAAATACATCTTTAGCGTTTTCCTCATGGGACGTAGGGCCCTGCTGAGACTGTCTAAAACCAGTCTTTCATCGTCTACGAAGAGGACACCCTTTGAAGACACTATACCTTCTCCTCAGATTTTTTTGCCCCAAACGGGATACTTATAAGAAAAAGGGTGCCTTTTCCCGGTCTGGAAGAAAAGGACATAGATCCTCCGTGGTTATCCTCCACAATGCGCTTCGCAATGGCCAGACCTTGGCCTGTACCTTTGCCAGCCTTCTTGGTTGTAAAAAAGGGATCGAAAATCCTGCCTTGTATTTGTTCAGGTATGCCATTGCCATTGTCCCTGATGCCTATCTCCACAAAGTCGCCATTCTTTTGAGAGGATATCTCAACTTTCGGACTTGTATTTCCCCCTCATCTAACGTCCTGAATTGTTTGCCATAGTGGTGTGGCTGGGTGCAGTAAGTGGATAATGGATTTCACTACAATGTCTGTTACTAGGCTGCATAGCT
>JALWYS010000076.1 GCA_027003115.1 Deltaproteobacteria bacterium | reverse complement strand
GATAGTTGACGGCGCAAAGGAGGTAAAGATATTTGGCGAGCCCATAGCCGTGCGGGCAAGGGTGTACACAATAAACGGCTTTTCTGCCCATGCGGACCGCACAAATCTCCTTAATTACGTGAAAAAGGCAAGGCCCAAGAGGCTCTTTATAGTCCACGGCGAGCCCAGGTCCCAAAGCGCCCTGGCTTCAACGGTGAGGAAGGTGCTGCCACATACGGAGGTGCATGTTCCAAGGCTGAAGGAGTCCTTCACGCTTTGAAAGTCGGCTGACCTGACTTGAATGGATGTAGATAAGGGGGGCGGATCAGGACAGGAGCTTTTCAACTGCCTCCTTAAGTTTTTGAACGTCAAAGGGCTTGCCCATTATGAAATCTGCGTTTTTTTCCTGGGCAAGCTCTTCTGCATGGTAGCCATAGCCTGTTATGGCAATTACGGGAATTTCAGGATGTTCTTTCTTGAGTATGGAGATTATTCCTATTCCGCTTACGTAGGGCATGGCAATATCTGTAATGACAAGGTCGTAAGGGCGCTCTTTTATGCGGTTTAGACCCTCGAGGCCATCTGCGGCTGTCACTGTCTCATAGCCCAGAAAGGTGAGGTAGTCTTTTAACATGCTCCTAACTTCGTCATCATCCTCTACAACCAGGACAATCCTTTTTGCTTCAGCCTTCTCTTTGGACATAATCAGGTATAGTCTCCTCGCGTTATCTTGATTTTCTCCACAACGGATAAAATGGCAATCTGGTCAATGGCCTTCCTCAGGGGATCACCGCCGTAAAGCCGCTCTTTCAGGGCCTGGAGTTCCCTTGAGCTCGTATCCAGTGCCCCGGCAACAGATTCCATGGATGTCCTGCCAGATGGCTTTTCAAGGAGGCCGGCCAGATGGTTGAGCAGGGTCAAGGTGTCTTCACCCCTGGAAATGGCCTGCTTCTGCGCATCACTTAGATTCACCTGGGATATTATAGAGCCAGGGGCAGCGGTGGAGCCTATATCTTGGGGCTTTTTACCCTTAGCATTTTCCAGAATTTCTGAAAAACTTGACCCGGATTCCTTGGTCTTTTCAGCACTGGAATTTTTTGAAGATACCCGATTTATCAGTGTACCAAAGGGGTTTTCAACTTTCATAGCCAGCCTCCTGTTTTTAATCGTATATTTATTTTTAGGTTTATGTCAACAGCTATTGGCACTTTTTGCCCAGCCTTCTAGGAAATAAATACCTTTCCTTTCAGTAATGCATGGGGTCAGGTACTTGCCCTATTTTTTCCATGTAATTATCATGCAGCCATGGAAACACTAAACAAACCCCAAAAAAGACCTACCAGAACCATCTACGTTGGCAACGTTGCCATAGGCGGAGACAATCCTGTTGTGGTCCAGTCCATGTGCAACACCGATACCAGGGACGTCCAGGCCACTGTGAGCCAGATAAAAAGGCTTGAAGAGGCCGGGTGCGAAGTCATTCGGGTTGCCGTCCCTGATATGGAGGCTGCAAAGGCCATTTCTGAGATTGTTAAAGCAATATCCATACCGCTAATTGCCGACATCCATTTTGACTGGAGGCTGGCAGTTGCGGCCATGGAAGCAGGGGCAAAGGGCATAAGAATAAACCCCGGTAACATAGGTGGCCTTTCCAGGCTCAAGAAGGTGGTGGACAAGGCAAAGGAATACTCGGTTCCCATCAGGATTGGCGTAAATTCTGGCTCCCTGGAAAAGGACATAAGGGCAAAGTATGGACATCCCGTGCCAGAGGCCCTGGTGGAAAGCGCACTCAGGAATATAGAGCTCGTCACAAACATGGGCTTTGACCAGATAAAGATTTCCATAAAGTCCTCGGATGTTCTTGATACAGTATCTGCCTACAGGCTTCTGTCCCAGAAGACGGACTTTCCCCTTCACCTTGGTGTTACTGAGGCAGGAGGGCTCATTGCCGGAACAGTAAAGAGTTCCGTTGCCCTGGGCGCTCTTCTCATGGAAGGCATAGGGGATACCATGCGCGTATCCCTCACCAGGGACCCTGTGGAGGAGGTGCATGTGGCCTACGAGATACTAAAGGCAGTGAAGCTTCGCCAAAGAGGTCCGGAGATCATTTCATGTCCAACGTGTGGCAGGTGCGAGATAGATCTTTTTTCAATCGCCGAGGAGGTGGAAAAGAGGTCACGAAGCATATCAAAGCCCATAAAGCTTGCCGTCATGGGCTGTATAGTCAATGGCCCCGGAGAGGCCCGGGAGGCGGATCTTGGCCTTGCTGGGGGTAAGGGCGTTGGAATCATCTTTCGGGGTGAAAAGATATTAAAGAAGGTGAAGGAAGAAGAGCTCCTTGATGCCTTTTGGAAAGAGGTGGAAGGGCTTGTAGAATCGGCTGACTAGACGCAAGTGCTTAATTTTGGCGCTTGGATCAGGTGTTTAGACAATGAGATATTCAAAATACTTTATTCCCACGTTGAAGGAGGTTCCGGCTGAGGCGGAAATTGCATCTCACAAGCTCATGTTGAGGGCCGGAATGATAAGAAAGCTGGCCTCTGGCCTGTACACCTACCTTCCCCTGGGCCTAAGATCCATCAGAAAGGTTGAGGCCATAGTCCGCCAGGAGATGAACAGGGCAGGGGCCATTGAGCTTTTGATGCCCATGGTGCAGCCGGCAGAGCTTTGGAAGGAAAGCGGAAGGTGGGATCATTACGGAAAGGAGCTTCTCCGTTTCAAGGACCGCCATGGCAGGGACTTCTGTCTTGGCCCTACCCACGAGGAGGTAATAACCGACCTTGTAAGAAAACACATAAGGTCCTACAGGGACCTTCCCTTGAACCTCTATCAGATACAGACAAAGTTCAGGGACGAGATAAGGCCCAGGTTCGGGCTCATGAGGGCAAGGGAGTTCATCATGAAGGACGCCTACAGTTTTTCCGCAAGTGCCGAGTCCCTGGATGAGATATACCAGGCAATGTACAAGGCCTACTGCCGCATATTTGAACGGTGCGGTCTTGATTTCAGGCCTGTGGAGGCAGACACGGGAAGTATAGGAGGGCATGCCTCCCATGAGTTCATGGTTCTGGCAGAGACAGGAGAAGACGACATAGCCTGCTGCACGGCCTGTTCATATGCTGCAAACACAGAGCTTGCAGAGGTGAAACCTAAGTCTCAAATGGAGCCCTTTTCTCCTGGCACTTCCACGCTCAAGAAGGTTGAAACACCTGGTAAAAAGAGCGTAGAGGACGTTACTGACTTTCTGAATAAAAAGGCCAAGGAGCTGGTAAAGACCCTCATATTCATTGCAGATGAAAGGCCAGTTGCAGCACTTGTCCGCGGGGACCATGAGCTTAATGAAGTAAAGCTAAAGAGGGTCCTTGGGGTTGAAAACCTGGAGATGGCAGGGCCTGATACGGTGGAAAGGATTACAGGGGCACCAGTCGGGTTTGCAGGGCCCAAGGGGCTTCCTTCTGACGTACGGGTGGTGGCAGACCACGCAGTAGCCTACATGAAGGACTTTGTGGCAGGGGCAAATGAGAAGGATGCCCACTTTGTGGGCCTTAACTGGAAAAGGGACCTTGAGCCGCCTGAGACCCATGACATTCGTGTTATCACTCCAAGGGATCCCTGCCCCAGGTGCGGCAGTGCCATAGAGATAAAAAGGGGAATAGAGGTGGGCCATATTTTTAAGCTTGGCACCAAGTACAGCGAGGCAATGGGCGCCACCTTTCTTGATAGCAGCGGAAAAGAAAGGCCAATCATCATGGGGTGTTACGGGATAGGTGTGGGAAGGACAGTTGCTGCTGCCATTGAACAGAACCATGATGAAAGAGGCATAATCTTCCCCTCACCCATCGCCCCCTTTGAAGTGATAATCTCAGTGATTAATGTCAAGGATAAAGAGATGCTTTCCGTGGCCGAGGCGCTCTATGATACCTTGTCCCAGGCAAGGTTTGAGGTGCTTCTTGATGACAGGAACGAAAGGCCTGGGGTGAAATTCAAGGATTCAGAGCTCATTGGAATACCGGTGAGGGTAACTGTGGGTAAAAAGGCCGTTAAGGAGGGTCTTGTTGAGATCACAAAGCGGCATACCATGGAAACCCGCCTTGTTGCCCAAAAAGATGTGCTAAAGGAGGCAAAGGCCCTCATTAGTAAATGATAAGAATCAACGACATCCTCGATCAGATACACAGCTACATGCCAGATGCGGATACAAGCCTTGTGGAAAAGGCCTATGTCTATTCTGCAAAGGTGCATGCAGGCCAGATGCGCCTTTCAGGAGAGCCCTATCTTTCCCATCCCCTGGCAGTTGCCTATATACTCGCCCAGCAGAGACTTGATCTATCTAGCATAACTGCAGGACTTCTTCATGATGCCGTGGAAGACACCCTGTCCACCATTGAGGAGATAGAGAAGATGTTTGGGCAGGACGTGGCAAGGATCGTGGACGGCGTCACCAAGATCAGCCAGATAAACTTCCAAAGCAAGATACAGAAACAGGCTGAAAACATCCGGAAGATGATCCTTGCCATGTCTAAAGACATAAGGGTCCTTCTGGTTAAGCTTGCGGACAGGCTCCACAATATGCGCACCCTCCAGTATCAAAAGGAGCGAAAAAGGATAAAGATTGCCCGGGAGACCCTGGATATATATGCACCTCTTGCCAGCAGGCTTGGAATAGACTGGATGAAAAGGGAACTTGAGGATTTGGCCTTTTCTTTCCTTTATCCGGAAGAATACCAGGAACTCAAACAGGAGGTGGAGGCAAGGCTTGGTGCCAGAAAGGCCTACGTGGAGGAGGTCAAGGAGATCATCTCAAAGAAGATGGCTGAATACAGCCTCTCCTGCCGGGTGCTTGGGCGCCCAAAACACCTCTACAGCATATTCCGGAAAATGAGGAGGCAGAACGTAAGCCTTGACGAAATATACGATCTTATTGCCTTTAGAATCATCTTGAAGACCGTTACCGAGTGCTACGAGGCCCTTGGTATTGTTCATTCCCTTTGGACACCGGTGCCAGGCCGTTTCAAGGACTACATCTCCCTGCCAAAGGCCAACATGTACCAGTCTCTTCATACTACGGTCATAGGTCCCTATGGGGAAAGGATGGAGATACAGATCCGTACCGAGGAGATGGACAAGGTGGCCACAGAGGGTATTGCAGCCCACTGGCTCTACAAGGAGGGAAAGATCCTGAAGAAGGATCAGCAGCGCCAGTTCGAGTGGCTCAAGAGGCTCATGGAGTGGCAGAAGGAGCTTGAGGACCCGCGCGAGTTCCTGGAGTCTGTCAGGATGGATCTCTTTCCTGACGAGGTGTACGTACTTACCCCCAATGGAGAAATAAAAGAGTTTCCCATGGGGGCAACCCCCATAGACTTTGCCTATTCCATTCATACAGAGGTAGGGCACCACTGCGTTGGTGCAAAGGTCAACAGCAAGATGGTTCCTCTCAAGTACCAGCTCCAGAACGGGGACGTTGTGGAGATCATTACAGCAAAGCATCACAAACCCAGCAGGGACTGGCTCAAGATCGCAAGGACGAGTCGTGCAAGGGCCAGGATCCGCCAGTGGATAAAGACAGAGGAGAGGGAGAAGAGCCTTGCCCTTGGGAAGGATCTTTGTCTCAGGGAGTTCAAGAAGCACAGACTTGATTTTTCCTCCTTTCTCAAGGAGGATGCAGAAGAGGTGGCAAGATCCCTCTCCTTTAAGACCGTTGATGACATGCTTATAGCAGCCGGCTACGGTAAGATTTCGCCTTCCCAGATAGTTCGAAAGTACGTAAAGATCAAACACGTTGAGGGCCTCGAGGAGGCCATGGAGCAACAGGAGGTTAAGGCGCCCTCAAAGGCCAGAAAGCCTCAGGGAGAAGGCATCCAGATCCAGGGCCACGATGATATCATGATCCACCTTGCAAAGTGCTGTACACCGGTGCCAGGTGATGAGGTGATAGGCTACATAACAAGGGGAAGGGGAGTCACCATACACCGGGAGGACTGTCCAAATGTGACATCCCTTGAGCCAGACAGGAAGATAGAGGTTACCTGGACAACTGATGACGGGGTGAACTACCCTGTGATGTTAAATGTGGTTACTGCCGATGAAAAGGGAATGCTTGCTGCGGTGAGTAATGCCATAAGCGCAGCAGAGGCGAACATCCTTGAGGCAAAGGTCTATACAAGCCCGGACAACAGCGCCCATTTCACCTTTGTGGCCGAGGTAAGAGACAGCAGCCACCTTAAGAAGGTCATATCTGGAATAAAAAAGGTGAACGGAGTGATGAGGGTTGACAGACAGGCGTCTGTCTGACCCTCGGAGGTTGTTCGCGATCTTAACGGGGTGATTTACTTTGCCCTTTTCCTGATGGGGGGCTTCTCGATTCTGCCAGAGCGGATGCACCTGGTGCAGACCCTCATGCGTTTTGTCTTTCCGTTGACATTCACCCTGACGCTTTGAAGGTTTGGGAGCCACCTTCTCTTGGTATGATTGTTTGCGTGGCTGACATTGCAGCCTGTCCTTGGACCCTTTTTGCATATTTCGCAGACCTTGGCCATGGCTCATATCCTCTCAATCCGTTTGATTTTGGTTAAACAGGTCCAAGATTTATAATCCCTTCACCTTAAAGTTTCAAGGAGAAAGAGTCGAATTAATAGTCAAGGACATGTTGAAGTCGTCTTCAGGAGCAACCATGAGAGACAAGAGAAGACAGCAGAGGCATCCCGTAATTCTCAAAGTAGATTACAGGAACGTTAACAAGTTCTTTACAGACTTTGCCGAGAATCTGAGCGCAGGGGGGATGTTTATTGCCACGAGAAAACCTTTATCTCCAGGTACTACCATAACAGTTGAATTCATGCTCCCTGATAACTCTGTCAAGATAAAGACAAAGGCCGAAGTAGTATGGGCAAGGGGATCAACGCTATCTCCTTCGCAAAAAAAAGGAATGGGTATCCGTTTTAGTGATTTGACAGAGGAGGACAAGAAAAAGATTGATTTAATGGTTTCAAGGCTAAAGACAGGCCTCGTCTGACTCAAATGTCCTTGGCTATAAAATGAGCATTGCATCCCCGTAACTAAAAAACCTGTAGCCCCTTTTAATGGCTTCCAGGTAGGTCTGGATGATCCTCTTCCTGCCTGCAAATGCGCTAACGAGCACAAGAAGAGAGGAACGAGGCAGGTGAAAGTTGGTCAGCAAAGCGTCTGTCAGGTTGAATCGAAATCCTGGATAGATGTAGAGGTCGCACGGGCCTGAAAATTCGCATATGTCTCCCATCTCTTTATAGATAAACTCAATGGTGCGGACAGATGTTGTCCCAACAGCAAATATCCGCCCTCCTGATTTCCTGGTGCCTTTAATGAGTTCTGCGCTTTGTTTTTTAACGCTTACCCATTCACTGTGGATTTTGTGTTCTCTTATGTCCTCTGTCCTTATTGGGGAAAAGGTGCCGTAGCCAACGTGCAGGGTTATGGGAGCGATCTTTACCCCTTTTCCCCTGATTGATTCAAGTATTTCCTCGTTAAAATGAAGACCTGCCGTGGGGGCCGCCACTGAGCCTACATCTTTCGCGTAAACGGTCTGGTATCTATTCCTGTCAAAATCCTTGTCCTCCCTTTTTATGTAAGGAGGAAGGGGCATCCGGCCCACCTTTTCCAGCACGGAAAGGAGTCCGCCTGGAAAATTTTGTTCAACATTAAGCAATACCTCCACCTGCCCGTTTTCGAGCCTTTTTTTGACTTTGATTTCAAGAAGATCAGAAAAGGTCACGGTTGTTCCTGGCCTTGCAGGTTTTGAGCTTTTGCATAGGGCCCTGGCTTCATAAAGGCCCTTTCCCCCTTTTCTTGGTAGCTCAAGAAGAAGAAATTCTATCCTTCCTCCGGTTGGTTTTCTTCCAACAATCCTTGCAGGAAATACCCTTGTCTTGTTGATTACAAGACAGTCTCCCTTTTTAAAAATTCTTGATATTTCCCTGAAACGCAGATGTTCTGTGCGTCCAGTTTCTTTGTTGAGTACAAGCAGTCTGGACTCCTCCCGCCTTTTTGCGGGCACCTGGGCTATGGAATCTGGTGGAAGATTGTAATCGTATGAGGAAAGGAGAAAATCCTCTTTCATGTAAAGATTCCGGTTCTTTGCGCAAGATAACAAAGTAGGAGCCCAAGACACATGAGAAAAAAGCCCATCCATCTAAGACTTTCCGAAGGCATCTCCTGTATCTGTTTGAGAAATATTTTCATTTTTTCCGGAAAGGCAAAGTATGGAAGCCCCTCTATGACCATTATCAGCCCAATGACAGTAACAAAAAGCTTCATGTTCTTTTCTCCTGCAAATTGACAAGGCTAAGATAATAGCTCAGCTATTTTCGGCAACCGTTTGAAAAGGTGAAGGTTTATCAGGATCTTGAAAGGAGATGGGGGATGTCTTTCCTAGAAAGTTCTCTCCTTATGCCAAATCTTGTGAGAACAAAGTCATATTTTACAGGGTCTTCTGGGTTCAAATTTCTAAAGGCCTCTGTTATCTCAATGGCAGTGTTGAGGTCGGCCTGCTTCCTGCCAGTTAACCCAATGTCTCTTGCTATATTAAACATGTGAGTGTCAAGCGGTATCAAAAGATCTCTGGGGCTTAAGCATGTCCATCCACCTGGGTCCACCTGATCACTTCGGACCATCCACCTCAAAAAAAGAAAAAGGCGTTTGCAGGCGCTCTTTTTTCTAGGGTCTGGTAGTAGATACGATTTTTCAAGGCCTGCTATTCCAAGGAGTGCGCTTACAAAGGCAGAGAGCCTTTTTACAACTAGGCATGGCTGGTTTTCCTGCACTTGCCCTGCCTTTAAAAAGGCCTTCTCCAGGGTATCGTACCTCTCAATAAGCCCTTTTAAACCAATAAGGAATCGTGTCATCTCCCAGGCCTTGGTAAATCGGTAGTTGAAGTCTGAAAATACCTTTTCGATGTCCGTTGGGCTGTGGCTTAAAAGAAAGGCCCTAGGGCGCTTCTCCATCTTCTCAAGGCAAATAGAGATGCTTTTTAATATTTGTGAAACCCTTCCGTATGCAAGTGATGCAGCTACAAGGCCTGCAACCTCCCTTTCCTTCGGGTCCTTGAAAAGATAGAGAAATTCAAGGGGGTCTGGATGGACGAATTTCCTTTTGTTGTACTTTGAGTAGAGGGCCTCAAGGCCCTCTAGCAGTTGATTTTCCGAGTTTGACAAGGTTTTAAGGTAATTACAGTAAGTTATGAACCTGTCTTGTTTTTTCCACAGCAAGACCCAGGCCCTGAGCATCCAGGGGCGAGTCCCGGGCGTGAGCCGCAGCAGCCTGTATCCTTGGGGCCAGGCATTGAGGCAGGGCTGTGTCCCGTAAGCGAAGAAGTGGGAGACATGATTTTTTTAAGCCTCCTTGAGCCACATCGTGGGCATTCAGGCTCAAGGGATGAAAATACGAGTATTTCACTCACCTTTTTGCAGTCTTGGCACTCGTATTCATAGATTGGCATCTAAACACCTCTCTATAGAAGCATGCTTAGTGGGCGCAACCTTGGCCATGGCCATGTTCATGCCCAGAGCATGTAGGACCGCTGGCTCCCTGTATCTGACCTGCCAAAAAGGCCTCTACGGCCCTTTCAGGGTCCTGTACATTGACTCCAGCCGTAACCTGGATGCCGGCCTGGTTGAGAAGTTCTACTGCCCTGGCCCCGATACCTCCACATATTACATGATTTACGCCCAGTTCCTTGAGCCACCTTGGGAGTACGCCCGGTTCGTGGGGCGGGGGTGTCTCTATGGTTCCCCCCTTAATGGCATTGCCTTCTATTTCCACTATTGCAAATTGCGGCGCATGGCCAAAATGGCCGCATAACTGGCCGTTTTCTATGGGAAGTGCTACTCTCATTTTTTCATTCCTCCTCGTTGTTCTTTTCTTCTTTTTTGCGTAATGCCAGGGTCTGGGTAACATTGATTACATTTTGGCAGATCCTTTCAAAGGCCTCTGCGGTATGACTGTTTGGATACATGGCAAGGATGGGTTTGCCAGCATCTCCTGTGGTAACGATTCGAGGATCTACTGGGACCTTGCCCAAAAAGGGTATGCCTGTTTCTTCTGAAAGTTTTTCTCCGCCACCACGTTTGAAAACGTCTATGGCCTTTCCGCAGTGAGGGCAGATCATGCCGCTCATATTTTCTACAATCCCAATAATGGGCATTCCTACCTTTTTACAAAAGGAAATGGACTTTCTCACATCCAAAAGGGCAACTTCCTGTGGCGTGGTTACTACTACTGCATAGGCATCAGGAATGGTCTGGGCCACGGTCATTTGTTCATCCCCAGTTCCCGGAGGCGCATCAATGACCAGATAGTCAAGTTTTCCCCACTCTATGTCATAGATAAACTGCCTGATGGCGGACATCTTCATGGGGCCCCTCCACATGACTGCCGAATCCTTATCCGGCAGCAGGGGTTCAACAGACATGAACTTGAGGTTCGGAGAATAGTATACTGGGCCAACCGTTCCGTCTGGCCTCCTCTGGAGTTCCCCTCTTTCAAGACCCAACATCTTGGGCACATTTGGTCCATGGATATCAACGTCCAGTAGGCCAACGTAAAAATTTTGAAGCGAAAGCCCCACTGCAAGGTTGATGGAGACAGTGCTTTTGCCAACGCCTCCCTTTCCGCTCATTACCATTATTTTATGCTCGATCTGAGACAGCTTCTCCCTTATCTTCTCATCCTGTTCATTGAGTACAGGATTTGCCGTCCGTTTTTCTTCCCTTGTGTTCTGGCTCACTTTTTCCTCCTATAGGTTTTTTTCGATTTGTTGCCAGATATTTGCTACACTTTGGGCTGCCTTGCAATCCTTAAATTCAAAAATGGTTTTGCCAGCCACTAGACTGTCTACTACGGCCTCGTCAAAGGGGATTTTGCCAACTAGCTCCATGTCTGAGCCCTGGCAGAAGTGCTCTATCTGGTAGTAGATTTCCCTGTTGAGGTCCCACTTGTTTACCACAACCTTTGCCGGGACCTTGAAATGTTTTGAAAGTTCCACAACCCTTTTAAGGTCATGTAATCCCGATTTGGTTGGTTCAGTAATGATTAGAACAAGGTCTGCGCCTGAAAAGGAAGATATAACAGGGCACCCTATGCCGGGAGGTCCGTCAACCAGTATGAGGCCTACCCCTTCACGTTCTGCCCTTTTTCTGGCCTTTTGTTTTACAAGGGATACCAGCTTCCCAGAATTTTCCTCTCCCGGTTTGAGCTCTGCGTGAACAAGTGTACCGAGCCTGGTGCGGGAAACGTACCAGTAACCGCAATGGTTCGGCTCTAGCTCTAAGGTATTCTCGGGGCAAAAGTGAGCGCAAACGCCGCATCCTTCACAGGAAAAATCGTCCACCCATGCCTTTTCATCAAGTATTATGGCATCATACCTACAAAGTTCAAAACAGGTGCCGCAACCCGTGCATTTGTCCGATGTCACCCGGGCCTTGACCCCTGAAACGAAATCGTGCCTCTCTGTCTGTTCCGGTTGCAGTATGATGTGAAGATCAGCCGCATCCACATCGCAGTCCGCGAGCAGCTTTTCCTTGGCGAGATAGGCAATAGACGCCGTCAGGGTTGTTTTGCCAGTGCCGCCCTTTCCGCTTAGAATCAAAAGTTCCTTCACCTTGAAATTTCCTCTATGAGTCTTTTGAAACCGGTTTTTAGCTCGGGCTGAAGCTCCACAAGTGGACGCCCAGTGGCGTAGGCCTCTGCCGCAGCCCTGGAAAATGGTATATTCATCAAGACGGGTATTCCCTGGTCTTTGCACCAGTTTTCCACAGAATTGTCACCTATTCCGGATTTGTTTATCACCACTCCCATGGGAATATCCAAAGTGGCGATAGTTGCTGCGGCAAGTTTCAAGTCATGGAGTCCAAAGGGTGTGGGTTCAGCCACAAGGACGACAAAATTCGTGTCCCTGACAGTCTTTATAACCGGACACGAAGTGCCAGGTGGGGCATCAAGCACGGTCAGGTCTGTCTGGCTGTTTTCTGCCTGCTTTTTTACCTCTTTTATAAGGGGCGAGGACATGGCCTCTCCAATCCTCAACCGTCCTTGAAAGAATGCCATCTCTTTCGCCGTGCCCCATTCCACAGTTCCAACGATGCGTTTTGCTTCCCGGATGGCTCCCTGGTCGCAGACCAAGAAGCAGCCACCACACGAGTGACACATGTCTGGGAAACTCATGATTGTCTTCCCAAAGATTGTGATGGCATTGAATCGACATATCTCTCGGCATTTGCCGCAGTAGTTGCATCTTTCCTCGTCTATTGCGGGAATCTGGAGGGAGAATTGCCTTGAGCCGGTTATATCTGGTTTGAGGAATATATGGCTGTTGGGCTCTTCAACGTCGCAGTCAGCAAAGGTAACGCCAGAGTCCCACGACAAGGCAAAGCTGACGGCAACCGTGGTTTTTCCAGTACCGCCTTTTCCGCTGGCAACGGCGATTTTCATACTATCTTCCCCGTCCACCCCGGCGTCTGCCACCGCCAACGCCGCCACATCCGCAGCCTCTGCCTGAGCCTCTTCCAGCGCCTCCTCCAGTGCCTCCCATCCAGCCGTCGCGCGGTGAAGGAGAGGAGGCGTGGGCATCGCCATCTGGGCCGTCTGAAAACTGTGTGTTACCCGAGGCAAAAACCTCAAGTGCATCTCGAACGGTTCCTGCGATTTCAGAGACCACTTTTATGCCCGCGGCTCTGAGAATGGCATAAGCCTTGGGCCCCACCCTGCCTGTAAGGACAACGCTTGCACCGGACTGTGCCACCAGGGTAGCTGCATTAATACCAGCTCCGTGGGCGACCTCCTGTGAGGCCCTGTTATCTATTACATCAAGAATCTTGGCCCTTTCCGGGTCTATTATCAGAAAGTAGCTGGTTCTTCCAAACCTAGGGTCAATCTGAGAATCCATTGTAGTTCCAGTAGAGCTTACAGCTATTTTCATTTTTTTTAGTCTCCTTTGCCAGAATGCAGGCTGCTTCGACTGCGAAAGTTAATTGTTTGAAGGCATCTTTTTGAATCAGTTTGAAAATTATGCATATACTGAAAGGCTGTCAATAATTTTTTTGAGCAAATGACAAAAATCATTGTGCCCATTCTCAATAATGATTAGTGGTGATATAAATAAGATGAATTGGGCGTTTGTAAAAAAACAAAACAAGGAGGCACATGATGGGCAGGAAAATTGTGGTAATTGGAGGGGTTGCCTGTGGTCCCAAGGCGGCATGCAGGGCCAAGAGGCTTGATCCATCACTAGAGGTGGTAATCGTTGAAAAGGGTGAAGAGATTTCCTATGGTGCCTGCGGTCTTCCGTTTTATTTGGAAGGAGAGGTGCCGGATGTAAAGGACCTCACTACAACGCCGGTTGGTGTGGTAAGGGACGTCAACTTCTTTAAGGCCGTAAAAGGCGTTGATGTGCTTCTTAATACCGAAGCTATTTCCATAGACAGAAAAAAGAAGGAGGTGCTTGTAAAGAACGTAAAGGACGGTGGTGAGCAGACACTTTCATACGACAAACTTGTACTTGCCACTGGAAGCAGTCCGGTCAGGCCTCCAATCCCTGGAATAGACCTTGAGGGAATCCATTGTCTCAAGACCCTTAACGACGGTGTTAAGCTTAAAAAGGCCATGGAGGAGGCCCCTGGGAAAAATGCAGTGATTGTCGGTGCAGGCCTGATAGGTATGGAGTGTCTCGAGCCACTTTTGAACGCGGGTTTTAAGGTCCATGTGGTAGAAAAACTCCCCTTTGTACTGCCGGCCCTTCTTGATGAGGAGATGGCTGTCCCCCTCATGAAGCACATTACGTCAAAGGGCGTTACCCTCCATCTTAATGACGGGGTTTCAAGCTTTGAGGGAAACGGAAGGGTTCAGAAGGTTAAGACCGAAAAGACGGAGATAGATGCGGAGCTCGTTCTTCTTGCAATCGGTTTCAGGCCGAATACCACGCTTGCCCAGGACGCCGGTATTGAGACCGGCCCCATGGGAATAAGGGTTGATGCCCACATGAGGACGTCAGACCCTGACATATACGCAGGTGGTGACTGTGTGGAATCCTACAATATCGTTACCGGAAAACCCATGTATGCGCCCATGGGTTCGACTGCCAACAAGCACGGCCGCATAATCGGAAACAACCTGGCGGGCTGGAACTCCACCTTTTCTGGGGTGTGCGGTACGGGAGTCTGCAACATTCTGGGATTCAATGTGGCAAGAACAGGGCTTACCGAACGGGATGCCAGGAAGGAAGGAATGGAGGTGCTTACAAGCCTTTGCCCTGCACCTGATAAGCCCCACTATATGAAGGATTCCAAGCTTATTCATCTGAAGATGGTTGCGGAAAAGTACAGTGGCAGGCTCCTTGGTGTCCAGGTACTTGGGCCTGGAGAGGTTCTTAGCCGCGTTGATACCGCGGCTGCCATATTAAAGGCTGGTGGAACTGTTGATGACTGTTTTGAAACGGACATGGCCTATGCACCTCCCTTTTCACCAGCCATGGATAACATCATCGTTGCGGCAAATGTCATTCAGAACAAGAGAGACGGGCTCATAAGGTCCTATGCGCCTGCTGAAGTAAAGGAAAAGCTGGACAGGGGTGATGATTTTATCTTTCTGGACGTAAGGACCCCAAAGGAGCTGGAACAGATGAGGCTTCCCTATGAAAATGTTGTGCATATTCCTTTGGGAATGGTTCGGAAAAAGGCCTCAGAGCTTCCCAGGGACAAGGAGATAATATGTCTTTGCAAGA
Organism: Deltaproteobacteria bacterium; assembly: GCA_027003115.1. Taxonomy (GTDB): domain Bacteria; phylum Desulfobacterota; class Dissulfuribacteria; order Dissulfuribacterales; family QOAL01; genus JAADCZ01. The sequence goes on along the minus strand of JALWYS010000076.1, from coordinate 6,592 downwards.
TTTCCTTGAGGGGTTACGAGGCGGCAAGGATACTTGAGGCAGAAGGTTTTGATCCGGAAAAGATATGGTTGCTGGACGGCGGCATCGTTGCGTGGCCATATGAGAAGATAGTCAACATGTAAAAAGGTGAAGGAAAGGCAAGGAAGTAAAGGCCCCTTGGCCAGCCATTTCGGGGGAAGTGGCCAAGGGGCCTTTTATTATGGTTTCGTATGTCCAGGAAGGTTTATATGGGTGCAGCTACCCGACGGGCACTGGTTGGTGGTAAAGGACGGGGTGGAACCGGAAGGGGAGGTGCTTTTGGACTGAGTGCTTGCAATATTTGCAGCGCTCATGAGCTTACCCACATCTGGGCTTGAACATTTGGCACAGCGAACGTCTTCCATCTCCTCTTTGGACATGAGAAGAAGCTCAAATACGTAACCGCAACTTCTGCACTGAAATTCATATATTGGCATGATTTTTCCTCCGTTTAGGCATTAATTTTAAACAAAAAAGGAAGGAGGTGGTCAAGCCCCCTCCTTCCTGGTTTCACATCTTTTTCTTATCAGGTCCTTTTAGAAGTACACCTCGAAGGTTGCGTAGATGTTGTCCATCTGGTTCACAGGGGCAAAGAACTGGGCCATGCTTGGATCATCGCCCACGTCGTCAACATCCCAGGGCTTTCCGAGCCAGCTTCCGCTTCCTGTGTAGTTTATCCAATAGTACTGGTAACCTATCCTCATGAATACCTTGGCATACTTTGATATTGCCTCTCCGGCAGGCACATCCCATATCCAGTAAACCTCGCCAACGTGTCCGCGTGTGGCCAATTTGCTGAGGTATAGGTCGTCTGCAGCAGGTGTGAAGTTTATCCAGTAGCGGGAGCCAAAGTTGTATTCGAAACCAATCTTACTCCTAAGACTTTCCACTGGAATCCTAAGACCTGCGTAGGCGGCCCAACCCCAGTGGTTCTGCTTGGTGGTATCGGTGGGATCGGTAAGGAGGCCGTATCCCATGAAGTTTCTGCCCCTGTCGTCCGTACGACTGAGACCTCCACTTACGAACCAGTCTATGCCACGGAACCTGTCCATGTACACAAAGCTTGCATGGTAGATATCACCAAGGTCTGACGTGGCATCCACCCTTTCAGGTGTGCCGGTTGTCATGCCTGCAAAGGGCATGGTGTTGCTGGAAATACTCCTACCCTCCATGAGATCAGGGATATCAGCCGCCCTGAAAAACTGGAGATTGGCAAACCTGTGGTTCTCCGTATCATTTATGATATCCCAACTGAATCCATAGAGATCGGTGTCATCAAGGCCGGCCGTGGGATTGTCCTTTGAATCAAAACCCGCTTCGTAACCACGACCGTAACAGATACGGATCTTGCCTGGCCAGGGGTTGGTGTACATATAGCCAAGGGTTGCACCGTCGAAGGTCCAGTCAACACCAAGGGCCACAGGGGTGGCATAACGGCTGTCGTAGTTGTATCTAAGCTGTGCCGGGGGGCCATCAACGGTTGGACGCCTTCCAACAGATACCCAGATGGGAAGGTTCATTATGTTGGTCCAGTTTACGTAGGCCATTTCAACCCTAAGGGTGTTGTCATTGGGGCGGCGGCTGATATTGGGATCCCACATGAACCCGTTGTTACCAAAGGGATAGGCCGTCTTGGCAGAACTTTCCATTCCCCAGATCTTATACATGGTAAGCCTTCCCTTGAAGGTGACGTTTTCAGTGGCCTTGACCTTGACACCCAGGCGCAACCTGTTTGTGTAGAGGGTGTCGTTGTTGAAATCATCCGATTCTTTTTTGGAAGGCATGGGGCCTTGCATTCCGCCCTGCATCCACCTTCCAAGCTCAATGGCGTCATAATAGGACCTGGCATGTGCCCGTGTTGAATCAAGACGAAAACGATAATCACCGAATACCTCAAAACGGCCGACTCCGTTTGTCATCATGTCTTCGAACTGGTCAGAAAGGTCATCGAGATCGTCAGCAGTATCTTCCTGCTTGGACTTTAGGGCCTCAAGCTCCCTTTGTAAGGCAGCGTTGGTCCCCTTTGTCTTTACTTCTTTGAGTTCCTTTTTTACCTGGGCGAGTTCGTGGCTAAGTTGCTCTATTTTCTTCAAAAGCTGATCCGTACTAGGGGATGCATACCCTCCTGCAAAGACCCCCGCAGGGAAAAGCAAACCTAAGAACAGCAAAATTCCCAAAAGTTTTTTCATGGCAACTCCCTCCATTTTTTTGTACTCCCTACATACAAGAAAAACAAATTACCATTATTAAGATTGTTCATTAATTCATTAAGATTAAAATGTCAAGCTGACTCATAGTGGAAGGAGGCACGGCATGACAGGCTGCTTTCAAGAAAATAGTGGGATTGGCGGGAAAATTATAAGGTATGCAAGGCTGCTTTACAGTAAGACACTTATTGCAGGAGCAGATGGAAACCTCAGTATCAGGCTCGATGATGAAAGAATTCTTGTTACTGCATCCGGCGTGCACAAGGGTATCATGGGCCATGAAGGACTGATAGTGGTAGACAAAGAAGGAAAGCAAAGGGCAGGGACGGGCCAAGCCTCAACAGAGGTGCCAATGCATCTTGCAATTTATAATAAGGTCCAGGATGCAATGGCAATAATTCATGCCCATGCGCCCTGGACAACTGCTGCAAGCCTGAAGAGGGATTACCTTGATCTGAGTATTTTGGCAGAAGGAAGAATCCTTTTTCCACAGGTCAAGGTGGTTCCCTTCTTACCACCTGGAAGTGTTGAACTTGCCAAGGCTGCAGCAAGGGCAGCGGCAGAAGGCAAAGTTTTTATTCTAAAGGCCCACGGCGTTGTGGCATGGGGGAAAAGCCTCAAAGAAGCCTTTTGTCTCATAGAGGCCCTTGAACATAATGTAAAGACAATGGCCCTTAGCAATTACTTTTGACTAATCAGGCAAGAGCCAGCCATTTTTTCCATCTATTTTATAGGTCTTTCCTAGAAGAAGTGGCATATTCTTACTGGCATGTCCGGCTGGAATATCTATAATGACAGGCTTTCCAAGGTTAGCGAGTCTGTCTTTTAACAGTGCATCAAGGGTTTTTCTTCCCAAGGCCTCTTCCCTTTTAAGCACAAAGGAGCCTGTGGCTATGCCTGCAACGTTTTTGAGTGCCCCGCATTCGATCAGATGGGTGAGCATCCTGTCTATCCTGTATATGTCTTCTCCGCAGTCCTCCAGGAAACATATTGAATCTTCCCACTCTGGTTCAAAGGGCGTACCTATTGAGTGGCAAAGGCACGTCAGGTTTCCCCCAATAAGCTTTCCCCTGCATGTTCCCGAAACAAGGATCTTGCCATGAAGGTTTGGAAGCCTGCCTGTGAGCAAAAACTCGTATAGCGAATTCCTACTTTGAATATCCGTTACCTTCAACGTGGAGAGCATGGGGCCGTGCAAAAAGGTATGTCCAAGATTTACGATTTTTGAGGCAAGAAAGGTTGTGTCGCTAAAGCCCACGAAAACCTTTTTGCAAAGCTCATTGGAAAATTTGTCAAAATCCACCATGCCAAGCCACCGCATGGTCCCATAGCCACCACGGGTGAATATGATGACGTCTTGATCTTTCAGGGCCACCAGCTCCTGAAACAGGCGTGCCTTGACCTGATCTGACGAGGAAAGGTATGTAAGTTGCTCGTTTTTTACGCCAATTTCACCGAAAAGGGAAACAGAAGGTACATGCTGCCCTGGAAATTCCGTGCTCAAAAGGGCGATTGCCTGGGTTATTTCATGGAGGTTGGAAGGGGATGCAGGCTCAAAAACGGCTATGTTCATGGTTGTGTCAAATCCTTGACTTTGTAAAGGCAGGTCTTAGTGTTTATTATGGTCTACATTCAATTTCAAAGTAATAAATAAAAGAGGTTAGGGTTCAAAGATGACTCAGTCAAAAGATTACTACAAGATATTGGGAGTATCAAAAGATGCAAGCCCTGAAGAGATAAAAAAGGCCTTCAGGAAGCTTGCCTTAAAATATCATCCTGACAAGAACAAGGGGAACAAGGAGGCAGAGGAGAAATTTAAGGAGATAAACGAGGCCTATGCCGTACTGAGTGACCCTAAAAAGCGTAAAGAGTACGATGCATTTGGTTCTCAAGAGTTTCACAGGCATTACAGCCAGGAAGATATTTTCAAGAATTTCGACTTTTCCTCCATATTCCAGGATCTGGGCATAGGCGGGGAAGGTTTTACGAGAATCATTTTTTCCTCTGGCGGTGGCGGAATGGGCTCTATTTTCGATGACCTCTTTTCCACCCATGGAAGGAGAGAGTATGGAGGTGCAGGACGTGGTTATACCCATGGGGACCGCTTTGTCTATCAGCAGCCCCAGCCAAAGGGACAGGACGTGATTCTAGACCTGTATGTCACTCCGCAAGAGGTGATTAATGGAGACAAAAAGATAATCTCCCTGCAGACAGGGGGCTTTCCCGAAAAGATCTCTGTCACTATTCCCAGGGGAATTAGCCAGGGAAAAAAGATCAGGGTTCCAGGAAAGGGAGTGCAGGGACCAGGTGGAAGGGGCGATCTCTACTTAAGGATTAATATTTCCCTTCCTCCAGGGTTCTATTTCGACAAGGACGGTAATCTCGTATACGATAAGTATATCAGGTTTTCAGAGGCATGCCTTGGCACAAGGGTGGATGTTCCGGGTATAGATGGGACGACTCTTAAACTCAAGATTCCTTCCGGTACAAGGTGCGGCCAGAAGATGAGGCTCAGGGGCAAGGGATTTCCCTCTGGAAGCGGCGCAAGGAATGATCTCTTCGTGCGAGTGATGGTTGAAGTGCCAAAGACCCTTACAAAGGAACAGAAAAAGGTTATAGAGGAGCTTAAAAAGGCAGGTCTTTAAAAGGTCAAAACGGAAAAAAGGGCGCAATCAGTAGCGCCCTTTTTTTGATATACGGCACCTAGAGGAGCTGTTAACGTGTCCTTGACATGGACTGTTTGTTTGTGTTAACAGTTGCACGCAAATTTTCTTGGCCCCCGTAGCTCAGGGGATAGAGCACAGGATTCCTAATCCTGGTGTCGCACGTTCGAATCGTGCCGGGGGCACCAGAAAAAATTCAATAAAACCCGCTGGCTTTAACCGGTGGGTTTTAATTTTTACACCATACGGCCTGTAAACCGGCTAGCCTTATCCGGGTTGAATATCTTCGGCCTCTCAGGGACAAGTGGTCATCTGGTTAGGAATTCGTCTTTATTGGATCTTGAACTTGAGAGTGGTCTCTATCTTGACGGGAGGCGAGAGTGTCTTTGGTGGGTGAGGCAGTGGACTCGACCTTTCAAGTGTTTTGATTGTTGCCCGATTGAGGTCTTTATATCTCGAAGGCTTTATGATGGAGGTATCTAATATAGTCCCATCACTTCCTATGAGAAATGAAACCATCACTTCTCCCTCTCTACCAAATATGCGTGCATTGTACGGATAAGACTTGTTTTGTTCGATTATGGCTCTTACCTTGCTGAGATAGTCTCTAAGGCCCTTTTGACTGATGGTTGCCCCGGCACGATCAATCCTCTTTAAGGTGCCTGGGCGCCTTTTAGATGGTGGCAAAGTTTCTTTAGCTGTCGATTTCTTCTTTTGTTTGGGCCCTTTTACTACTTTACCCTTCTTCTTTGTTGGCTTATCCTCTAGCCTTTTAATGGGGGCAGCTAGTTTCTGGATTGCCCCTTTATTAGTGGTATCCCTCTTCTGAAGGGCTTTTTTTACATGGGTCTTCTCAATCTCTCTTTTTGCTTCCTTAAGGCGTATCCTTTTGGGTCTAGCCCCTTTCTTATTCTTCTTTGCCCTTTCATTTTTCTCTTTTTCTTCTTTTTTGGGGGAGTTTGACTCTATTGCAAAGGTCCTTCCTCCTAGGACAATCTCGATTCCATGGGGTCTGGTCTCCTTGGGCCTTTCGTCAAAGGAAATGAACATAAAAAAGACATGTATCGCAAATGAAACCAATATGAAAAGCAAGAACCTGGCCTTTATATCTGTTTCATACATGGATCCTAATCCATTTACCTTCAAACTGGGATGAGTAAATTTTCAGGAAGTGTCCCTTTGGGTTGAGATCATCACCTTTTTAATACCTGCTTCCTTGGCCATGTCCATGATCTTAACTACCCGCTCAACAGCTACATCCTTTTCAGCCCGCAATTCAAGACCTTCTTGTTTGGCGCTGGGCGAAAGCCCCTCTAAGCGCTTTCGGATTCCATTTTCAGTAGCCTGTCTCCCATCCATAAAGAGATCTCCATTCCTTTTTAGGGCTACCACTATCGGCCCTTTGGTTTGGGCCTCTCCCCTGGAACTTGGAGGGAGATTCACTAAAAACTGCTGTTCTTCAATAAAGTTACTGACCAGCATAAAGTAGATGAGTAGGAGGAATACGATGTCTATGAGAGGTGTTATGGGGATGGATATGCTGTGTGTAGCCCTTAAGACGTGCCTCCTTCCCCTGCGCCTTCTCATGGTCTCGTCTCCTCTGTGTCTTCACGCCAAAGTGCTATCATATAGGTGAAGGCCGTGTGATGTAGCTCATCCTCTAGTCCACTGATCCGTGCAGTTAGTATCTTGTGGAATACCATA
>JALWYS010000075.1 GCA_027003115.1 Deltaproteobacteria bacterium | reverse complement strand
CTGTTGGGTCTGCCTGAAGCGGCATGCCCTTTTTCAACCTGTTCCAAAAAACGCTTGCAATTATGGGCTTTTCCTCCTGCACCGCTGCTTCAAGTTCCACAATGGAGGCAAGGGTAACCACCTCATGAATGGTGGCGCCAATCTCTTTGGCCCTTTCTTCAAACTTGTTGCTTGTCCAGACATCCCAAAACCTGCTAACAAAGTTTTTTACTATGTCTTTTGCGCTCACACCCTTTGGCAGAAAATAGGAATCTGGAAAGAGATAGCCTTCTGCTGTTTCATCGTTTATATTTAGCCCTTTAAGAAAAATTTTGTCGGTAACTGCAGCCATGAAGGCCTCTTTTTTCACAAGATTGGCCCTTGCCAGAAGGTCACCAATCTGGAACATGTTGTACCCTTCTGGTATGGTTACAAGATGCTGGACCACCTTGCCGGATACCAGTATTTCAAGGATCTTTTGCGATGTCATTGAAGGGCTTAACTTGTATTCTCCGGCCTTTATGAGGGCTGCCTCCTTTTTGTACCATGCAAAAACAGCAAAGGCCTCCTTGGATCTTATGAGCCCTTTTTCCTCAAGCAGCTTTGCAACCTGCTTAAAGGAAGTGCCCTTGGGGATATCAACCACCACGAAGGACGGGCTGGTAGATACAGGCTCAAGCAGTTTTTTCACATGGCCGTATCCAATGTATCCGGCAAGAAACACCAGATAGATAAAAAAGATGAATTTGAGGTTTAAAAAGATTCTCATATGAAGGAAAATAGATTTTTCTGGATTTTTTTCATTGTCCTGCTTTTGCTCTACCTTTTCATATCCTTCCAGTCAAAGGGCCGGTATCCGTGAATTTTTCGTCCATCAGGTCTTGATGGAAATTCCCTTTCTATCAAAAAAGGTTGCACGCCCTCGACGGTTCCCCAGGACTCGGTGGCCCCTGGAAGATAAAGAGATACTATTAACAGCGAATCAGCTTCTGGGAAAGTGGCATATTTAGAAAAAGAGATTAATCGAAAGGTTGGTAAGGCAATTCATAAATACCACCTTTTGAGCCAGGGGGACACCATCATGGCCGCAGTATCTGGAGGGGCCGACAGCCTTGTCATGCTCCATTACCTTTGCCAGTGGAAGAAAAAGGCCCCCATCTCCTTTGAGATAGTGCCAGTATATCTTGAAATGGGGTATAACCGTGACAAGACGTGGCCAGTCCTCAAAGGCCATTTTTCCTCACTTGGCCTGCCCTTCTACCTGGAAGAGACAGAGATAGCCCCCTACGCTCATAGCGATAAAAATCAAGGGAAAAGTCCTTGTTTCCTCTGTTCATGGAATAGGAGAAAGAGGCTTTTTCAACTCACCCAGGCCCTTGGATGCAACAAGATAGCCCTTGGTCATAACCTGGATGATCTCATTGAAACCTTTTTTATAAATATGTTTTATAGCGGTGAGATGAGCACCATGTTACCCAGGCAGGAAATGTTCAAGGGCGTAATTACAATAATCAGGCCCCTTGCCCTTGTAGAAAAGGAAAAGATAAAACGGCTAAGCACGCTCCTTAAGCTTCCGGTTTGTGAGAATGAGTGTCCTTCAGCTTCAAAGAGCAAGAGGGAGGGTATAAGACAGTTGTTGAGTCTCCTCTATGAAAGCGACAAGAAGATAAAGGGCAATGTTAAAAGGGCCATTTTTAACATAAGGCCAGAATATCTTCCGGGTCTATTGCCCCGGGCCTGATTATCACAGGGCCTGAGTCCTGGCAATCAACAATGGTTGAAGGGGGGCCTGGAGGGATTTCTCCTGCATCAAGGTAGTAGTCGGGCTCAATATGGTGAAGCTGCTCCTTAACCTGTGATATTGTCTTTGAAAGGTCCATTCCAGAGAGGTTTGCACTTGTTGCGGTAACCGGTTGCCCTACCCTTTTAACCAGCTCCATGGCTACAGGATGGCTTGAGATTCGAAGTCCCACCTTTTGGCTGCCCCCTGTCAAAAAGGAACTTGCATCCCTTGTGGCAGGAAGAAGGAGGGTAAGTGGGCCTGGCCAAAATCTCTCAATTATCTTGAATACATAACTGGGGATGCGTGAAATTTCCACAGGGGCCTGTGAAAGCTCCTCCACAAGGATCAAAAGGGGTTTATGAAGAGGCCTTTTCTTGATCTCATATATCTTTTCAAGGGCCCTTTCATTTTGAATGGAGGCTGCAAGGCCGTAGGCGGTCTCCGTAGGGATTACGCAGACTCCCCCTTTTTTTATTACCCGTGCAGCCTCCTCTATCTTCTCTAAAAGTTCCCTGTCCATTGGTGAGAAGGCCCAAACGGGCTAAAAAAGTTCCTTTTGGTTTAGTTTTTTGATCTTCTCTTCCTGATCCTTTCTGAAATCAGACAACTTTTTCTGAAGTTCCTCATCTGTAAGAGAAAGAAGCTCAATGGCGAAAAGCGCAGCATTTTTTGCTCCAGCCTTTCCGATTCCCATGGAGGCCACCGGAATCCCCGGCGGCATCTGGACAGTGGAAAAAAGGGCGTCCAGACCCTTGAGGGAACTGCTGTCAATAGGCACTCCAATTACAGGCAAAGTGGTGTGGGAGGCAATTACACCTGCAAGATGTGCAGCCATTCCCGCTCCTGCAATGATTACCTTTACTCCCCGTGCCCTGGCAGATCTTGCAAACTCGGCAGTAAGCTCAGGGCTTCTGTGGGCAGAAAGCACTTTTACCTCATAATTTATTCCAAAGTCCTTTAGGGTGTCTGCCGCCTTTTCCATGACTTTGGCGTCGCTCTTACTGCCCATGACTATGGAGACGACAGGAGTAGAAAGGTGCTTCAATGCCTTTTGGCCAATGTCTTTTCTGTAGTGCATTCCTTCCCAGTGTATTTTGGACACTGCCTGGTAGGCCCTGTCTATGGCCTCCTTGATTGTTGCTCCAAGGGCAGTTACCCCAAGTACCCTGCCCCCTGCAGTTACAAATTTTCCATCTTTAAGGGCCGTGCCTGCATGAAAGACCATGACGTCTTCCATCTTTTCAACCTCTTCAAGCCCCTCTATCACCTTGCCCTTTTCGTACTTTCCAGGATATCCGCCAGAGGCCAGGACCACGCACACGGCAGCCCGCTCGTCCCACTCCAAATCAAGCTCATTTAGCCTTCCCTCCAAGGCGGCCTCCACAACGTCAAGCAGATCCGTCTTTAGCCTCATGAGGATTGGTTGGGCCTCTGGATCACCAAAGCGGCAGTTGAATTCAAGCACCTTGGGCTCCCTGTCCTTGATTATGAGCCCTCCGTAAAGAACACCCTTATAGGGCCTTCCCTCCTTGGCCATTGCCTCAACGGTGGGGATCATTATATCCTTCATGATCCCTTTGAAGAGCTTCTTGTCAACAACTGGCGCCGGAGAGTATGCGCCCATGCCCCCTGTATTTGGCCCCTTGTCGTTATCGAAAACGGCCTTGTGGTCCTGGGAAGTGGCAAGGGGAAGCACGTTTTCACCATCGGTTATGGCCATGAAGGAGGCCTCCTCCCCCTCCAGGAACTCTTCCACAATGAGCCTGTCTCCTGCCTCTCCAAAGGCCTTTTTTACAAGGACCTCATTTATTGCATCAAAGGCCTCATCCATGGTGAAACAGAGGATAACACCCTTTCCTGCCGCAAGGCCGTCTGCCTTAATGACCACTGGAACCCCTGTTTCATTTCTCACAAACTCCTTGGCAGCATCAGGGTCGGTAAAGACCTTGTACTTTCCAGTTGGAATGGAATACTTGGAAAGGAGGTCCTTGGTAAAGACCTTGCTTGCCTCTATCTCCGCGGCCTTTTTCTTTGGGCCAAAGCAGACAAGCCCGTTTTCCTCGAAAAGATCAACAATACCCTGGGCTAGTGGCGCCTCAGGCCCAACTATTGTTATGTCGATCTTCTTATCCCTTGCAAATTTCAAAAGGCCCTCAAGGTCAGAGGCTGGGATGTCAACGCAGGTGGCGTCCCTGGCAATGCCGGCGTTTCCAGGTGCGCAGTAAACCGTATCCACCCTAGGGCTTTGGGCGAATTTCCAGCAAAGGGCATGCTCCCTTCCGCCAGAACCAACTATCAGTATATTCTTTCTTACAGCCATTTCTCTCTCCCATTTTTTTTGAAAACTACTACTAATAGCCACACACTTACTGGTCAAGACCACCTTTATTGCTTATATAATGGTTCCATGGCATTTTTTCGAAAAGGCGTAAAGGATGGAGAGTTCTGGCACAATAAGTATCTCATTGCCATCATCTTTCTGCTCACCCTCTTTAGCGTTATTGCAACCATAAGTGCTGTTTCCAGCTATCGTATTTCCATAAAAGGATCAAGGCACCTTCTTGAAACAAGGGCAACTGACATAGCTGTGAACCTGGGCTTTGCCCTCGAAAGGCTGGGTCTGAATACTGAACTGTTCCCAGACCTTGTTGCCTCGGACAGATGGGAATATCTGGCTTTTCTGGCACTTATAGACAAGGACATGACGTGCATTCTACATTCCAATCAGAAACTTATTGGAAGAAAGATCAAGGACAGCTCTGTAAAAAAGGTCTTCAAACTGGAAAGAATTGTCACCCATTTTGAAAAACTTGCCACCGGTGAGGAGGTCTTTATTCTGGATTTCCCTTTAAAGCTCCATCTCAGCGATATGAATAGAGTAGCAGTTAGTGGATGGGACGGACCTGTCATTGGACAAAAGCCTGGTCAGGAGGCTATAAGGCCCCTTCCTGCCCTGAAAATCTTCTGTTTGAGGGTTGCCCTTCATCCCTGGCCTGCCTTTTCCATAGAAAGGAAGGCAAAGTTTCAACTGCTTATGATACTTTCATCCATTGTTCTTTTGTGGATGCTTGTAGTTTTTTTCATAAGGGCCTGGAAAAAAAACTATCTCCTTGAAAAGAGCCTAGCTGAAAAGGAGAGAATGGCTGCCCTTGGCCAGATGGCAGCGGTTCTTGCCCATGAGATACGTAATCCCCTGAGCACTATAAAGGGCTTTGCCCAGATCCACATGGAGGATTCCAAAGACCCTGACATCAGGGAAGACATGGAAATTATAGTAGAGCAGGTTGCAAGGCTTGAAAGGCTGACATCAAACCTGCTTGTCTATGCAAAACCAACGGAAATCCATCTTGAAAGCTTTGTGGTTCAAGGGCTTTGCAGGGAGCTCAAACGTAGTATACCTGTGGATGAAGAACAGATTGAATTGGAACTTGCCTGTGAGGGTCAGGAGGTAACTGCCGACAGATCGAAAATTGTCCAGATAGTGATTAACCTTGTGCAAAATTCCATTGAGGCCCTTAAGGACAGCCCTTCAAGGGGCCGGATTCGTGTAAGAATCAGGGCCATTGAGGAGGGGCTTGATATCACGGTTGAGGATTCCGGGCCTGGCTTTCCAGAAGATATAAAAGAAAGGATGTTTCAGCCCTTTTTTACCACCAAGACAAAGGGCACAGGACTTGGCCTTGCAATTGTCAAGAGACTTTGTGATGCAATGAATGGGGAGATAGAAACTGGAAAAAGCGAGCTTGGTGGGGCCCTTGTCCACATCTTCATACCCACTTTGGAGGAAGAGGAGTAATGGCCAGGGATAAAAGGCTTTTCGTCTGCGATGCATGCGGTTTTCGATCTGTAAAGTGGCTTGGAAGGTGCCCTGAATGCAACACGTGGGACAGCATGAGCGAGGTGGCAGATACAGAAAAAAAGAAGACAGAAGGTGTGGGTTTTATATCAGGGGACGACATATGCAGTCTTGGAGAGATCAAACAGGGCCAGGAAGAAGAACGCTATGTCACAGGTATGGAAGAGTTTGATCGGGTCCTTGGAGGAGGCATAGTCCCAGGCTCCCTGGTTCTTCTTGGTGGTGAGCCTGGAATCGGAAAGTCAACGCTTCTTATCCAGGTCTTATCCCTTCTGGCAGACAAGGGGCTTAAGGTCTTATACGCCTCTGGGGAAGAATCGGCAAGCCAGATAGGGATGCGCGCTCAAAGACTTGGTGTCAGCAAGGACGTACTTCTTCTTTGTAACCCCCAAATAGAGGTGATTACAAAACACGTTCTGGACGAGCGCCCCCATATCCTGGCCGTTGACTCCATACAGACCCTTTACTGTGGGGAGGTTTCATCTCTTCCAGGAAGCATGGGGCAGGTGAAGGCCGCCTCTTCTGCCCTGATGAATCTTGCCAAGGGGATTGTCATGCCAGTTTTAATGGTGGGCCATGTAACCAAGGAAGGTGCCATTGCCGGCCCAAGGGTTTTGGAACACCTGGTTGACACAGTGCTTTATTTTGAGGGGGAAAGGACCCAGGGATTCAGGATACTACGCACGGTAAAGAACAGGTTCGGCCCCACCCATGAAATAGGTATCTTTGAGATGAAGGACAGGGGCCTTTCACAGGTCCCAAATCCCTCAAATCTATTCCTTCAGCACAGGAATCAAAGGGTTGCCGGATCTGCCATTTTCCCCTGCATTGAAGGGACCAGGCCTTTGATGGTAGAGATCCAGGCCCTCGTAAACCAGTCCTACCTTGCCCTTCCAAGGCGCACCACTGCAGGCTTTGATTCAA
>JALWYS010000074.1 GCA_027003115.1 Deltaproteobacteria bacterium | reverse complement strand
GGCTCAAACTGTTTGTACATAGGCCAGGTGTTGGCCATACCTTCAAACGGGTGATATCAGACTTGAATAATTTGAAATAGTCAGGAGTTTTTGTGGAAAGGCCAAGGGTAATACTTGACGAAAAGGAGATAGACAGGGCACTTAGCAGGATGGCCCACCAGATTGTGGAAAGAAACAAGGGGGTGGAAAATCTCTGCCTCATCGGCATAAGAACTGGTGGGGTGCCCCTTGCCTACAGATTGCAGAAAAAGATAGAAGAGATAGAGGGAAGCGCCCCGCAGGTGGGCATCCTTGACATAACCCTTTACCGGGACGACTGGAGCAACCTGAGCCAGCATCCCATTATCAGAAAGACAGAAATACCTTTTTCCATTGATGAAAAGACCATAGTCCTGGTTGATGACGTCATATACACGGGAAGAACCACCAGGGCCGCCCTGGATGCGGTTATAGACTATGGAAGGCCCGCCAAGATAGAGCTTGCCGTGCTGGTTGACAGGGGAAGAAGGGAGCTTCCCATACAGCCAGATTTTTGCGGCGTGACCCTTTCCACCTCCAGAAACGAACACGTCAACGTCTATCTCAAGGAGATATCCGGCAAGGACCAGGTCCTTCTTGAAAAGGAAGAAGATGCAGATTGAAAAAGCCGTTTCACGCCTGCCGGTTGCCGTAACCATGGGATGCCCGGCAGGTGTCGGCCCGGAGGTGGTGGTAAGGGCCCTTTCTGACCCAGACCTTTACATTCCCTGCGTAGTGGTGGGAGATGGACAGGTACTCAAATTCTGCGCAAGAAAAATAGGTTTAAAAAATTGCCGCATACGTTCCTGGAAGCCAGGTGATAAGTTATCAGGCAAAAGGGGCGTCATAGACTGCCTTGATGTGACAAGTCTTTCACCTGACGATTTTGCTCCAGGCACCCCTTCAAAAACCACAGGCGAGGCGAGCTACCAATATATTCTCAAGGCTGTTGAGCTTTGCCAGGAGGGGAAAGCGGTCGCAGTGGCAACGGCCCCCATCAGCAAAACTGGGCTAAGACTTGCCGGAGTCCCCTTTCCTGGTCATACGGAGATGCTGGCAAGCCTTACCACCACCAAGAAATATCTCATGATGATGGCAGGAAGCAGGCTAAAGGTGACCCTTGCAACCATTCACGTTCCTTTAAGAAGTGTGCCCGGCCTCCTTACAACTGAAAATATACTTAGGACCATAAGGCTTACCTGGCAGGCCATGAAGGTGGACCTTGGGATAATGAAGCCGCGCCTTGCTGTCTGTGGCCTTAACCCCCATGCAGGCGAGGGTGGAATGTTTGGAGGAGAAGAGGAAGAGATTATTGCACCTTCCTGCCAGGCAGCCCAAAAAAATGGCATGGAGGTGGTTGGCCCCCTTCCGCCTGATACGGTCTTTTTTCATGCAGTAAACGGGAAATTTGATGCAGTTGTCTGCATGTACCACGACCAGGGACTTATCCCCTTTAAGCTCATCCACTTCAGAGACGGGGTAAACGTAACCTGCGGGCTTCCCATTGTAAGGACCTCTGTGGATCATGGAACTGCCTATGACATAGCCTACCAGGGAAAGGCAGACCACACCAGCATGACTTCTGCTATTAGGCTAGCCAGCGTCATCCATGAAAATCGCATGAGAAGCCGGAAATAGCAATGGAACACATTCATGCGCGCTCACCGGAGCGGGGAAAAACTGTCCTTAAGATAAAGGGGCTCAGGAAAAACTTTGGTACACGGCCTGTTCTAAGGGGCATTGACATAGAGCTTGTAAAGGGCACCTGCCTAGGCCTTCTTGGACCAAACGGTGCAGGAAAGACCACCACCATCCGGATACTCCTTGGCCTTGTAATCCCTACACAGGGTGAAA
>JALWYS010000073.1 GCA_027003115.1 Deltaproteobacteria bacterium | reverse complement strand
AAAAAAAGTACAATTCAAAGTTCAAAGCCAAGGTGGCACTGGCAGCTATCAAAGGGGCGGAGACCACCAGCTAGATAGCCTCAAGATAAAGACCTGGTGGAACCAGACAACCCCGAAATAAGCAAGACGAGGCAGTGTAGATTACAGGGTATAAGCAGATCCAGTCTTTACTACGAGCCTAAAGGCTTTTCAGAGAAAGATTTGAGAATCATGAAAGCAATAGATGAGCAATATCTAAAAACTCCATACTATGGCCGAAGGAAAATGCATAAGGCCCTTAAAAGACAAGGCTTCCAGGTGGGAGAGAAAAGGATTAGAAAGCTCATGCGGCACATGGGTCTTGTGGCCATAGCACCTGGACCCCATACCAGCAGGAAGAAAAAGGGACATAAGATATATCCATACTTACTGAGAGATATGACAGTCTCCCGTCCTGGTCAGGTATGGTGCACAGATATCACATACTTGCCCACCCCTGGAGGTTTTATGTATCTGTGTGTGATCATGGACTGGTACAGCAAAAAAGTATTGGCATGGAGCGTTTCGAACACTTTGGACACGGAGTTTTTCGTTAGCTGTCTTGAACGGGCCCTGGCATTGTATGGCTGTCCAGAGATATTCAACTCGGATCAGAGATGCCAATTCACCAGCGAAGACTTCACAAGCGTTCTAAAAAGCCATGGTATCCGTATCAGCATGGATAGTAAGGGCTGTTTCACAGACAATATCTTCATTGAGAGGCTATGGCGAAGCCTTAAATATGAACTTATCTATATCAAGGAGTTTAATTCAGTCCCGGAACTGAAGAAAGGACCGACTTCCTGGTTCAAGCTTTACAACCAGGAGAGGTTCCATCAAGGTCTATCTTACAAGACTCCAGATGAGGTACATGATTTTGCCTGGGCGGCATGAAAACAGATGGCGGAGGCGAACATAAATTTAACAAAAAATTGTACAAACAAAAATTGGCTACCACTTCACTTGCCTTTTGGAAATAAATGTCTATTTTCTTTTTCGGAAAATAGTACTCTGCTGCAAAAAAAATGCATGGTAATCCCTTGCATTTGAAAAAGTAATTTTTTATAATAGGATGTTTCCGCTTCAAACCAGCAAGTATTAAACTCTTAAGGCGAGGTTTTGCCAATATGGCTCCCAAGACCATGAGAAAGGAAAGTACTGTAGAATCCGCAGGTTACATGGACCAGCTCCTTGAGGCTGGGCACAGTGGTTCTTTGTCTTACGAGACCCTTAATGAAATCATTCCTGATGACATCAAGGATCCAGAAAAGCTGGAGGAAATTTTTGATGTCTTGTGCCAAAACAATATTGAGGTGATTGGCGGCAATCTGAGCGACGCCATTGCCTTCAAAGCCGGTTCCAGGGCCAAGGATGCAAGCGGGCCCAGGCAGGCCAAGATATCCTCAAAAGATCCCCAGGAACCCAACAAACAGGTGGTCCTGGATTCCGGGGAGTATACTGATTCAGAAGAAATAACCACCACCTATCTCAGGGAGATGGGCAGGTACGAGCTCCTTACCCCCGAAAGGGAAGAAGAGCTCAGCAAGATAATCCGCACTGGCTTCAACAGCATTATTGCGGCTATAATCGAACATCCTGCCACTTTTCCGGAAATGGAGGCCCTTAGGGAACAAATCCGTCTGTGGAAAAGAAGGGATCCAACACTCAAGCCCAAAAAGCAGCACCTGAACCACCTTGCAGAGACGGTGAAAAACATTTCAAGGGCCTATCCTGAGGACGAATCCATCCAGGAGCTATGGAAGCTGGTGAGCATTCATCAGAAAGAGGTGGAAAAGGCCAAGGATGAGATGATAAACGCCAACCTGCGCCTGGTGGTAAGCATAGCCAAGCGCTATATGC
>JALWYS010000072.1 GCA_027003115.1 Deltaproteobacteria bacterium | reverse complement strand
CACTTACTGCACCCAGCCACACCACTATGGCAAACAATTCAGGACGTTAGATGAGGGGGAAATACAAGTCCGAAAGTTGAGTTTTTAAGAAAAAGGCACATCTAAAAAGTCATGACGCGAAAAAATGAGGCCAGGGGCTTTGTCCAAAAGACAAAGATACTCCTTGACATGATAAAATTTGAACACACGGTCTTTGCCCTACCCTTTGCCTATGTGGGGGCATTTCTTGCAGCACGGGGCGTACCAGATTGGAAGACCAACTTCTGGATCCTTGCTGCCATGGCTGGGGCAAGAACCGTTGCCATGGGGGTAAACAGGATCGTTGACTTTCACTTTGACGCCGCAAACCCCAGGACGAGCTCAAGGCCCCTTGTTAGCGGCCTGGTAAAACGCACTGAAGCCTTGATCATGGTTATTGTGGCAGCCCTTGTCTACTTCGTTGCCTGCTTAAACCTTACACCCCTGGCATTCAAGCTGTCTCCCTTTATTCTCTTCGTGCTCGTCTTTTATTCATATACCAAGCGTTTTACACCCCTTTGCCATCTGTTTCTGGGCTTTGGCATTGGGCTTACCCCCACTGCAGGCTGGATAGCAGTCCAAAATTCCGTAGGTCTTGTGCCAATACTTTTGAGCACAGGAGTCATGTTCTGGATAGCGGGTTTTGACATACTCTACGCCTGCCAGGACGTGGAATTTGACAGGACTCACAACCTCCATTCAATACCCGCCTGGCTTGGGGTGGAAAGGGCCTTTAAGGTCTCAAGCATCTTCCATGTCATTGCCTTTATCTCTTTTATGGCTGCAGGATTTGCTGCAAGACTCAACTGGATATACTTTCTTGGAATGGCCGTTGTATTTGTCCTGCTCCTTCTTCAAAGGCGGGTAATCACACCAAGTGACCTTAGCCGCATGAATCTGGCCTTTTTCAGGTTAAACGCCGCCATATCCCTTATCCTCTTTTCAACAACTGCCATATCCATCTTGACCGCAGGATAGCCGAAGAGCATGGAGAACAAACGGATAAACAAGCAGGCCAAGATAGTGGGCAACGTGGAGATAAGACCTGGAATATTCGTGATGACCATCCTTTGCCCGGAAATCAGCACCTCCTCTTCAGCTGGTCAGTTTTGCATGATAAGGCCAGGAAATATACAGGGCCTAGACCCCCTTTTGAGACGCCCCCTGTCTATTCATTTTACAGACCAGGAAAAGGGGCATGTACAGTTTCTCTACAGGGTGGTTGGACGAGGCACAAGGGCCCTTTCTCGCCAGTTGGAGGGAGAGTTTGTGGAGGTTCTTGGGCCCCTTGGAAGGGGCTTTCAAGTGGAAGAAGACGAGATACCCATACTTGTTGGAGGGGGCCTTGGGGTTGCACCCCTTCTTTTTCTTGCAAGACAGCTCATGGGAAGAAGGGCAATTGCAATTCTTGGTGCAATTACCAAAAGCCAGCTCCTAAGGCTTGAACCCTTTAGGGAAACAGGCCTTGAGATCCTGGTCTCCACTGAGGACGGAAGCTTTGGAAACCAGGGTCTAGTCACAGAGGTGCTCGACAGGCTCGTTTCAAGGCTTGAAGATGAGGCAAAGGCCAACGTTGCCATCTTTTCCTGCGGCCCCTACCCAATGCTTCGGGCTGTCTATCACCTTTGTTCTGCCCATGGAGTAAGATGCGAGGTGTCCCTTGAAACCACCATGGCCTGCGGCAGCGGGCTTTGTCTTGGCTGTGCGGTAAAGGCAAAGGATGGCGGCTACTTGCATGTTTGCAAGGATGGCCCATGTTTCAGGGCAGAGGAGCTTGCCTGGGAATAAAAATGACAAATCACACTGAGAAAGAAAAAAAGGAACCGGATCTCCAAATAAAACTTGGAAGGCTCATTCTCCAAAACCCAGTCCTTTTGGCATCCGGTACCTGTGGATACGGAAAAGAGCTGGAGGACCTTATTGACCTTAAAAAAATTGGAGCAATAGTTGTAAAGGGCATATCCCTTGAGCCAAGGAAAGGGAATCCGCCGCCACGAATCCATGAAACCCCATGTGGACTTTTAAATGCCATAGGGCTCGAAAATGTTGGTCTAGAGGCCTTTAAGAGCCAGAAGCTTCCATGGCTGAGGGAGCACAAAATCAAGACCATAGTAAACATCCTTGGAAACTCTGTGACCGAATACCAAAAAATGGCTGAGGGCCTAAGTGGCCTTGAGGGAGTGGATGCCATTGAGGTAAACATCTCCTGTCCAAACGTTAAAGAGGGAGGGGTGGCCTTTGGAACAGACCCAAGGGCAGCAAATGAGGTTACAAGGGCAGTGAAAAAGGCCTGTGACCTGCCTGTAATAGTTAAGCTTTCGCCAAATGTTACCGATATATGTGAAATAGCACGGGCCGTTGAGGATGCTGGAGCCGATGGTGTCTCCCTCATAAATACCATCCTTGGCATGGCCATAGACATAGAAAGACGTCGCCCTGTGCTTGGAAACGTATTTGGGGGCCTTTCAGGCCCTGCCATCAGACCTGTTGCAGTGAGAATGGTGTGGCAGGTTGCAAGGACAGTCAGAATACCTGTTATAGGTATTGGAGGCATCTCAAACTTTCGAGATGCCCTGGAGTTTCTCATGGCAGGGGCAAGCGCCGTTCAGGTGGGTACTGCAACGCTTGTAGACCCGGGAGCTCCTGAAGAAATTTTGACTGGCATCGTTGACTTTATGGTCCGCAATAACTATTCATCTATAGGTGAATTAAAAATCGGAGATTAATTAACCCTTTTTTGACATTATTGGCCTTGACAAAAGGCCTGCAAGCAGTTAGATACGCAAGCCTCTAAAGACTTCCGACGCAAGAATTCTTTAGTCTGCATCAAATTCACAGGTAAACATAGCTTTAGAGGATGATTGCAAGGGTCTTTTACAGGCCCACAGAAACAATTTTGTCTTATCTAGAGGTAAAGAAAATGAAAAGAGATCCGCAGAAAGTTAGGAACATAGGTATCAGCGCACATATCGACGCTGGAAAGACAACCCTTACGGAAAGAATCCTTTATTACACCAACAGGATTCATGCCATCCATGACGTAAAGGGCAAGGATGGTGTTGGCGCAACCATGGACTTCATGGAACTTGAAAAGGAGCGCGGCATCACCATCACCTCTGCTGCTACTTACTGCGAGTGGAACGATCACGAAATAAACATCATCGACACCCCGGGCCACGTGGACTTCACCATCGAGGTGGAAAGGGCTCTCAGGGTGCTGGACGGTGGTGTGCTGGTACTCTGCTCAGTTGGGGGAGTGCAGTCCCAGTCCATAACCGTTGACCGCCAGATGGCAAGGTACAAGGTCCCTTGCATCGCCTTTGTGAACAAGTGCGACAGGAGCGGCGCAAACCCAATGAAGGTGGTTGAACAGTTGAGAGAAAAACTCCATCACAACGCAGTGGCCATGCAGATCCCCATTGGCCTTGAAAACGATTTCCAAGGCGTTGTGGACCTTGTGCAGATGAAGGCCGTCTACTTTGAGGGTCAGCAGGGCGAAAAGATAAGGATCGACGAGATACCTAATGAGCTCAAGGATGAGGCAGAAAAGAGAAGGGAAGAGCTTATTGATGCGGCATCCATGTTCTCTGAGGAACTCATGGAGGCTGCCCTAGAGGGGGAAATTCCAGAAGAGCTCCTCATTGACGCCATAAGGATCGGAACCCTTAAAAGGGAACTGACTCCTGTGTTCATGGGCTCTGCTTACAAGAACAAGGGAGTTCAGCCCCTGCTGGATGCGGTTACACGCTACCTGCCACATCCAGGAGAGGTGGAAAACATAGCCCTTGATCTTGAAAACGATGAAAAGGAAGTGGTTCTTTCCCCTGATCCTGAAAAGCCGCTTGTCTCCCTCGCCTTTAAGCTTGAGGAGGGAAGATACGGCCAACTAACCTACATTAGGGTGTACCAGGGAACCCTAAGAAAGGGCGACTTCATCGTGAACTCCCGCACTGGGAAGAAGGTGAAGGTGGGCCGCGTAGTACGCATGCACGCCAACCAGATGGAGGACATCGAAGAGATACCTGCTGGCTACATCGGCGCCCTTTTCGGAATTGACTGTGCCTCTGGCGACACCTTCACATCCCCTGGAATCAGGTACTCCATGACCTCCATGCATGTGCCAGAGCCGGTTATCTCCCTGGCCATCGTGCCTGAAGACAACAAGAGCCAGCAGAACATGTCCAAGGCCCTTTCAAGGTTTTCCAAGGAGGATCCAACCTTCCGGGTAAGGGTGGACCATGAAACCGGTGATACCATCATCTCGGGCATGGGCGAGCTGCACCTCGAGGTCTACATCGAGAGAATGAAGAGAGAGTACAATGCAATAGTTCATACTGGAGCGCCCCAGGTCGCCTATAGGGAGACCATTACCCAGAGGGCAGACTTCAACTACACCCACAAGAAACAGACTGGTGGTGCCGGTCAGTACGGACGCGTGGCAGGCTACATGGAGCCCTTTGACGGCGAGTTTGAATTTGTAAACAAGATCGTGGGTGGCGCTATACCCACTGAATTCATATCATCTGTTGAGAAGGGCTTTAAGAGCGCCCTTGAAAAGGGCCAGCTGCTTGGCTTTCCTGTTACAGGAATAAGAGTAGTGGTCAATGACGGCCAGGCCCACTCTGTGGACTCCTCTGACACGGCCTTTCAGGCTGCTGCAAGGGGTGCCTTCAAAGAGGGTTTCAAAAAGGCAAAACCTGCCATCTTGGAACCCATCATGAAGGTGGCAGTTGAAACGCCATCTGAGTTCCAGGGTGCTGTAATGGGCACCTTGAACCAGAGAAGGGGCATGATTCTGGGCGCCCAGGACGAGGGTGACTCTTGCGTAATCGAGGCAGAGGTTCCCCTTTCAGAGATGTTTGGCTACTCTACGGACCTTCGCTCCATCACCCAGGGCAAAGCCCAGTTTACCATGGAGTTCTCCTGCTATCGTCAGGTTCCAAAGGCCATTGCAGAAGAGCTGGTTAAAAAGGCCCAAGAGAAAAACAAAAAGGCCGCATAAGTGAATGAAGTCTTTGCAAAAAAGAGAAAAAGGCCCTGCTCGTGACCCAGGAGGCAGGGACAACGTCGTTTATCTTAGGGAAAGGTCCATAACCATGTTGAAAAAAGATCTCATTTTAAGAAACCCCTTAAGGATACTTGGAAGCGAGGAACGGGAGCCAATTGGAGACGGAGAATTTGGAGGCGTTCTGGCCAAGGCTGGTGTTGGTAAAACCGCCTTTCTTGTCCAGCTTGCCTTGAGTAATCTTTTAAGGGAGAGAAACGTACTCCACGTCAGCCTGACGCAACCAGTCAGGAAGGTATGCCTGTGGTACGAGGAGGTGTTTCACAACATCTCGCAGGAGTATGAACTCAATAACACGTCGGAGCTGTGGGATACCATCCTCCCCCACCGCTTCATAATGACCTTCAACGTGGACGACTTTTCAGTGGCAAAGCTTGAGGAGCGACTTAATGACCTTACGGAGCAGGGAATATTCTTTCCGCAGCTCGTCATTATAGACGGTCTTCCAATAGGGGATGAGAGCAGAGAACCCCTGGCAGAGCTTAAAATACTTGCCAGGGAGATGGGCTTTCCCATATGGTTTGCCATAACAGTAAATCCAGAGGATGCCCTTGAGCCAGGACTGGTCCCGGCCTCATTTGAACCGCTTTCAGACCTCTTCGAGGTCCTTATCGGCCTCAAGGCTGCTAAGGGCAGGATCAGCGTCCTGGTCATGAAGGGGCAAAGGGATGAAGATGCAGAGGATGTATTTCTAGATCCTGCAACCCTTCTCATAAAAAACCGTGAATGAAAAAGGAAAGAGGTCCATTCTCAGGGTTTCCAACCTTACAGTCACTATAAAGAATCCAAAACGCCCCTTGCGTCCCGCAAGGGGCGTTTCTTTTTGTATGGATAAGGCCCAGAGGGTATGCCTAGTGGGGGAGTCTGGCTGTGGAAAGACCATGACTGCTTTCAGCATTATGAGACTCCTGCCAGAAGAACGTTTCACCATCACAGGGCAAATTGAATTTGATGGCAAGGACATCCTTTCCCTGCCCCTGGAATCCATGAGGCCCTTAAGGGGCAAAGACATGGCCATGGTGTTTCAGGAACCCATGACTGCCCTTAATCCGGTGCTTTCAATTGGCTTCCAGATAAAAGAGGCCGTAACCACCCACAAAATGGCCCAGGCAGAAGAGGCCCGTTCACTTGTCCTCTCCACCATGGCCAGGGTTGGTATTCCTGAGCCTGAGCTTGTTTACAAGCAGTACCCCCATGAGCTTTCCGGAGGACTCAGGCAGAGGGTAATGATTGCCATGGCACTTGTCTGTAATCCAAAACTACTCATTGCAGATGAGCCAACAACCGCCCTTGACGTCTCCATACAGGCCCAGATCCTGGACCTCATCTGCAATCTTAGCACCACTATGGACTTGGCCCTTTTACTCATATCCCACAACCTGGGGGTTGTTGCCCGCATAGCCCAGAGGGTAATGGTCATGTACGCTGGAACCATTGTTGAGGACGGACCAGTGAAGGAGATATTTGACTCTCCCATTCATCCATACACCAGGGGCCTTCTTGCGTCAGTCCCCTTTGGAGAAAACATGAAAAGAAAAAGGCTTTCATCCATACCAGGCCGTGTCCCGTCCCTTGATGAAATCCCTGAAGGATGCGCCTTCAAAAACAGATGCAGGTTTGCAAAGGATGTTTGTGAAAAAAAGGCGCCTTTCCTTGAAACCGTGAGCCCTTCCCACAAGGTGGCCTGCCACCTTGCAAGAGAGCTATCCCTAAACTTACCCAGGTCTACTTGGTACAAATCCGGGTAACTGTATCAAGAAAGTACATCTTTCCCAAAAGAAAGAGAAATACGCACAACAGGGCCGCTGCAGGCACTGTGATGAACCAGGCACCGAATATCCTTTTCGTAACATCCCTGTTTATTCCGGTAAGTCCCCTGGCAAGTCCAATTCCCAAGATGGCCCCAACAAGGGTATGGGTGGTGGAGATGGGAAGCTTAAGACGGGTACACAAGAGTACCGTGGCTGTTGCCGAAAGATCTGCAGCTACACCGCGAGAGGGTGTAATTTCTGTTATCTTCATTCCAACAGTATACATGACCCTGTAACCAAAGGTTGCCAGACCAAGAACTATACCGCTTCCGCCAAGAACCAGAACCCAGAAAGGCACCCCGACCTTCTGTGCTACCTCTCCCGTCTGAAGCACCCTTACAACTGCTGCCAATGGCCCCACTGAATTTGCCACGTCGTTTGCACCGTGGGCAAAGGCAACAGAGCAAGAAGTGATGATAACAAGGGGGACGAATACCCTCTCTACAAGCTCAAGCTGCTCGTCAACCGAAAGCTCATCCTTTCCAGCAAGCTGCCTGCCAAGCCACCACCTGGACACGAACCATGAAAGGACACTGAGCGCCACAGTGACGTATATGGAGACCTGGGGAGTAAGCCAGGAGATGTTTCCGATTACATGTTTGAGCCCTTTGTAGATGGTTGCAAGCACTACCGTTGCCGTTACTGCAGAAACCAGAAAAGGGGCATATTTTACCGCAGCCCTTGCAGGCCTGTCCTGTCCAAGAATAGCTCTTGAAATAAATTTGAACACCATAAAGGCCATGATTCCGCCCACTATGGGGGAGATGAACCAGCTAAGGACTATCTGGGTCATCTTTCCCCACTGAACAGAGCTCCAACCTGCAGCAGCAATGCCAAAACCCGCCACAGACCCAACTATGGAGTGGGTGGTTGAGACAGGAAGGCCCATGAATGAGGATACATTCAGCCAAATGGCCGCAGAAAGAAGGGCCGAGGTCATTCCAATCACGAACAGGGCCGCTGCCTGTTCGGGTGTTATGTCAGGTAAGGCAAGAAAGCTGTCCGGGCTTACAATACCCTTTCTCACCGTATCCGTAACTGGTGCGCCCACAAGAACTGCCCCTGCGAATTCGCATATGCCTGCCAAAATCACTGCGTTTCTCACCGACAGGGCCCTTGAACCAACGGCGTCTGCCATGGAATTGGCAACATCATTGGCGCCTATGTTCCAAGCCATATAAAGGCCAAGAACTGCCGTTATTCCTATGACAATGGTTTCCATTGAGAACCTGTGCCTTTTCTTTGCCGAGCCGGGAATTAACTATCTGATGAGCATGTTTCTGAGCATGTCACCTGCGTTTTCCGCCTCGTTTGCAATCTGGCCAAGGGTGAGTATCATTTTTTCGTAGAAAATGATGGTCAAGGTATCCACCTCGTTTTCCAGCTTGTAGATGTCCCTTGAAAGATCCCTGGCTATCCGGTCTGCCTTCCATTCCTCCTCCCCAAGACCATCCAGCCATTGCAAAACCTTTCTTGATTCGGCCCCGCTAAAGGAAACCTCTGCCAGGTTCTGAAGCTCCACAGCAGCGGTGAGCAAGGTCCCTGTAACCTGAAACATCTGGTCCACCAGCTTGAAAAACTTGTCAATAAGGCTTGGGTGCAATCTGGTGTTCCTGATGGTCAAAATTACCGAGAAGTCCTCTGTGTAATCTGCAATCTTGTCCTGGCACCTCAAAAAGTTCTCCAGGTCAATCTTGTCAACTGGAAGGAAAAGGCGCCTTGAAAGAAGCCCCCTTACCTCGTGCTTTATCTTGTCCGCCTCGTACTCAAGCTTTGACACTTTGTTGTGCAGTTCCCTTAAAAGAAGATAATTTTCATGGGCCAGGGCCTCCATCAAGGGCTTTATCATTTCTACACACTCGTGGACCTTTTTTGTGTGCTCAACCATGGCTCCAAAGGGAGATTTGCCGAAAAGATCCGAGATAATGCTCATGAAGGGCCTCCTTAAAAGGCGTTTTACTGATGAAGGCTGGTAAAAGTAAAAAGGGGGCCTTTAACCCCCTGTTTATCAGATGTAGGACTCTATGAGTTTTTCTGCTATCTGGACCGCATTTGTGGCAGCACCCTTACGGATGTTATCAGCCACGATCCACATGTCTATCCCGTTTTCCTGAGAAATGTCCTCTCTTATGCGACCAACAAAGGTGTCATCCTTGCCTTCTGCCTCAATAGGCATTGGATAGACGGCCTTTGATGTCTCATCGAGAACCGTGACCCCTGGCGCCTGTTCAAGAAGCTCTCTTACCTTTTCCGCGCTCACAGGAGATTCAAACTGCACGTTCACGGACTCAGAGTGCCCGTAAAAAACAGGAACCCTTACGCACGTGGCAGACACCATGATGGAGTCATCCTCCAGGATCTTTCTTGTCTCGTTGACCATCTTCATCTCTTCCTTTGTATAGCCGTTTTCCTCGAAAACGTCTATGTGGGGAAGACAGTTAAAGGCAATCTGGTGCGGATAGGCCTTGTATTCGAACTCCCCAACATAGCCCTTTGACTTTCCGGGCTCGTTGCCACACCCCTTTATCACCCACTGTTTCACCTCCTCTTCAAGCTCGGTAATGGCCTTCTGACCCGTACCAGAGACGGCCTGATAGGTGGAAACCACTATCCTTCTTATCCTTGAATAGTCGTATAGGGGCTTTAGGGCCACCACCATCTGGATGGTGGAGCAGTTGGGATTTGCTATTATCCCCTTTTTCTTGTACTGGGAGATGGCATGGGGATTTACCTCAGGCACTACAAGGGGCACGTCTGGATCCATTCTCCAGGCACTGGAGTTATCAATTACAACGGCCCCTGCCTTTGCCGCAGACGGGGCAAATTCCAGGCTTCTTGAAGCCCCTGCGGAAAAAAGGGCTATATCCACGTCGTCAAAGGAATCGTGGTCGAGTTTTTGAACCACCACGTCTTCTCCCTTAAAACGTATTTTTTTGCCTTCCGAACGTTCGGACGCAAGGAACTTCACCTTACCAATGGGGAAATCCCTCTCATCAAGGACCTTTATCATGGTCTTTCCAACAGCACCCGTGGCCCCCACGACTGCTACCGAATATTCTTCCTTCATGACAATCTCCCTCTTCTGCCTAACCCTTTACATAGTCTGCCACAAGATCCCCTACTTCAGAGGTTGAATAACCCATTTTCCCTGCGGAAAGGCTCTTCAGATGCTTGCTGACAACAGTCTTCACCGCCTCTTCAACGGCCTTGGCAGCCTTTTCCTCTCCGAGATAATCGAGCATCATCTGGCCTGCACAGATTGCAGCCAGGGGGTTGATAACGTTTTTGCCAGTGTATTTGGGAGCTGAACCGCCAATGGGCTCAAACATGGAGACGCCTTCCGGATTGATGTTTCCACCAGCAGCTATGCCCATGCCTCCCTGGATCATTGCACCAAGATCCGTGATGATGTCTCCAAACATGTTGTCAGTGACTATGACATCAAACCACTCTGGATTCTTCACCATCCACATACAGGTTGCATCTACATGGGCGTACTCCTTCTTTATGTCCGGGTACTCCTGGCCAACCTCATAGAAGGCGCGCTCCCAAAGATCAAAGGCGTAGGTGAGGACGTTTGTCTTTCCACAAAGGGTCAGGGTCTTCTTCTTGTTCCTTTTACGACAATAGTCGTAGGCATACCTTATGCAGCGCTCCACTCCCTTTCTGGTGTTTATGGACTCCTGTACGGCCACCTCGTCCGGAGTACCCTTTTTGAGAACTCCGCCTGCGCCAGCATACAGACCCTCTGTGTTTTCCCTTACCACCACGAAGTCTATATCCTCCGGCCCCTTGTCCTTGAGCGGGGTTTCAACCCCAGGGTATAAAATAACTGGCCTCAGGTTGATGTACTGATCAAGGGCGAATCTAAGGGCAAGGAGGATGCCCTTTTCAAGTATTCCTGGCTTTACGTCCGGATGCCCAATGGCGCCAAGATATATTGCCTTGTACTGCTTAAGATCCTCGATAGCCCCTTCAGGTAGGACCTCTCCTGTCTTGAGGTATCTGTCTCCACCGTAATCGTACCATGTCATGTCGAGTTCAAAGCCAAATCTCTTGGCCGCTGCCTCAAGCACCTTAACACCCTCTCTTACAACCTCTGGCCCAGTGCCATCTCCGGGGATAACAGCAATCTTGTATTTGGTCATGTCTCTTCTCTCCTTGAATATTTTGGGCCTAATGGCCCTCAATTTTTTTCATAATGTGCGAAATAAGCCCGCCATCCCTGATAAGCTCCTGCATAAAAGGAGGGATGGGCTGTGCCTTCATACGCTTTCCAGTGGTGAGATTTACTATCTCACCGCTGTCTGCATCCACCTCCACCTCGTGCCCCTCTTCTATGAGCTCGGGGGCCTCCTTGCATTCAAAAATTGGAAGACCCATGTTGAAGGCGTTTCTATAGAAGATGCGCGCAAAACTTGGGGCTATAACGCATGCAACCCCTGCTGCCTTAAGGGCTATTGGCGCATGCTCACGGGATGAGCCACAGCCAAAGTTGCTGTCTGCAACTATTATGTCACCTGCCCTCACTTTGCTGGGGAAATCAGGGTCTGCATCCTCCATGCAGTGTTTTGCAAGCTCTTTAGGGTCAAACGTATTCAAATACCTTGCAGGAATTATTGCATCGGTATCTATATTTTTTCCAAACTTCCAGACCTTTCCTTTTAGTTTCATGGGATATTCCTCTTCTTTTACAGTTCTAAAGGGCTTCCTATGCGTCCAAGCACTGCACTTGCAGCGGCTATGGCAGGACTTGCCAAATAGACCTCGCTCTCAGGATGCCCCATCCTTCCAACAAAATTCCTGTTGGTTGTGGAAAGGGCCCTCTCTCCCTTTGCCAAAATACCCATGTGGCCACCGAGGCATGGCCCACATGTAGGTGGGCCAATGACTGCACCTGCATCGGCAAATATCTTCAGAAAACCACGATCAAGCGCCTCTGACCATATGGAAGGGGTTGCTGGAAGGACAATGAGACGAAGCCCCTTGGCCACCTTTTTGCCTTCAAGGATCCTGGCAGCCACCTCGAGGTCCTCTATCCTGCCGTTTGTACAGGAGCCTATAACCACCTGGTTGAGCTCAACAGTGCCAACCTCTGAAATGGAAACGGTATTTTCAGGAAGATGGGGGAAGGCTATCTGGGGCTCTATGGTGGAACAGTCATATTCAATGACCTTGGCATACCTTGCATCCTGGTCACTGGTGTAAAACTTGTAGGGTCTATTCGCCCTCTTATCTACATAATCCCTGGTTATATCATCAGGGTTGATGAGGCCAGCCTTGCCGCCTGCCTCAATGGCCATGTTGGACATGGTCATCCTTTCCGCCATGGACAGCCTTTCAATAACAGGGCCTGTAAATTCCATTGCCATGTAAAGGGCGCCGTCAACGCCAATATTACCAATGGTGTATAGGATGAGGTCCTTTCCGCATACCCACGGCTGAAGTTCACCCTTGTAAACTATCTTCATGCTTTCAGGCACCTTGAACCAGGTTCGTCCGGTTATCATGGCAGCAGCGAGATCAGTGCTTCCAACACCCGTTGCAAAGGCCCCAAGGGCTCCATAGGTGCAGGTATGGCTATCTGCACCTATGACCACATCTCCTGGAAGCACAATGCCCTTTTCAGGAAGGAGACAGTGTTCAACTCCCACTTCCCCGCCTTCATAAAAGTGAACAAGGGCCTGATCCTCTGAAAACTCCCTGAGCATCCTTACCTGCTCGGCACTCTTTATGTCCTTATTAGGGGTGAAATGGTCTGCCACCAGGGCTATCTTGGTGCGGTCAAAAACCTTTTTCACCCCCGCCTTCTTGAATATCTCAATGGCTATCGGTGCAGTTATATCGTTACCAAGGGCAATGTCCACCTTCACCTCAACCAGCTGACCAGGCTCAACAAACTCGCATCCGGCATGCTCAGCCAGTATCTTTTCTGCAATGGTCATGGGTCCACTCATAAAAACCTCTTCCCTTTCGCTTTTTAATGGCCCTTAATACATCACTTAGCCTTGTATATGCAATTATTTATACTCAAGACGGTTAAGGGCGGTAAGGTAGGCCCTGACACTTGCGGTTATGATGTCCGGATCTGCGCCCTGGCCAGTGACCACCTTGTCACCCTCCTGGAGCCTCACGGTGACTTCCCCCTGGGCATCGGTTCCACCTGTAATGGAATTTACCGTGAATCTCAGGAGCTTGCTCTTTGTCTTTACTATCTTGGAAACCGCGTTGAAGGCCGCATCTATGGGCCCGGCCCCAATTGAGACTGCCACCTCCTCCTTTCCGTCCACCTCTATACCAACGGTGGCAGTAGGCCTTATCCCGCTTCCGCCTGCAACGTGGAGATATGTGAGCCTGAACCTTTCCGGTATCCTGAGTATCTCCTCGGCAACTATTGCCTCGAGATCCTCAGGAAAGATCTCCTTCTTCTTGTCAGCCAGCACCTTGAAGCGTTCAAATACGCGGCCTATCTCCTCTTCAGAAAGGTCATAGCCCATCTCGTGAAGTTTGGCCTTGATGGCATGCCTTCCAGAGTGCTTCCCAAGGACAAGACTTCCAGAGGAAAGGCCTATATCCCTTGGATCCATTATCTCGTAGGTGGTTCTCTCCTTCAGCACCCCGTCCTGGTGGATTCCGGACTCATGGGCAAAGGCGTTTGCGCCGACTATAGCCTTGTTGGGCTGAACCACCATTCCTGTTAGCATGCTGACCATACGACTTGTGGCTGCAATGTGTCTGGTGTTTATGTTTGTCTCAAAGGGAAGGAGATCATTACGGGTCTTGATAGCCATTACCACCTCTTCCATGGCGGTATTTCCTGCACGCTCCCCTATGCCGTTTATGGTGCACTCAACCTGACGTGCGCCGGAATTTATGGCAGAAAGCACGTTAGCGGTTGCAAGGCCAAGATCATTGTGACAATGCACACTTAAGACGGCCTTGTGGATATTTGGCGTGTTTTCCATGACGTATTTTATCATCCTGCCAAAATCCCACGGAATGGCGTATCCTACGGTATCAGGAAAGTTCACGGTGGTGGCCCCGCAGTCGATTACCCTTTCAAAAACCCTGCAAAGAAAATCCAGATCCGTCCTGCTTGCATCTTCTGCAGAAAACTCCACGTTGGAGGTGTAGCGGGAGGCATATTTTACCGCCTCACCTGCCATTTCCAGGACCTCTTCCCTGGTTTTTCTTAGCTTGTACTTTAAATGTATGTCAGAGGTAGCAAGAAAGGTGTGAATTCTGGGGTTTACCCCCTCTTTTATGGCTTCCCAGGCGGTATCAATGTCCTTCTTGGTGGCTCTCGCAAGGGCCGCTACCTGAAGCCCCTGAAGCTCCCTAGCAAGGGTCCTGACCCCTTCAAAATCCCCTGGTGAGGCTATAGGAAAACCTGCCTCAAGGACATCCACACCCAGTTTTTCAAGCTGTCTTCCAATCTGCAGCTTATCATCCATGTTCAAGGCCACACCTGGAGACTGTTCGCCGTCTCTCAAGGTGGTATCAAATATTATGATCTTGTTATCCTGTTTTATATCCTTCTTGTCTGAGGTGCTCATAAGACTGCCCCCTAATTCTTTTCTATTCCTGTCTCAAGGATGCCTTACCCCCTTCCCTATTTCGTGAAAAAACCAGTGATATGGGATGTAGGAGAGGCCCAGACAGGCAGTAGAAAAGGAACAGTATGAACAGGGTGACCTTTGGCTCGATTGCTATAATCACCATGGTGAGAAGAACAGCCACCAGCCCCCTGAAGGGGTGCTGATTTAGCCACTCCACCTCCTTGAAACTGAAGTAGCGGACATTGCTGACCATGAGAAAGGACAGGGCGTAGATCATGATCAAAAGCCCGTAATGGTGCACTGGCCCGCTTATACCAAAGTGATGACACATGAGAACGGTGGTTGCCACCATGGCCGCTGCAGACGGGCAGGGAAGCCCGAGAAAAAACCTCTTGGAACCAGGGCCGGAAGAGCCCAGAGTGTTGAACCTTGCAAGCCTAAGTGCCGTTGTAGC
Source organism: Deltaproteobacteria bacterium (assembly GCA_027003115.1). Classification (GTDB taxonomy): domain Bacteria; phylum Desulfobacterota; class Dissulfuribacteria; order Dissulfuribacterales; family QOAL01; genus JAADCZ01. Next base: position 6,611 of record JALWYS010000072.1, on the reverse strand, counting down.
TACGTACAAAAAGGCTGCAAGCCAGCCCAGCCTTCCAAAGCCTCTAAGGGCCCACGAAAAGCCAAGAACTCCTGGAGCCACCCCAAAGGCCACAAGGTCGGCAAGGGAGTCATACTCAAGGCCAAATTTGCTTGTAGTCCCTGTGATCCTTGCCACCCTGCCATCAAGTCCGTCAAATATCCCGGCAACCAGTATGGCCCAGGCAGCGGGTAGAAATCTGCCGTCTATGCTGGAGACCAATGAATAAAAACCCGCAAATAGGCTCATGCTGGTAAGCAGATTTGGCAAGATGTATGCCCGCCTTTTGCGGCCCTTGAAATCCTTCCTTTGATTCGTCTGTTTCATTTAGGCACTCTCCATTTTGCCCAAAACGCTTTGCCCTGCCCTTACCTTCTGCCCCTTTTCAACGTGTACTTTGGCACTTACGGGCAAATATACATCAAGGCGGGAACCGAATCTTATCATGCCGTAACGCTGGCCTCTCTTTAAAAGGTCCCCGGGTTCGGCCCAGCAGACAATGCGCCTTGCAATGAGGCCAGCCACTTGCACAACCGTAACCCTTCGACCTTTTTCGTCTTCAAGTAGCATGGCCGCCCTTTCGTTTTCTGCCATGGCCCTCTTCTTGTTAGCCGACAGGAAGCGGCCCTCCCTGTACGTTATGTCAATGACCCTTCCTGAAACAGGTGCGCGGTTAACATGGCAGTCAAATATGTTCATGAATATGCTAATGCGTCTTGCGCTTCCTGTTGAGAAAAAGGGCTCCTGCTGTTCCTCCTGGATCTCAATCACCTTACCATCAGCAGGTGAAGTAATCAAACCCGCACCTACTGGTATAATCCTTTCCGGATCCCTGAAAAAATAAAGGATAAAACCAGTTAGCAAAAGACAGGGTATTGCAACAGCCTTTATCTGCAAAAGTGCAAAAACAACTGTAGCCAAGGCGGACACACCCAAAAAGGGTATGCCCTCCTTGGCCACGGGCACATTGACCTTATGCATGGAATTGTCTTGTTACTTCTTAAGCCAGCTCATCATGTCTCTGAGCCTCTCTCCTACGCTCTCGAGCATGTGCTCGCGCTCCCTGCGCCTCAAGGCGTTAAATACAGGACGGTTTACCCTGTTTTCAAGGAGCCATTCCTTGGCAAAGCTTCCCGACTGGATTTCATCCAGGATCCGCTTCATCTCCTGTCTGGTCTCCTGGGTGATCACCCTTTTGCCGCGGGTCAGATCCCCATATTCTGCTGTGTCACTAATGGAATAGCGCATCCTGGAAAGGCCACCTTCATAGATGAGATCCACAATAAGCTTGAGTTCGTGACAACACTCAAAATAGGCTATCTCCGGCTGATATCCTGCCTCTACCAGGGTCTCAAAGCCGGCCTTTATGAGCTCGCTTACCCCGCCGCAAAGCACGCATTGCTCACCGAAAAGGTCGGTTTCGGTCTCCTCCTGGAAGGTCGTCTCAATGACTCCCGCCCTGGTTCCACCTATTCCCTGGGCATATCCCAGGGCAAGATCAAGGGCGCTTCCAGACGCATCCTGCTCCACAGCAACAAGACAGGGCACCCCTCTTCCTATCTCATACTCCCGCCTTACTAGGTGCCCTGGCCCCTTTGGCGCCACCATGGCCACGTCAACTTCCTTTGGAGCCACTATCTGGCCAAAATGAATGTTAAAACCGTGGGAGAAAAGGAGCATGTTTCCCGGTTCAAGGTTGGGCTCAATGGCCTCCTTGTAAAGGTCAGCCTGCACGTGATCAGGTACAAGTATCATGATGAGATCTGCCTTCTTGGCTGCCTCGGAGGCTGACACAGGCTCAAAACCATGTTTCACCGCAAGGTCATAGTTTGCAGACCCTGGCCTCTGTCCAACTATTACATCAAGGCCACTATCTCTCAGATTTTGGGCGTGGGCATGCCCCTGGCTTCCGTATCCTATTACGGCTATGGTTTTGCCCTTTAAAATCCCTTCCTTAACATCCTTGTCATAGTATATCTTCATTTCCTGGCTCCTGTATGAATTCAGACTGTCTTCTTCTCGCGCTGTATTGCAATGGTTCCCGTCCGGGTGATCTCTTTAATGCCAATGGGTTTTAGAAGCTCCATTACGGCCTTCAGCTTGGATTCAGGCCCGGTCACCTCTATGGTATAGGTCTTGGGGCTTACATCCACAACCTTGCACCTGAAGATATCGCACATCCTCAGGACCTCGGCCCTTGTTTCGTCTTCTGCCCTCACCTTTATGAGGGCCATCTCACGTTCCACAAACTCCCCTTCGCTTACGTCTACGACTTTGTAGACATCCACCAGACGGTTGAGCTGCTTTATTATCTGCTCGATTATGTACTCGTCTCCAGAGGTGACAAGGGTGAGATGAGACATTGTGTGATCCAGTGTTGGAGCAACACACAGACTCTCAATATTAAAACCCCTGCCGCTAAAAAGCCCGGTGATTCGTGAAAGGGCTCCGGGTTCATTCTCTACCAGTACAGAAAGGGTATGTTTCATGGGCTAAAACTCCTGAATAGTTATTTAAAGGCCTGCTACAGGCAGGCCCTGTTGGCTACGAAGGTATCATACCAGAAGCATCTCGGTCGTTGCCTTTCCAGCAGGCACCATGGGGAACACTCCCTCCTCCCTGGCAATGGCAAACTCCATTATGGTGAGACAGTCCGTCTCAAGCCCCTTCTTCAAGGTGTCTTCCACCTCCTCAGGCTTGGTGGCCCTGAACCCTTTGGCTCCATAGGCCTCAGCAAGCTTCACGAAATCCGGAGTCACACTAAACTCCGTGGCAGCATAGCGCCTATCGTAGAAAAGCTCCTGCCACTGACGAACCATACCAAGGAACTGGTTGTTAAGTATGATGATCTTGACGGGAAGCTTCTGTTCCATGGCGGTTGCCATTTCCTGGATGCACATCTGGATGCTTCCGTCTCCGGCGACATCCACAACCAGCTTGTTGGGGAAGGCCATCTGGGCGCCTATTGCGGCAGGAAAGCCGTATCCCATGGTGCCCAGACCTCCAGAGGTGAGAAGGGTGCGAGGCTCATCGAACTTGTAGAACTGGGCTGTCCACATCTGATTCTGGCCAACCTCTGTTGTAATGATTGCCTTGCCCTTTGTTAGCTCGTATAGCTTTTCAATGACGTATTGAGGCTTTATCACGCCTGGCTCTTTCTTGTAGGTAAGGGGATGTCTTGCCTCCCAGGCGCGGATCTGATCCCACCAGGGCTGGAACTTTTCCTTCCAAACCTCCTGAGGGCGTCCGTCTTCCTCTATGACCCTTACAAGCTTCTTTAGAGCCCTTCTGCAATCGCCCACTATGGGAACATCCACCTTCACGTTCTTCTGGATGGATGTGGGATCGATATCGATGTGAATAATGGACGCATTGGGGGCAAATGCCTCGATCTTGCCTGTAACCCTGTCATCGAACCTTGCACCCACAGCAATTATCAGATCCGTGTTGGCCATGGCCATATTGGCACAGTAGGTTCCGTGCATCCCAAGCATACCAAGACTCTGCTCATGAGTGCCCGGAAAACCTCCAAGCCCCATAAGAGTCATGGTTACAGGTGCATAAATAGATTCGGCAAGCTTTCTGAGCTCCTTGTGGGCATTTGCAATGATTACACCACCACCTGCGTATATAATGGGCTGCTTTGACTTTTCAATAAGCCTGAAGGCACGCTCTATCTGCCTAGTATGAGGCTCCACTACCGGATTGTAGGAGCGAAGCTTGATCTTGTCAGGGTAGTCAAATTCCGCAACCTGATTCTGGATATCCTTAGGAAGGTCTATAAGCACAGGCCCTGGCCTTCCAGAACTTGCAATATAGAAGGCCTCCTTCAGGATTGTTGGAAGCTTGTGCACGTCCTTGACCAGATAATTATGTTTTGTACACGGCCTTGTAATACCCACGATATCAACTTCCTGGAAGGCATCGTTTCCTATGAGGCTTGTGGGCACCTGGCCTGTGAACACCACCATGGGAATGGAATCCATGTAGGCGGTTGCAATACCGGTGACAGTGTTAGTTGCGCCTGGTCCCGATGTTGCGATACAGACACCTACCTTTCCCGTTGCCCTTGCGTAACCGTCCGCGGCATGGGTTGCACCCTGTTCGTGCCTGACAAGCACATGCTTTATACTGCCATCCTTTTCCATGGCATCGTAAACATCAATGATTGCACCGCCTGGGAATCCAAAAACCACGTCAACACCCTCGCGCTTGAGGGCCTCTACTACCATTTGTTTTCCTGGCAACTTTGTCATGTGATTCTACCTCAGAACTAGAATTGTAAGTAAACCAATAGCATATTCCTACTGAAATTGCTTGTCAATGGATAGAAAAGAGCATTTTTTTCATTAATTTTACATCATTAAAAATGAGGCGGACATTAAATTTCTATTTCTTTTCTATTTATTATCTGGAAAAAAGCAGTTATTTATTTAGTCCATGAAACCGACCCCGAGATCCATACTTATAAGGACGCCTGCGAGACGCGCAGGCAGATGGCTTCTCCTTTGTATAACCGTGGGGTTGTTTGCAGGCCTGGGCGCCATAGTATTTCATTTTCTATGTCACATAGGGCACTTTTTCTTTCTGGATTACCTGGCTGGCTACAAACCTAGCCATCCTGCCGGTGACCCGCCACTTTTTCATATGGAAGGTGCCCCACAACTCAGAATATGGATTTTATGGATTGTTCCAGCAGTTGGCGGACTATTAAGTGGCGTGCTGGTCGCCCTATTTTGTCCGGAGGCCCAAGGGCATGGCACTGATGCTGCCATTGAGGCGTATCATAAAAAGAATGGACTCATTCAGCCAAAGGTTCCCTTTGTCAAAATGATAGCCTCCTTTCTCACCCTGGGTTCTGGAGGCTCTGGAGGAAGCGAAGGCCCCATCTGCCAGATAGGTGCTGGCCTTGGTTCACTTCTTGCCCAGAAGCTCAAGGTCCCCCCTCGGGAGATGAGAATTCTCATGGCAGCAGGCCTTGGAGCAGGAATAGGAAGCATATTCAGGGCACCGCTTACTGGGGCGCTTTTTGCCTCTGAAATACTCTACAAAGACCCTGAATTTGAGGCAGACGTAATCATTCCAACGGCCATTGCTTCAACCATTGCCTACTCTCTTTTTTGTACAGTTTACGGATGGGGCTCCCTTTTCAAGGCCGGAGACTATCGTTTTTCCAATATCCAGGCACTTGGTCCTTATGCAGTTCTTGCCCTATGCTTGGCGGCAGGGGTTTTCCTGTTCGTAAACATCTTTTGGGGGTTTCATGATTTTTTTCAGGAAAAGGTTAAGCTGCCACTGTGGGTAAAACCTGCCATCGGTGGAATTATGACGGGAACCCTTGGGCTGTTCCTGCCCCAGGTGCTTGGCTTCAGTTACGGGTTTATCCAGGATGGTCTCTATAACAAGGTAAGCCTTGGCCTCTTCCTGGCCGTGGCCTTTGGTAAAATATTGGCTACGACGTTCTCAATAGGATCAGGTGGCAGCGGTGGAGTCTTTGGCCCTTCAGTGGTCATAGGTGGCTCAATCGGCGGAGCAGTGGGACTTTTTTTCCACAATATTATGCCAAACGTGGTTCCTTCTGCCTCGCCATTTATTATTGTGGGTATGGCAGGCTTTTTGGCAGGAAATTCCAACATCCCCATATCTGCAGTAATAGTGGTTAGCGAGATCACCAGTTCGTACCACCTACTGTTACCAAGTATGATGGTCTGTTCCTTGAGCTACTTTCTGTGCAGGCGCTGGAACCTTTACAGGGCCCAGGTAAAAAGTAAGATAGATAGCCCTGTTCACAAAGGCGACTTCCTTAATGACATCCTAGAAGGGATAACAGTGGGGGACATATTCAACCCGGAGAAGGTATACGCAGTCATACCAGAAGACATGACCTTTTCCCAGTTCAGACATTTTTTTAAAGCCGTGGAACAACATTATTTCCCTGTCGTTGACAAGGACGGAATGCTTTCGGGAATATTTTCCATAAATGATATCAGGCACTTTCTTTTTGACAGGGAGTTGGGGAATATTTTACTAGTAAAGGACTTTGCAAGAAAAAAGGTCATAACCACGAGGCCTTCTGAAGACGTGAACACGCTTTTAAGAAAATTCACCATCAGGAATATTGATATGATACCTGTGGTGGACGACAATGACCCACGAAAATTTCTTGGGATGATAAGTAGAAGAGAAGTAATAGATTTTTACAACAAGACCTTAAATCAATTAAAAGAATCGAAAAGGGACATGGAAGAAATTCCCTTTTAATGAGAAACGCTTTTAAAAAGGCGAAAAAAAACCCCGGTTATTATAAAAACCGGGGAGGAACCAATCTCCAACAACCCAACCACCATTTTTTCATAAAAAAAGCCCTTCCAACTTGCTTGGAAGGGCTGCCTTAGCCTGACCTTGTATCACTTTGATACAAATCAATTTGCACTCTTATTAACTTTTTTTTCAGACAAAGTCAAGAAAATTTTTACTCCTTGTTGTCAACAAATAGAGTTGTCCGGTTTTATAGCAAATAAACTGTCCGGTTTGACATATGCTAATTTTTTTAGGGAACCGCCCCGCCGGAGGCATCCTGCTGACATGAAAAT
>JALWYS010000071.1 GCA_027003115.1 Deltaproteobacteria bacterium | reverse complement strand
CATAACCCTTTTCCGAATACAGGGCCTTTATCTTTTCCGCATTTTCCTGAAGGCTCTTGTCCTTAATCACCGTATAGGGCTTTAGGTCCAGTACGTCCTTTATCTTGTCATCTCCTATCTCCTTGTTACCCTGAAAGATAATCCTTCTAATTGCAGGTTTTTCACGGACCATGAAGGTAACTATCTTGCCCCTGGAGCTATCCTGAACATCCACTTCAACGTCATCGAAGTAGCCCATCTTGTATATGGACTTTATGTCTTCGGCTATGGTCTTTGGGTAGTAGACCTCGCCCTTTTGAGTGCTGATATTGGCAAGAATGGCATCGGTCCCCACCCTCTTGTTACCCTCAACCTGGACCTCTGCCACCTTAAAGGGAACCTCAAAATTCTCTACTATCTTTATGGCAAGGAGCTTTACCAGGTTTTGAAGCTTCTCATCAGGCCCCTGGACAAAGGCCACCATTGGCTTTTTTTCCTGGACCGCCTTGTTAACAATAAAAAAATCGAGGCTGACCACGTCTCCAAGCCTTGATACGGTACCGTAGATGCCGTAATCTGCCCCTCTTTCAAGCACCACTTTTTTTGCCTCAGCAGGACTTTTTGGAGAGCTTTTACTTAAAAGCACGCTGTGTCCCTTTGCCTCAAGCTCTGCAGCCAAGCGATCCCTTGCCTTTTGAGCAAGCCACTTTTCACCTTGAGGCCCAACAAAGCCTGGGTCAAAAAGAAGAATCGAAAAAGAACGTGAAGCCTCCTGTAGAGAACCCATGGCAGGCGAACAAAAAAATACCGCCACTGCCAAAATGGCAAAGGATACGGCAAACAGGCTCTTGGTTTTCAGATAATACATTTCAGGCCGCCTCATCCAAAACAAAGTCGGCAAGCCCTTCTTTGGAAATCTCGTAGGCCTTGCCTTTCTTAAGTCCAATGCAGCGATCAGTCATGGAAGCCAGGTGCAGGTTATGCGTTACAATGATAAGGGATGCCTTTACCCTTTCCCTGATTCTGAACAGAAGACGGGCAACCTTTTGACCGCTCTTTTCATCCAGATTTCCTGTGGGCTCATCCGCCAGTATGAGACGCGGATTCCTGATAAGGGCCCTGGCAAGGGCAACCCTTTGCTGCTCTCCGCCAGACAGCTTCTTCACGTTTAATTCCTCTTTTCCAGAAAGTCCGAGGTAATCAAGCAACTCCCTGGCCTTGTCCCTTGCCTCCTTACGTGCCTCACCTGACAGAAGGCAGGGCATCATGACGTTCTCCAGGGAGTTAAATTCAGGCAAGAGATGATGAAACTGAAATACGAAACCGATCTCAGAATTTCTAAATCCTGACAATCGTCCGTCAGACCAGGAAAACACATCCTTTGAAAAATGGAGAATCTTACCTTCCGTGGGCCTGTCAAGGGTCCCTATAAGGTGAAGCAGCGTCGTCTTTCCAACACCTGATGCACCGACTATGGATACGGACTCATCCTGATAGAAGGTGCAAGATATGTCGTCCAGCACCACAAGAGGTCTCCCGTCAAGGTCATAGGCCTTTTTTACAGACCTGACCTCAACTGCTGGATTGATCCTATGCTGTGTTATGATCAGGCCTCCCTTCAGACATGTTGACAGCGGAAATTCTTACATCTAACGGCTTGATGCAGACAAGTGATAACAAATATCAAACAGGCAATCAAGCATGGAGTGGATTAATAATCTGGCATATCGGAGACGGCTTCTCTGGCCCTTTGGAGTTTCTTTCTTATTCGGCGCCTGTCCGCCTTTTTCTTCGCCTTTTTTAGGGCAAAAGAATATTCCCGGACCGCCTTTTTAAACTCTTGCCTTGCCAGATAAAAATCTCCGAGATGTTCGGCAATAATTGGGTCGTCGGGTACAAGCTGCCTTGCCTTTTTAAGATAGGTATGGGCCTTTTTGAATTCCTTTTTCTTGAAATAGAGCCATCCAAGGCTGTCGGAAACAAAACCATCTTTTGGAACAAGTGCCACCGCCCTTTTAAGCAGCCTTTCTGCCTCGTCAAGGTTTGTCCCCAACTCAGCATAGGTATAGCCAATGTAATTCAAGGCAGGCACGTAATCTGGATCCCACTTAAGAATGGTCTTGGCGTATTCAATTGCCGCCTGTTTCTTGCCAAGGCTGTCAAGTAACATGACAAGGCTCATTACAAGGGCCTTGTTCTTGGGATTTTTCTTAATCCCCCTCTTCAAGACCTTTACTGCCTCTTGTGGTTTGCCACTTTTTTCATAGAGGGAGGCAAGGGCAGTGTAGAGGTCCACCCTTTCTGGTTTTTGGGAGATGGCCTTTTCCAGGGTGGAAGCCGCCTCGGCCTTTTTCCCTTGCTCTGATAGTATCTTTGAAAGCCTTATTACGGCATCTACACCTGTCTCACTATTTAGAGGTATGGAAGAATATATCTGGGCTGCCTCCTTGTCCCTTCCAAGACGCTCTAGGGCAAGGGCCAGATAAAAATTCACCTGGGGTTTATCCTTCATTTTGTTCCGAAGCCCCTGGAGAATTTCAAGGGCCTCCTTGGATCTGTCCAACTGGAGAAGGACCAGGGCAAGCCTGAACTGCACATTGGCATCAGACTTGGCCATCTTTCTTAGTATCTTTATCTGCTTTAGTGCCTCTTTTTCTTTTCCATTTTCAAGCAATAGAAAAAGGAGCCTTTGTCTGGCCTTGATATTGTCATGCTGCCTTAAAATAACAGATTCGTAGGTATCAATGGCCTTTTTCACCTCGCCCTGTCTTTCATAGACATCGGCAAGTTCAAAAAGGGCGGGTGTAAAGAAGCTGTTTTTTTCCAGGGTGAGTTTGAATAACCTTTCCGCCTCTTTGTAATTCTCCCTGTCCTTGGCCATCTTCCCAAGAAAGTAATAGGCCATGAAGGACTTCTGGCTGTTCAGGCTCGCCGCCTTTTCAAGCACAGACTTTGCCTTGTTCCACCTATGAGACTCTGCGTAAAGAGTTCCAAGAACAAGAAGGGCCTGTTCGTTGTTTGGGTCCTTTGCCACCACCTCCTCCAGGACTTCCATGGCATCCTTGGTTTTGTTCCTGTGAATCAGTATCTTGGACAGCAGCAGCAAAAGATCCAGGTCGTCCGGGTTGAGCTCCAGTGCCCTTTGTATCCATTCCTGGGCCTCATCCAGCCGGCCAAGTCTTATGGAGACCTTGGCCAGGGCCTTTAGCACGTCCGCAGAGCCAGGATCGAGCTCGTACGCCTTTTTGTACCAGTTGCTGGCCTCAAGCAGGTTACCGTCCAACTCCTCCCTTAGCCCCATCATGTATGCTGTATATGAGCCTGATTTGGACTCTAAAGGCGTGGACAGAACCGGACTACACATGAGCATCCACATAAGAGGAGTCAGCAACAAAAGGTGCATTATCACCATCTCCTTGGAATATTTTTTCATTGATGTTGCCATATGGGTTGATTAAGCGGATTCTGCGCTAGGAACAATATCTGGCAGGCTGGTTTCCAGGAACTTACCAAGTTTTTTCTTCAAACGGGACTCTATCTGGCGGACCCTCTCCCTTGAGACCCCAAACATTTCACCAATCTCCTGCAGGGTCTTTGGTTCTTCAGCCATGAGTCTTTCGTGAAAAATGATTTTTTCCCTGTCCTTCAAGGTAGCTGCAAACTCCTTGAGCTTTTCCTGAAGCCTTTCGTACATCTCCCTGTTGGCAACGACCTGCTCTATGGCTGGCTCCTTACTGGGAAGAAATTCCATATAGCTGTCTTCAGAGTCGTGTTTTACTGGCGCATCAAGGGAGACCTCCCAGGAACCCATTCTCTGTTCCATGTCTATGACGTCTTGTTCGGAGACGTTGAGCCTTTTGGAAATAAGCTTTGGGACAGGCTCAAAACCAAGGGCCCTGAGACTTTCCTTTTCCTTGTTGAGATTATAGAAAAGCTTTCGCTGGGCCTGGGTGGTGCCAATCTTTACCAGACGCCAGTTGTCCATGATGAACTTGAGAATATATGCCTTGATCCAAAAGGAGGCGTAATAAGAAAACTTCACCCCCTTGTAAGGGTCAAACTTTTTGATGGCATGCATAAGGCCAACATTCCCCTCCTGCACCAGATCAAGGAAATTCTGCATCCAGAACTTTTGGAAATCAAGGGCAATCTTTACCACAAGCCTAAGATTTGCTGTGGCAATCTTTCGGGCAATGGCCGGGTCCCTGGTTTCGTAATATGCCTTTGTAAGCCTTTCTTCTTCTTCCCTGGTAAGGAGAGGATACTTGTTTATCTCGGCAAGATACCTTTGAAGATTGTCTGCCTCTAAGGGTATGATGTCCTTGGTCTGGTTTACAGCCGGGACTTTTGCCCTCTTACGGGTGGCCTTTTTTTTCTTGGCCTTCGGCCTGCCGCGCTTTTTCTTCTTCTTTTTTTCTGCCGTTTTTTCTGCCATATATTTTCTAGTTAAAGCCTTGCCAGGACGCCCTTGTTAACCTCGTTCATCTTTTCCGTTCCTTCAAGACGCTCAACCAGCCTCAGGGCAAACTCAAGGGCCGTGCCCGGGGCCTGACTGGTGACAAGGAATCCGTCTGATACGACTCTCTCATCTGAAAGTTGCGACTGCTTAACCGCCTCCCTGCAAACCGGATGACAAGTGATCTTGCGGCCTTCACTCATACCGTGCCTGTCAAGGACAGTTGGGGCTGCACAAATTGCCCCTACCATGCGCCCCTCTTCAAGCTGATTTCTGAGCATGCCTACCACCCGCTCATCCTTTGCCAGGGCCTCTGTGCTGTCAATTCCACCTGGGAGTATGATCAGGTCGAATTTTTCATCTCTAATTTCATCCAGGGTCACATCAGGAACTATCTTGACGTCACGCGCAGAAGGCACCGGACCATTTTCCACTGCAGCAATCTTTATATCAATGCCTGCACGCCTTAAGATATCCACGACGGCTACTGCCTCAAGCTCCTCGTAACCAGGTGCAAGTATAATTACTGCCTTCTTGGACATTTTTAACTCCTCCGCCAATCAAAACCTCTTGTTGAAAAAATGTTAATAAACAACAGCTGGCTAGATATTTAAAAATCTTGCCACAAGCAGGAAGAAACTCACTTGAAGCCTGAAGAAAAACCACTATCTTTCAAGTGTCTCAAACAGGTTGAATATTGCAATATTATTATATTTGAAAAGATATTACAAATTTTATCATGTTGAACAAAATCGCTTTGGAACCATCCGTACCCAGGGTTGCCCTTATAGGAAGGCCCAATGTGGGAAAATCCTCCCTTTTCAACAGGCTCACCAGGACAAAGTCGGCCCTTGTCGCAGAAACCCCTGGGCTTACACGAGACAGAAGGTATGCCAGGGCAGAACTTGGCCGCTGTTCGGTAATCCTCATTGATACTGGAGGGCTTGCCTCTGACATGGATGATCCATTGGCAGAAGGTGTCAAAGAGCAGACCAAAAGGGCCATTGAGGAGGCTGACCTGCTCCTGGTCCTCTTTGACGGCAGCCAGGGTCTTACCCCTGATGATATTGAACTCCTGGATCTTGCAAGGCGATCCAGGAAGCCGTTCCTGGCCATTGTAAACAAGATAGATTCCAAACAAAAGGCTGTGGTGCTTTCTGAATTTTTTGAAACAGGTGTTAAAGACCTGCTTGATCTTTCTGTCAAAACTGGAAGGGGAATAGCCACACTCAAGGAAAAGATATGCAGTCTTGTGGAAACTAACATGTCCTTTGATCAGGGAAGCCTTCAGCCTCAAGACACTGAAGAAGAGGATGAAAACGTTTCCAGTGGGGAGAAGGCCCCAACTTCTGTGCGCGCCAACCAGCCCCTTCGAGTAAGCATCATCGGCAGGCCAAACGTTGGAAAATCGTCAATACTAAACAGAATACTTGGTCAGCCCAGGATGCTTGTTTCTGACATTCCAGGCACCACCAGGGATGCCATAGATTGCCTGGTTGAAATGCCTGGCCACAGTCCGCTCATATTCGTGGATACTGCAGGAATAAGGAGAAAATCCAGGGTGAAGGACAAGATAGAAAAATTTAGCGCCATCAAGTCCCTCGATTCCATAAAGGATAGTGACATATGCGTATGCGTCTTTGATGCATCAGAAGGGATTACGGACCAGGACAAGCGCCTTGTGGGTTACACTGCCAAACATGGAAAGGGTTGTATAACCGTCTTCAACAAGTGGGATCTGGTTAAGGACGATCCCAAAATAAGGCGCCTGCTTAATGAGGAGGCAAAGCTACTTGGAAAGGTGGTGCCCTATGCACCACATTTAAATGTTTCAGCACTAACTGGCAAGAACGTAAGCAAACTCTTTTCCCTTATACAGCAGGTTTACCATGACTTTACATACAAGGAGACAACAGGCCGCCTGAACAGGATACTGAAGGAGGCTATGCTAAGAAAAAATCCCCCTGTCACAAAGGGGCACTATCTCAAACTTTTCTATGTAACCCAAACTGGAACAGCGCCTCCAACCTTTACCTTTTTTGCAAATTATCCAGAACTCTTTCCTGAGCACTACAAACGCTACCTGGGTAACTTTTTCAGAAAAGAGCTGGATATTCCTCTTACTCCAATAAAAATCCTCTTGAGGGCTAGGTAATATGGCAAACATAGTAAAAATAAAGGGAAAGCCTGTGGGCATATTTGGCCTTGAGCTGGCAGTAAGCAAGGTCAAGGAACTAATGGAAAAAGAGGGGCTGGACAAACATCAAGCGGCAGTGGAGCTTCTTAACATGGTAAAGAAAAAGAACTACGTACCTTCCTCAAGCAGGTCTGACTACTTGGCTGCCTTTGAAAAACTGCTTGAAGACAAGGAAGAAAGTTGCGATGCACTGACCGTGAGGATTCTTGGGCCAGGGTGTGTGGGATGCAATCGCATTGAGGAACTGGTGCTTGAAATAATGTCTGAAAGGGGCATTGCTGCAGACATATATCATGTGACAGACAAGGACGAAATATTACGCTACGGGGTGGATAAGACCCCTGCCCTTGTTATTGGAGAAAAGGTGGTAAGTGCCGGCAAGATTCCCTCCAAGGCGCAGATAGAACAGTGGCTTCTAAAGGGATAATTAAAGGGCAACATGAAGTCCCATCCTGTAGTAGATCTCCTTTCTAAGCCTTCTCAAATCCCCTGTGGAAAGGTCCCTAGGATGCGGCTCATCAATTTTGATGTCCCAGGCCACCTTTGCTGGCCTCTGACTCAGCATTATTATCCTGTCCCCAAGCTGCAGGGCCTCGTCAATGTCGTGTGTAATGAAAAGAATCGTCATATCAAACATCTGGTGAACATTCACCATCTCCTCCCTCATCTGTAGCCTTGTCACAAAATCAAGGGCACCAAAGGGTTCGTCCATGAAAAGTATATCCGGGTTTGTAATAAGTGCCCTTGCCACCTCTGCCCGTCGTCTCATGCCTCCTGAAAGCTCATGGGGATAATGGTCTCCAAAGCCTGAAAGCCCTACTAGCTCGAGGTACTCCTCTATCTCCTCCAAGGCCTCTTTACTTGAGGCCTCTTCCATTCCCATGGCTATGTTTTGCCTGGCAGTAAGCCACGGAAAGAGCCCGTCTTCCTGGAAAACGCAGACATGTTTGTTGCTTGGGCCTGTTACCTCTTTTCCATCTATTTGCACGCTTCCACTGCTAGGTCTTTCAAAGCCAGAGATTATCCTGAACATGGTGGATTTTCCGCATCCAGAAGGCCCTATGAAACAGACAAAGTCACCTGAAGAAATGGAAAAAGTCAACCCGTCAAGAACCTTACAGTATTCGTAGGCGCTACATTGGGACAGGAAACGCTTCTTTGTCCTTCTCTCTATGTAGGACTTTTTAAGACGATTTACCTCTACCTTTTTCAACGTCTCTTCCTGCTCCACTCAACACTGGGCATTCTCTCTAGAAGCCTTACCATGTAGTCAAGGATCAGCCCCACTGTTCCTATCACTACCATTCCTGCAACTACCATGTCCATGCGAAGGGAATTCCTTGCATCCATTATCAGGTACCCAAGGCCTGATTTTACGGCTATCATCTCTGCTGCAACTATGACAAGCCACGCCGTTCCCAGGGTGATCCTCAGCGCCGTAATTATTTCGGGCAAGGCTGCAGGCAGGATGACCCTTGTATAAAATTTCATGCCACTAAGCCCGAAATTTTCAGCAACCCGAAGATAGGTGGTGCGAATGTTGAGTACTGAACTCGTAGTGAAGACCACCAGTGGGAAAAAAGAGGATAGAAATATGAGGAAAATGGCTGGTTTATCACCTATTCCAAACCATATGAGGGCCATGGGAATCCAGGCGAGCGGGGAGATGGGCCTTAGAAACTGGATAAGAGGGTTAAGGACAGAACGGAGATATTTTTGTCTTCCAATAAGCAAGCCAAGGGGCACTGCAGTTACAACGGCAATGTAAAATCCCCATGTCACCCTGAACAGACTTGAGATGGTGTTTGTGTAAAGCTCCCCATTTTGAAGCATCTGCCAAAGGGCCCTTACCACGGAAAGAGGCCTTGGGAACATGAACTCAGGCACATTCAAAAGGGTCGTAACCACCTGCCACATGAGAAGGGTCAAAGGTAATATGAAAAAAAGAACGCTCTTTTTTAGTGCCATTTCTCGTAAGTACCTATTTTGGGAACCCTTTTTAAAAGGCCGTATTTCACCATTTTTCTGCCTATATCTTGAAACTCCTCCTTCCTTGGCAAAATGTTTTTGTAGCTTACCTGCCTTGACAGGAGAACCGTTTCAATAAGTTTCTTGCTCAGGCCGAAAAACCTTGCACCCATGTCTGCAGCAAGTTTTCGATTATGTTCTATCCACTGCCCCTGGAGATAAAGCCCTTTGATTAGGCAATCCATCTGTTTTTGATTTTTTTTAAGGGCGTCTTTTCTGATAATGAGCACACTTGAGATGAAACCTGGCCAGATGGAAGAGATATTTCGAAGGATTTTTCCAACTTCCAGGAGCCTTGCCTGTGTTGCGTAAGGCTCGCCTACGATATAGCCATCAATGGCTCCGGAGGCCAGGGCAGAAGGCATGTCAGGGGGAGGAAGCTCCACCCTTTTTACCCTATGTATATCCACATGATTTTTCTCAAGTAGTGACAAAAGGGCAAGATTCTGGGTGCTGTACCTGATAGGTATTGCCACTGTCTTACCCTCGAACTCCCTGACCTGACTTATGGGTCTTTTGCTTGAGACAACGAGGCCGGTCCCATTTCTGTGGCCAAGGAGGGCTATCTCCACCGGAACCCCCTGATCCATCATGGAAATGGCTATGGGTGCAAGAATAAGGGCGGCATCAAGCTCACCACCCTTTACCGATTCGATCATGTCTGGCCAGGATGTGAACTTTACTGGCAGGACGTGTTTCTTGAAGAACCCAAGCCTCTCCATAGCCACTGGAAGAAGAAGGTGACAGGTTATTGGCAAAAAACCAATCTTTAACCTGGCTTCCTTCAAGGGCGCACCCGGCAAGGTGAAACGAAGCACAGTAATCACCAATAACCACAGAATCGCCAGTAGTAGAGCGAGGTTTTCAGGGCGATTGCCTTTCAGCTTTTTAAAGGAATTCACAGCATGTTTATCGGCATTTTCATTGTTATTGTAAAAAAGAGCCAGTCAAGACAGTGCTCCTGGTTTGATTTTGCAGTTCCATGGTTTTGCCAAGGGTTGCCCGAAGATTGATAAGTGTTTAGAGTAACCGTGCCAATCCATACTTCTTTCGGGCCAATATTTATCTAGTCGCGGGGTAAAAGATGAAAGACGTTGTCAATGTAGGAATTGTGGGTTTTGGAACAGTTGGAAGCGGAACCGCCAAAATTCTTCTTGAGCAAAACAACCTTCTTAAAGAAAGGACCTCCACTTCCATCAACCTCAAATGGATATGTGACAAGGACATAACCTCTGACAGGGGCTTCCAAGTCCCAGATGAAATCCTCACCACAGATATCAACCAGCTCATAGATGACCCTGAACTCGACATTCTGGTGGAACTCATCGGTGGCATCGAACCTGCCAAGACCTTCATCCTTCAAGCCATAGAAAAAGAAAAACACGTTGTTACTGCCAACAAGGCCCTCCTTGCCACCCATGGGTTTGAAATATTTGAGGCCGCCTCAAAAAAAGGTGTGGAAGTTGGATTTGAGGCAAGCGTTGGCGGAGGCATTCCATGCATAAAGGCCCTCAAAGAAGGTCTTGTGGCCAACAATGTAAACACTGTCCTTGGGATCATGAACGGGACTGCCAATTACATCCTCACCAGGATGACCATGGAGGGCCTTGCCTTTGACCACGTGCTTAAACAGGCCCAGGAGCTTGGCTATGCAGAGGCTGACCCCACCTATGATGTAGAGGGCATAGATACTGCACACAAGCTTGCCATCATGTCCACCCTTGCCTTTGGCCAAAGGATTGGCCTTGACGACATATACACCGAGGGCATCTCAAAGATAACACCCCTTGACATCTCCTTTGCCACCGAGCTCGGCTACAGCATAAAGCTTCTTGCCATAGGCAAAAAAAACAGCCAGGACATGGTGGACGTTCGCATACATCCAACCATGATTCCAAAGGACCACCTCCTTTCCCAGGTTAACGGCGCCTTTAATGCAGTCTATTTCGTGGGAGACAGTGTTGGAAAGGTAATGCTATACGGCATGGGCGCAGGCCAGATGCCCACTGGAAGCGCCATAGTCGCAGACATAGTGGACATCGCCAGGGACATTATTGGTGGCTGTACCGGAAGGGTCCCTGCCCTTTCCAAGCCCTTTGACTCCATAGCTGCCCCTTCCATCAAGCCTGTTGAGTCCATATGGTGCAAGTACTACTTTCGTTTCACCGTTATGGACAGACCCGGAGTACTTTCAAAGATATCTGGCATTCTGGGAAACGAGGAGATAAGCATACACTCTGTGGTGCAAAAAGGCAGAGCTACCAAGGCCTCTTCAGTCCCCATAGTAATGCTCACCCACGAGGCACAGGAAGGCAAGGTGAAAAAGGCGCTTAGGGAAATTGACTCCCAGGACTTCATTCTTGATGAAACCATGATTATCCGTATAGAAGACATGAAGGCATTGGAGGAATCGTAGCCATGGCAGACGACAAAGCTCTAAAAGAAAACCAGGACCTCCAGGAAGAAAAGGAGCCAATTTCTCATCCTGTTGAAAAGTACGTCATCTTAATTGGTGACGGCATGGCCGATTTTCCAGTAAAAGAACTAGGGAACAAGACGGCCCTTCAGGCGGCAAGGACCCCCTTCATGGACCTCCTTTCACGGCTTGGGGAATTCGGCCTGGTAAAAACCATACCCGATGAACTTCCTCCAGGAAGCGATGTGGCAAATATGGCCCTTATGGGCTATGACCCTCAAAAGTATTACACGGGCCGTGGCCCTTTGGAGGCGGCGGCCATGGGCGTAAAGATGAACCCTGAGGACGTTGCCTTCAGATGTAACCTCGTTACCCTGGGTTTCAGGGACGGGCGTGTCTTCATGGACGATTACAGCGCAGGGCACATCTCCACGGAAGAGGCTCTAGTGCTAATAAACGAGCTTGCCCAGATAGTAAAAAGCCGCTCCTTTGAACTCTTTCCAGGTGTAAGCTATCGTCATCTCCTCCTTTGGAGGGGTGGCCCTGAGGGGCTTGCAACGGTTCCCCCACACGACTACACAGGGCATGACGTTACGGAGGCATGGCGGGTCTACGAAGAAGAACCACTTCTTTACGAGGTGTTGAAAAAGGCCATAAATCTCTTTCACCGTCACCCCATAAACATCAAGCGCATTGAACAGGGTAAGAGGCCTGCAAATGCCATATGGCCCTGGGGTCAGGGCAGAAAACCTGTAATAGCCACCATCCCAGAGCAATACGACCTTGAAGGCTCAGTAATTGCGGCGGTTGACCTCATAAAGGGCCTTGGCGTCTGGGCAGGGCTTTCCACTCCTAAGGTGCCAGGAGCAACAGGCTTTCTGGATACGGATTTCCATGCAAAGGCAAAGACCGCTCTTGATGAGATCAAGGAAAAGGACATCGTAATCGTACATGTGGAGGCACCGGACGAGGCTGGCCACATGGGAGACATCCAGGAAAAGATCAAGGCAATAGAACGGTTTGACAAGGAAGTGGTTGGCACGGTCTTTGACGGACTAAAGAACATGGACTGCACATTCAGGCTCCTTGTGGTAACTGACCATTACACCCCTGTATCTGTAAGAACCCATGCCAGGGGGCCTGTGCCCTTTGTCATTTATGACAGTCTGGACGTAAAGGATAATCCGGAGGTCTCCTTTGACGAAGACTGGGCTGAAAAATCTGGCATATTTTTCGAGGAAGGTCACAGGCTTTTTCCACATTTCATTGGAGCAGAGCCAAGATACGTTGAGCTTGACCCAAAAAAGAAAAAGTAGGACGAGGGGATTCATGAGCCAGGAAAGGGCACCCAGGTGGGGAGAGCCCGTTTTTTACCGAGTAATCTATGGAGATACGGACAGGGCCGGAGTTGTCTACTACGCCAACTACCTGCGGCTCTTTGAGATGGGAAGAACCGAATGGATGAGAAACGTACTTGGAACGCCCTACAGAAGACTTGAGGAGTCGGGCGTGCTTTTCCCTGTTGTTGAGGCACATATTCGCTACAAGGCCCCTGCCTTCTATGACGATCTTCTTGAGATAAGAACAGCCCTAGAAGACGCATCCAGGGTAACGCTTACCTTTTGCTATGAGATAAAAAGGGACGGGAAATTGCTGGTGACTGGAAATACCAGGCATGTGGCAGCAGGCACTGACGGACGGCTTACCAGGATACCAAGGGACCTGTCCTATGCCCTTTCCCGTTTTTTCGAGAAAACAGGTTAAAAAGGGGAAATCCACTAAAGGCCATGAGTTACATTCCTGAAGACGTCCTTCAAAACATTCGTGAAACAGCCGATATCAGGCAGGTTGTCCAGGAATTTGTACCATTAAAGAAAAGGGGCAAAAACTGGGTTGGGCTTTGTCCATTTCATCCGGACAAGGACCCTTCCTTTACCGTCAACGAAGACAAACAGATTTTTTACTGTTTCGGCTGCGGTGAGGGAGGAAACATTTTTAAGTTCCTCATGAAGGTCCAAGGCTTATCCTTTAAGGAGGCTGCCAAAAGCCTTGCCCAGCGTTACGGCATCACCATTCCCCAAAGGCCTGTATCAAAGGCAGCAAAGAAGAAAAAAGAGCTTTCAGAAAGGCTTTTAGATATCACCCTTACTGCTGCAGAATACTTTCAGAAACAACTAAGGGACTCGTCATCTGCCCAGGCGGCAAGGGACTATCTGGCAGAAAGAGGGCTCGATGAAAATACAATAGAGGCCTTTGGACTTGGCTGGGCCGAAGACTCCTGGGATGGCCTCATTGCTTTTTTAAATGACAAGGGCCTCAATCTTGAACTTGCCGAGCAGGCAGGCCTTATCATAAAACGAACAAATGCGCCTGGCTGGTACGACAGGTTCAGAGGAAGAATAATCTTTCCAATAAAGGATCACAGAGGGGACGTGGTGGCCTTTGGTGCTAGAACCATAGGACTGCCTGGCCAGGAGGAGCAGCCAAAATATATCAATTCCCCTGAATCCCCCATATACCACAAGGGCAAGATACTTTATGGCCTGTTTCAGAACAAATCCCCCATCCGTAAGGCTGGCAGGGGCCTTCTGGTGGAGGGATACATGGATGTGGTGAGCCTGTGGCAATTTGGCGTAAGACAGGCTGTTGCAAGCCTTGGCACCGCACTTACAGAGGACCATGCCAGGAGGATGAAGGCCGTTACCAAGGACTGGGTTCTTCTCTTTGATGCAGACCAGGCAGGACTAAAGGCCGCAACCCGGGCCCTTCCCATCTGTTATAAGATGGAGATTAGACCCAAGGTTCTGGTGCTTCCAGAAAAGGAAGATCCAGACAGCTTTGTAAGAAAAAACAGTCCCAATGCCCTTCTGAAACTTCTTGATTCTGCGGTATCGGGAATAGACTTTCTGATTGAAACTGGAAGAAATCTTTACGGCTCAGATACGGAGGGGCGCCTCAAAACCATTGATTCGGCCCTTGAGGCCGTCTCAATGGTAAAGGATCCTGTGAGAAAATCCTTGCTTATTGGCCATATTTCCCAAAAACTTGGAGTACGAGAGGAGAGCCTTTGGCAAAACCTAAAAGAAAAATCACAAAGAACAAAGGGGCTCAAGGTCGCCTACAAAAAACCATCCAGGGAGGCTGAGACCAGCTCGAACCACCATTCGAAAATGACAAGGATAGCAAACCGCGCGGAAGAAAAGATCATTGGTTTTCTCCTCAGCTATCCGCAGTTTCTCCAGAGATTCATAGAAGTTAACCCTGAGCTTTGGCTTGAAAATCGGACACTGAACGAACTTTGGAATGCAATGACACACCTTTATTCCATGACGGGCAGGCTCAACCTTTCGGAGCTGTATGAACGACTGGAGCACGTTCCTGCCCTTCGTTCCACTGCCATGAGACTTACTTCCGCCTTTCCTCCGTGCGACGACATGGAAAGCATGGTAAAAGACCTTGAAAATTACTGCCTCAATCGCAAAAAGCGGGCGCTAAGGATGCAGCTTCTTCAGCAACTAAGGGATGAGGGAGAAAATGACAACTGCCAGGAGTTGCTTAAAGGCCTACAAAGCCTTAGATAATAAGAAGCCATAACTAACGGAGGGTATATGTCCCTGAGAAAAAAGGGAAAAACGCACCCAGAAGAAAAAGATGGGGATGCCGCAGGGGATATGAAAAACGAACACTTTCCCCTTTCTTCGGACATTGCCCACGATGCCGAGACGTTTCTACCTGCCCACCCCCAACGACTTTTAGATGAGCAGGAGATACCAGAGTCGTCTGATGGTCTTCCTCCAAAAACCATTACCGACCCGGTCAGGCTTTATCTCAGGGAGATGAGCTCTGGAAAGGTGCTTAGCCGGGAAGAGGAAGCAGAGGTCGCCCATCTTCTTGAGGAGAGCGAAAAAAATTACGTCTTTTGCGCCTTGCACATCCCACAGGTAGTGGAGGATATACTAAAACGCCTTTCCAAGAACGAAACAGACTTTGGCGACGAAAAATCAACCAGGACAGTCCAGGAAGAAAGATTTGCCGGTTACAAGAGTACAAAGAGCCTTCTAAAAAAGATAAAGGCAATTGAAGAGAAGCGAAAAAGTCTCCTCAAGGAAATTAAGAAGAACTTAAGCGATAAAAGAAGAGGGGAGATTTCAGAGGCCATAAGGCAGATACCCACAGAAATACTGGAGCTTTTTGGACCTGGCCGTATAGACAAGATGTTTCTCCAGGTGGTCAGAAACAGTTTTGAGCAGTTCATAAGAAACTCTTCCAACAAGACCATGGAGGAACTCTACTTTTCAACAGGCCTTTCCGAGGACGCACTTCACGAGGTGGTTCGAAGCTACTATAACGCCCTCCAGCGCACCAACTACGCCAGGGAAAGGCTGGTAAAGGCCAACCTGAGACTAGTTGTGAGCATTGCCAAAAGACACGTCAACAAAGGCCTCCACCTACTAGATCTCATTCAAGAGGGAAATATAGGCCTCATCAAGGCGGTTGAAAAATTTGAATACAAAAAAGGCTACAAGTTCAGCACCTATGCCACATGGTGGATAAGACAGGCCATAACCAGAGCCATTGCCGATCAGTCACGGACCATAAGAATTCCAGTGCACACGGTGGAGACTCTAAACAGCATAGCCAAGATCACAAAGGCCTTTGTGTCAGAACAAGGAAGGGAACCCACTCCTTCAGAGCTAGCCTCAATCATGAAGATTCCTGAAAAAAAGCTCAACAACATACTACGTCTCATAAACCAACCCCTATCCCTTGAAAGCCCTGTGGGAGATGAAGACGGATGCGAGCTTCTTGACTTCATCGAGGATAAGAACGCCCTTCCCCCTGATGAACAGGCCATACTCACAAACCTTACCAGGCAGGTCCGCCTTGCCCTTTCCACCCTTTCACCCAGGGAAGAAAAGATACTGAGGATGAGATTCGGTATAGGTGAAGATTCAGACAAGACCCTGGAAGAGGTTGGAAGGGACTTTGCCGTTACCCGGGAAAGGATACGCCAGATAGAAGCAAAGGCCCTTCAAAAACTGCGTCATCCAAGCAAAAGCAAGCTCCTCAGAAGCCTCATAAAGGGCTGACAAAAAAGGCGGAATTACATCCGCCCTTTTCTCTTCTTTCTTTGTCTGTTGCCAGACTTATGAGACCTTTACCTCTATCTGCTTGGGCTTGGTCTCTTCCGTCTTGGGAAGCTTTATCTTGAGGATTCCCTTTTCATACTTTGCCTCTATCTTGTCCTTATCAACGGGTACGGGAATCCTTATGGCCCTCTGAAAGCTTCCCCTTCTCATCTCTACCCTGTAAAAGTTTTCGTCCTTTTCCTCTTTCTCTTCCTTTTTCTCACCCTTTATTATCAGGGTATCTCCGGAAAGAGAGACATCAATGTCCTTTGGATCCATTCCTGGGATCTCGGCCTTTACCAATACCGCATCCTTGGTTTCGGAAACATCAACGGCCGGAACCCACGTTTCGGTTCTTGGCGCTACCTCACCTTCGCCAAAGAATTCAGACCAGAGCCTGTCCATTTCCTTTCTGAGGTTGGAAAGCTCTGAGATTGGTTTCCAGGGAGTAATTTCAAACATTTTTGCTTACCTCCTTACCTTCTTTTTGTTAAAAAGATAAGTATGGATGAAACCCAGTCAAGTAAGGAAGGTTCAGAAGTAAAGGGCCTTTATTGCGGCCCAATTGATTTCACGGATCCCATGGGAAGACGCCTTTTAAAAGGTATAACCATCTCCTTCACCCCTCCAACACTCTGCGTGATCACGGGACCATCGGGCTCGGGAAAGACCTCCCTTCTTAAGGCCATTAGCGGACTGAACAAAGCGCGAGTTTCAGAAAGAAGGCTCGGAAACATCGCCTATCCAGATAAGAGACTTCCGGAATGGAGGTCAAAGGTTACTCTGCTTCTTCAAGATGCCCCTTGCATAGAAGGAACCATAAGAGATAACCTGGCATTTCCCTTTTCCTTTAAAAACGCGCTGGGCAAAGAATTTAGCGAAAAAAAGGCCCTTGTGCTTTTAAAAAGGGTGCGCCTTGACCACTTTGACCTTGACCACCCTGTTAACGGCCTTTCAGGAGGAGAAAGACACAGGCTTTCCCTGGTTCGAGGCCTTCTATGGGCCCCTCCAGTACTTCTTGCAGACGAGCCCCTTTCCGGGCTTGAGCCCGAGCTTGCTCAGGTGTGTTATGAGCTGTTGTATGAATTTTCTCGAAAAAGGCCTGCAGTTGTCATCTGTGTTCTTCATCAGGAGCGCTTTGCCAGGCAGGCAGACACGGTTTTGAGGCTTAAAGATGGGACACTACATTGAACTTTCGGCATTTGACCTCTTTCTTGCAGTTGGCCTCATTGTAATTGCCTCTGTCATTTCTGTTTCCCTTCGTCTTGGTCTTACGCGTTCCCTGGTAGTGGCCGCCTCAAGATGCATGTTGCAGCTTGGGGCCATTGGCATAGTTCTCAAAAAGATATTTCAGATAAACTCGCCCATTCTTGTCATGGGGTGGCTTGCCATCATGCTGGTCATGGCTGCAAGGGAAGCAGTGCGGAGATCCAAAAGCAAATACCGGGGCATAAACATGGATGCCCTTTCCACAATGACCTTCACCAGCCTTGTGGTGGGACTCCTTGTCACACAGGTGGTAATAAAGGTGCGGCCCTGGTATGACCCCCAGTACGTTATCCCCATCTTCGGCATGATATTTGGCAACTCCTTGAATGGCATCTGCCTCTGTTTGGACAGGTTCCTTGAGTATCTGCGCTCAAGAAAACAGGAGGTAGAGCTGAGGCTCTGTTTTGGTGCAACACGTCAGGAGGCAGTAATAGAGGGGGCGAGACAGGCGGTTCGGACTGGTATGATCCCCATAATCAACAACATGACCGTTGCCGGAATTGTTTCCCTTCCGGGCATGATGACAGGCCAGATCGTTGCAGGGGCATCCCCTGTGCAGGCAGTAGCCTATCAGATCGTCATCATGTTCATGATCGCAGCATCAAATGCCCTTGGTGCCATGCTTCTTGCCACCCTTGCAGCAAGAAGACTCATCTCAAACTACGGCATTGAACTGAATGAAAAATAGCACGTCTTGAAACTACACCTTTGTGCCGTAAACGATCTTGGAACGGCCCCCAGGTGCAAGCTCAAGACGCACGTCCTTGAAAAAAAGGGCCATCTCTGGCCTTTCATCCCTGGCAAAGGCCCTGTTGCGGGAAGAACCCATGGTCATGAGCCTTATGTTGTAAAGGAATCGTACAAAAGGAGAAGACGGAGCAGTGTGCTCCATCATTATGAACCTGCCTCCTGGTACCAATACCCTCCTGAATTCTGAAAGGCCCTTGCGCCTGGTCTCAGGGTTGAGCTCGTACATGGCATGGGAGCAGGTGACCACATTGAAACTCTCCTCCCTAAAGGGCAGGGCCGTTACGTCTGAAAGGACAAATATGGGAAAAAGCTGACCCCTTGACTTTCTTTTTGCCATCCTCAGCATTCCCATTGAAAAATCAACTCCCACAACCACACCTTCACCTCTTGAGTACCTTGCGGCCTCAAGGGCCACTGCCCCTGTTCCAGTGCATACATCAAGAAGTTTCTGCCCTGGCCCAAAGGTGCTCTTTTCTATGAGAAATCGCCTAAGCCTTGCGCTCTTGTCCTTGCTGTGAAGGGCAATGACCCTGTCATAGACTGTTGAAAAAAGATCATAATAATATCTCCTTAAATGTTTCATGGTCTCCTGCCTAGGCCTGCCCTCCTTTGCTTTGACGAAAGAAAGGCAGGTATTACAATCATTGAGGTCAAAAGGGTCATGAGTATGCCGATGGTAAGAAGCTTACCCATGCTCGCCATGCCCACGTGTGGCGAGACCGCAAGGTTTCCAAAGCTGCTGACGGTTGTCATGGTGCTGAAAAAGATAGCCCTGGCCGTGCTTGTCTGAAGAAGCGAAGAAGGTTCTGAAAGCGCCTGTCTGTGGCGATGAACAATGTGAATGCCGTTATCGACGCCAATCCCAAGAATCAGAGGAAGGGCAATTATGTTTGCAAAGTTTAAAGGCATTCCAAGGATCACCATGACGGTAGCACTTAAGGCCGCGGCAAGAAAAAGTGAGTATAGAATGAGAAGGGCGTCCCTCTTTTTTGGCATAAGGACAAGAAGCAAGACAAGTATTGAAAGGAGGCTGTAAATAAAGGCCTGCTTGAACGCCTTAACCACTGCCCGCCCCCCCTCTATTATCAGGACGGGATAGCCTGTGACATTTCCGTCAACTTGCCTTGCCTCCTCAATAAAGGCCATTATCTCCTGGTCGTTTTTCGGGTTCTTTTTGGGAACAACCTCTATCCTGTAGCTTCCATCAAGACCAACCCACTCTGAAACTAGGTCTTTTGGCAAACTCTTAAAGGTCACGGGCCCTGCTGACATGGCAAGTCTTAGCTCCTTGACCCTTGCCGGGAAGGAGCCAAGAACCACCCGGGTGAGCCTTCTTATCTCCTGCTCCTTCATGTTCGTATCAAATACGTCCACCCTTTCAAGAAAAGCGCGCACCTTTTGCGCCAGGGAGTCGGCTATCAGCCTCTTCCTAGGCTGAAAAAGGGTAAGGGAGCGGGAAAGCTCCGTTTCAAAGCGTCTCATGGAGGAAAGCCCTCGCTTAGAATCTCCATATCTGATAGTGACATTTCCTTCCAAAACGGGCCCTAGAATCATTCCCATGTCGTCTATGATATCAAGCTTTTCATCCTGGTCTTTGGGGATAAAGGAAAAGAGGTCTATGGCATGGCGCACCACTGGCAATCTTTCAAAAAGGTCCCTCTTTTTTTCCGCCTCCACTCTTGTTTTTGCAAGGGCCTCCAGGCTCCAGGGGGAGCCATGTGGATCTTCAAGGAGCTTTTTAAAGGCCCTGATGGATTCTGCATTTGGATCCCTAAGGTTTATGGGATTTGAATCAAACCCGACTTTGGGAACGAAAAACAGGGAAAACACAGTAATAACAACTGCAACCACCCTTATGAGTCTTGCATTACTATAGGGCCATGATGTGAGGCGCAAAAAAATTGGGTGACGGTCCGAGGTCACGTAGTAAGGCTGTCTCGATGTGCCCTTTAGGGGAAAAAGGCTTATCATTGCAGGAAGAAAGGTGAAATTACAAAAAAGGGCTATGAACATTCCCGTGCCGGAAATCAGTCCAAGTTCTGCAACCCCTGAAAAGTCCGTTGGCATGAAGCTGTAAAAGCCTATGCTTGTGGTTATTGCGCAAAGGACCAACGAGGGGCCAACGTCACTAGAGGCCCGAAGGAGGGCATCTTCTGAAACAAAACCGCTTATGAGCAACTCCCTGTATCTCAGGCAGTAATGGATGGCATAATCGACCCCAAGGCCTATAAATAGCACGGCAAAGGCCACGGAGATCATGTTGAGATGGCCAATGGCCCAGGCCCCGAAGGTGGCAGTAAAAACAAGCCCCATGACAAGACAGACCAGAGTGGCAAGGACGAGCCTCATGGAGCCAAGGCCTGAAAGGAGCACCACCGCCACCATCACAAAGGATAGCATTCCGGCAAGCTTTGCGCCCTTTGTAACGCTTCTTAGCTCGTCGTACTGCATGGGGATGTCGCCTGTAAGCATAACGGTTACGCCCCGCTCAGGAATAAGGCCCAGGGAGTTTGAAATATGCTTTATGGCCTCAATGGGCCTTTTGCCAGGAAGAATGGACTCATAGTTGACCCTAGGTTGCACAAGAATTATTTGCCTTGATGGCCCTTTTTCAGAGCCACCTGACATGAGACGAACCCAGGACATCTGGTAAAAGCGCCCTCCTTCCAGGGCGTAAAAGGTAGCATCAAGCTCCTTGAACACCCTTTCAAGCTCTATCTTCTCCCCTTTTCTCATCTCAACAAGGGCGTCAGAAAGGATAGAAAAAAAACCTGCCAGGTCAGGGTTCTCCACCAAGCTTGCAAGAATGGGCTGGGCCTTTGCAAGGTTGTCTGCAAGCTCATCAAGCTCATCCACTGAGAGAAAAAGAAGGCCGTTTTTCTTAAAAAAGACGTCGTCTCCTGGCAGATACACCCACGGGAAAAGGTCAGGCCTTTTCCTCAAGGCAGAGGCCAAGCGATCCCGTGCATCCATTGAAATATCCGGGGTTATACCTTCCAAGACAATGACTATCTGGTTGTAGGAGTGGGGAAACTCCCTTTTGAAATGGCGATATACCTTGAGATACTTTAGTTCCTTTGAGAGCATCACAGAGGTGTCTGTTATTACACCAAGATGGCGTGCCGAGTAGATTCCGCAGAAGATCGCAGCCAGGATACCAATGGCCATAACGGCCCAGGGGCGTCTGGTTACCCACCTAACCCATTTGACAACAATATCCTTGATAAGGGATCTAAGTCTTGAAATCACTCTCAGCGTATTTCCTGCATGCCTCTACAAAACTAAACGCAACGTTTCTGTTGCTCTCAAAGTGGATGTGAATATAACTTGCAAAGACGTTCTTGTATACAAAGGATGGGACAATGACAGGTTCATCCGAGGCGTCAAGGGCCTTGATCACGCTGCTTGAAACATCATTAGGGG
>JALWYS010000070.1 GCA_027003115.1 Deltaproteobacteria bacterium | reverse complement strand
TGCGTCAGTTGTCTTCCCAGCTTAAGGGCATGCGGGTAGTTCACGTAAACTCCACGAGACAGGGAGGTGGGGTGGCTGAGCTTCTTGCCAAGATTGTTCCAATGATGAACGCCCTTGGTATTGATACAAGCTGGGAGGTCATAGAGGGCACGCCCTCCTTTTTTGAATGCACAAAGGGCTTTCACAATGCCATCCAGGGAAACACCGTTGTGCTTAGTGACGAGGCCTTTCAGGAGTATCTGCAAGTAAACGCCCAAAACGCCGAGAAACTAAGGGACAAGCTTAGGGATGCCGATTTCGTGTTCATACATGATCCTCAGCCTGCAGCGCTTCTCGAAAACATTGCTGACAGGAAGGGCAAGTGGGTCTGGAGGTGTCACATAGATTGCAGCCGTCCTTACAGGCCGGTATGGAAATTCTTAAGGAGAATAGTTTGCGATTACGACGCCAGTATCTTTTCCACTGCCCAGTTCGTCCAACCCCTTCCTCATCCCCAGTATATAATAGCGCCAAGTATCGACCCTTTGAGTGAGAAAAACATGGAGCTACCCAAAGATGAGGTAGAAGGGGTGAGGGAGCGTTTTGGCCTTGATCCTGACCTGCCAATAATTCTTCAGGTCTCCCGTTATGACAGGTTCAAGGATCCCCTTGGTGTTATTGCAGCCTACAGGATTGCAAGGAAAATCGTTCCAATGCAGCTTGTTCTTGCAGGCGGTGGGGCATCTGACGATCCGGAAGGTGAAATCGTTCTAAAAGAGGTGCAGAAGGCAGCAGAGGGGGACCCAGATATACACGTGCTTGTCCTGCCGCCAGATGCCCACAGGACAATAAACGCCCTTCAGCGTGCAGCGGACATTGTGCTCCAAAAATCCATCAGGGAGGGCTTTGGCCTTACGGTTACAGAGGCCATGTGGAAATCAAAGCCGGTAATCGGTGGAGACACTGGCGGAATAAGGCTTCAGGTAATTGACCATTACACGGGTTTCAGGGTGAGAAGCCCGGAAGGTGCGGCCCTTAGAATAAGGTATCTGCTCCACAACATTGAAAAGAGAATGGACATGGGACAAAGGGCTAAACGGTTTGTCAGGGAAAACTTCCTTTTGACCCGCCACTTGAGGGAGTATCTGGCCCTCATGATAGCCATCTTCCATGGCCTTGAAGACAGGATCGATCTTACCAGACCTTGAAGATACTAAAGGAAAAGGAAAAGGTGGAGGCCTTCTGGCAAAAGGTGGCCGAGGGCCAGGCAAGAAGGCTTCTCATGCTCGACTACGATGGGACCCTTTCACCCTTTGTGGCAGAAAGGCTCAAGGCGTATCCCTATCCCGGAGTTCCCCAGATACTTGACAGGATACTTGAGAGCAGCAAGAACCGTGTGGTCATAATATCTGGAAGAAACGCACTGGAGGTAAAGGAGCTCCTTGGCCTTGACGTGCCTGTTGAGATATGGGGAGGACACGGAATGGAAAGGCTTCTTCCTTCTGGCCGCCTTGTTCAGGTCCCGGTTTCAAGGGTTTCACGGGAGGTGTTTCACCAGGTTGAGGACTGGGCAGAGCATGAGGGCCTAAGCAGGAGCCTTGAGGAAAAACACGGCTCCATGGCCTTTCACGTAAGGGGAATGGGGAAGAGCCGTGCAGCCAGGCTCCTTGAAGAGGCAACGGAATTTTTTAAAGAGGTCTCCTCCGGTTCAGACTTAAAAGTAAATGCCTTTGACGGCGGGGTTGAACTAAGGACCAGGGGTGTGGACAAGGGCAGGGTGGTAAGGGAGCTCCTTGAGGATTTTGATAAAAACTGTGCCTGTTCCTATTATGGGGACGACCTTACGGATGAAGACGCCTTTTCTGCCCTTGATGGATCAGGGGTGTCCTTTCTTGTGAGAAAAAAATTCAGAC